>DASQEB010000462.1:0-14378 GCA_035633875.1 Thermoanaerobaculia bacterium
CGTCTGGAGATCGTCTTCGGACAGGAGTCTCTTGGGAGCGGGAAAGGCCATCGGCGTCTCCTCCTCCCACCATTCTAGTTCCCGCGGTTGAGCAACAGGCATCCCGAGTCTCCCCGTTCGCGGGCGAAAGCACCTATCCGAAGATCTCGTCCACGGACACGCTGAAGTCAGGGAAGGCGAGGAGGGAGATCGTCTGGCCGGGGCGGTACTCCTGCGGGTCCGGATAACCCGTCGGGGTGGGATGGCGGTAGACGAAGACCGTCTTGGAGTTGAGGTCGGCGAGCCAGACCTCGGGGATGCCGCTCGCAGCGTAGAGGGGGAGCTTCTTCCGGTCACGGCTCAACGAAGAGTCGCAGACCTCGATGACGAGGTAGGTGTCTTCGGGGCCCGGGGGGCGCGTGGAGAAATCCTGTCGGCGAAGGACTGCGACATCGGGTTGTGGCTCGGACATGGTCGGGAACAACGGGAGGGGGTTCTGGGGATTGATCCAGGCCCTCGGGACCAGGAGCAGAACCAAGCGCTCGATGAGCCTCATCACGCACATGGCGTGCGGATTGCCGATAGCCGCCATCTCGTAGATCTCCCCCCGGATCAGCTCGACGCGTTCGCCTTCCGAGAGGATTCCAACTTCTGCCATGCGGTGGTACTCGTCCACGCTGAACAGGTGTTTGTGAAGCCCGCCCCGGTCCCGCTCATAGACCTCCCCCTGGATCAGCTCGAAGCGTCTGCCCCGGGGAACGATCCCGGTCTTCTCCATCGTCTGGAGATCGTCTTCGGACAGGAGTCTCTTGGGAGCGGGAAAGGCCATCGGCGTCTCCTCCTCCCACCATTCTAGTTTTCGGATGCGTACGACGGACATCTCAGCCTCCTGCTCATCCCAGGATTCTAGCCTTCGAGCTGGAGCGGCGGCATCGTTGAACCTCCTCGCCGATTCATGAAAAATCTACCGAAGATCCTCCTTGAAAGCAAGCAGAAGTTCCTCCCTGCCGTGCCCACCTCCCAGAACACTCTCCCTGCGCTCCTGGAATTTCCCTCCGGCCCATTGACATTCTAGTCACCACATGCGCTATCATGCGCATCTCTTTGCAGAGGACGCCGACGCCGATGCCGATGGACCACGAGATCAAGGAGACGCGCCAGCAGGCGATCCTGGAGATCCTGCCGAACGAGCGGGTGACGAGCCAGCTCGAGCTGGTGGACCTCCTGCGCCAGCGCGGCATCTCCGCAACCCAGTCGAGCGTGAGCCGCGACCTGCGGGAGCTCGGCGTGGCGTGGATCGGCGGACGGTACGCCCTGCCCCAGGAGAGAGAGGGGCGGGACCCGGGTTTGGCCGAGTTCTCCCGGTTCCTGCGGGGGGTCAAGCCCGCGGGGCCTCATCTCACGGTCATCTTTACGGCCGTCGGGACCGCGCAGAGCGTGGGCCTCGCCATCGACCGGGCAGGCTGGCCCGAGGTGGTGGGCACGATGGCCGGCGACGACACCGTGTTCGCGGCGACAGCCTCCGCCCGCGACCAGAAGCGTCTCATCCAGAGGCTGGACAGCTTTCTCGAGAGGTGAACCATGGCGGAGCCGATCGCGCTCGCCTTTTCCGGCGGGCTGGATACCTCCTTTTGCATCCCCTGGCTGACCGAGACGTACGGCCGGCCGGTGGTCACCGTCACGGTGAACACCGGCGGCCTCGACGCCGCGGCGGCTGAGGACCTGGCCCAGCGTTCCCGTGCTCTCGGCGCGGTGGAGCACGTTCTGGTGGACGGCCGGGAGGTCTTCTTCGAGCGGGTGATCCGCTTCCTGGTGATGGGAAACGTCCGCCGCGGGCAGACCTATCCGATCTGCGTCGGAGCGGAGCGGCTCATCCAGGCATCGGAGGTGGCGCGGGTGGCGGCGCGGCTGGGCAGCCGGACGGTGGCCCACGGGTCCACGGCGGCGGGCAACGACCAGGTGCGCTTCGAGGTGGCCCTGCGGACGCTGGCCCCCGGTCTCGAGATCCTGGCCCCGGTGCGGGATTTTCCCGTGGCCCGGTCCCAGCAGGTGGCGTACCTGGAGGAGCGGGGCCTGCCCGTGCCCGCCTTCGGCGCGGCGTACTCCGTCAACCGCGGTCTCTGGGGGGTGACGATCGGCGGCAAGGAGACGCTGGACACGGTCGAGTCCATCCCCGAGTCCGCGTGGGTGCTGACCCAGGGGGCCTTCGACGCGCCGCTTCCTCCCGTGCGGCACACGGTGGCCTTCGCAAAGGGCGCGCCCGTATCGTTCGACGGCGAAGAGCTCGCGCCGGTGGCGCTCATCGAGCGGGTGGAGGCGGCGGCGGCGCGGCATGGGATCGGCAGGGGCATTCACCTCGGGGAGACGATCCTCGGGATCAAGGGGCGGGTCGCCTTCGAAGCGCCGGCCGCGGAGGTGCTCCTCACCGCCCACCGGGAGCTCGAGAAGCTGACCCTGACCGGCCGGCAGCTCCGGATCAAGGAGACGGTTTCGGCCGTCTACGGCGACCTCATCCACGAGGGGCAGAACCTGGACCCGGCGTGCCGGGACATCGAGGCGCTGCTCCTCTCCTCCCAGGAGCGGGTGACGGGGGAGGTCGACCTCACTTTCCGGACCGGGTCCTTGTTCGTGGAAGGGGTAAAGTCCCCCTTCTCGTTGCGGAACGCCTCCCGGGGAGTCTACGGCGAGGCGGCGGGGGAGTGGACGCCCGCCGACGCCAAGGGCTTTTCCCGGATCGTGTCGATTCCCGGAGAGCTGTACGCCCGGATGGGCAAGGAAGGGGCCTGAGCCATGAAGACCGTGATGCTCGACAAGATCGCCTCGGTGACCCGGGCCTGCGGCCTGAAGCGCGAGGTGCGGGTCTCCGCCGAGATCCCCTGCGAGGAGGGGGTGGTGGTGGCCGTGCGGGTAAAGAACGACAAGAGCACGTACAGCCAGCTCGAGCTCCCCACCGGGCGCATGGCGCAGGTGAAGAAGGGGGACGTGATCGCCGGCGCCCTGGGCCACCGGCACGCCCTCTTCGGCTACTCGGGCCATCTGCCCCAGCGGCTGGCGCCGGGGGACACGGTCCACCTGCTCAACATGGGCGGGGTGATCGGGATCTGCGACTCCGTGAATCCGGACCTGGGCCCGCCGTTCGAGTGCGAGGTGCTGGGCGCGGTGCTCCACTTCCCTTACCTCGGGGAGCGGATCGGCGTCGCGGCGCGCATCGGCGGCGAGCCCTTGAGCCCGGAGGCGCGGCTCGATACGGGCGGCGTGCCCGTGGTGGCCCTGGTGGGCTCGTGCATGAACTGCGGCAAGACGGCCGCGGCCTGCACCCTCGTGCGCCATCTCTCCCACGGAGGCCTCACGGTGGACGGCTTCAAGGCCACGGGCGTCTCCCTGCGTCGGGACGTGCTGGCCATGGAGGACGCCGGAGCGCGCTCGACCGCGATCTTCACGGACCTGGGGGTGGTCTCGACGGGCCCGGCCAACGCCCCGGCAGTGACGCGGACGCTGCTTTCGCGGCTCGCGGCCAAGCGACCGGACGCGATCGTGGTGGAGCTGGGGGACGGCCTCCTGGGGGCCTACGGCGTCGCGGCCATTCTGGAGGACCCGGCGATCCGCTCCGCCTTCACCGCCGTGGTGCTCGCGGCGAACGACCCGGTGGCGGCCTGGGGCGGGGTGCGGATGCTCCGGGAGCAGTTCGGCATCGAGCCCGCGGCGGTGACCGGGCCGGCCACGGACAACGTGGCCGGGACGGAGATCATCGAGGCGAGCCTGGGCGTGCCGGCGATCAACGCCCGGACGAGCGGCGAGCGCCTCTCCGCCCTGGTGGCTGAGCGGCTGGGGCTCGGCGCTCCGGCGGCCGTGGAGGTGGTACCGTGAGCTCGCCCGTGCCAACGATCGTCCTCGGCGGGACGGGCTACGTCTCGGGGGAGCTCCTGCGGCTCCTCGCGGGCCATCCATTCCTCTCCCCTCTGGCCGTGGTCTCCGAGAGCCAGGCCGGGGGAGAGGTGGAGTCCGCCTTCCCCCACCTCGCGGGGTGCTTCCGCGGCCTCTCCTTCTGCGGCCGGGAGGACCTGCCGCGCCTGCTCGACGGCGGCGACACGGTGGCCGTGCTCTGCGCGGCTCCCCACGGCGCCGCGGCGCCCCTGATCGACGAGGTGCTCGGAGCCGCCGGGCGGGCGGGGACGAGGGCGCGGGTGGTGGACATCTCCGCCGATTTCCGCTTCGCGGACGCGGACCGCTATGCCGAGGTCTACGGCCACCCGCACGGCGCCCCGGGATGGCTCGGGGCGTTCCGTTGCGCGCTGCCCGAGCACCTGGAGGAGACCCCCGAGGGGCATGTGGGCCACCCGGGCTGCTTCGTCACGGCCACGCTCCTCGCCGCGGTCCCCCTGCTCAAGATGGGGATGATCGAGCCGCGGATCTCGGTGGTGGCCGTGACCGGCAGCACGGGAGCCGGGCGGACGCCCACGGCGACCACGCACCACCCGGCGCGGCGGAGCAACCTTTACGCCTACAATCCGCTGCGCCACCGGCACGAGCCGGAGATGCGGACCCTCGCGGCCGCGGCTTCGGGCGTGGAGCCGGAGATCCACTTCGTCCCCCAGGCCGGCCCCTTCGCCCGCGGCATCTACGCCACCCTCCAGGCCCGGCTCGTGCAGCCGCTGAACGGGCTGGAGGTCACCCGGGCCCTGGACGGTTTCTACGAGGGCGCGCCCTTCGTGGACGTCCTGCCCGAGCCGCCGCGCCTCCAGGACGTGGTGGGGACGAACCGCGCCCGCCTGTCGGCCGTGACCGACGGCGACCACCTGGTGGTCTTTTCGGCGATCGACAACCTCGTCAAGGGGGCCGCCGGAGGGGCGATCCAGTGGATGAACCGGCTGCTCGGGTTTCCCGAGACGTGCGGGCTGACGGTGCCGGGGGTGGGGTGGGTGTAAACCGTCCTGCCCAGGGTTTCGCCGCGCCCAGGGCTGCCGCCCTGGGCTGACAAAACGTCGCCCCCGCAGGGGGCGATCTTCGGTTAGCCCGGGGTGGAAACCCTGGGGGGAGAGAGGAATGACCACCATCGCTGAGCCCACGACCCCCACCGCCTCCCTCGACGAGGCGCGCTGGCTGCTGCCCGTCTACGCCCACACCCCCGTCGAGCCGGTGCGCGGCGAAGGCGTGATGCTCCACACCCGGGATGGCCGGAGGTTGATCGATTTCTATGGCGGCCACGCGGTGGCGCTCCTGGGATACCGGCACCCGCGGCTCGTGGCGGCTCTCGCCGGGCAGGCGGAGGAGCTGTTCTTCCAGAGCAACTCCGTGTCGCTTTCCGTGCGCGCCCGGGCGGCGGAGCGGCTGGTGCGCTTCGGGCCGGAGGGGTTGACCAAGGCGTTTCTCGTCAACAGCGGGGCCGAGGCGAACGAGAACGCGCTGCGCCTCGCCTTCCGGGCCACGGGCCGGGAGCGGGTGGTGGCCCTGGAGGGGGCGTTCCACGGCCGGACGGCCGGAGCCGCGGCCGTCACGTGGGGAGCCTGGGAGAAGTGGTATGGCTTTCCGCGGACACCTTTCCCGGTGACGTTCGTGCCCCGGGGGGATCTGGCGGCCCTGGAGGCGGCCCTCTGCGCGGAGGGGGGAGCGGCGGCGCTGATCGTCGAGCCCGTCCAGGGCCAGGCCGGAGCGGTGGACCTCGGGGAGGACTACCTGCGGGCGGCCCGGGAGCTCACGCGCAGGGCCGGGGCGTTCCTGATCTTCGACGAGGTCCAGTGCGGCATGGGCCGGACGGGCCACCCGTTCGCGGCCCAGGCGTACGGCATCCTCCCGGACGTCCTGACCGTGGCCAAGGGGCTCGCCGGAGGATTCCCCGCCGGCGCCGTCCTGGTCTCGGAAGCAGCCGCCCAGGGGCTGAAGATCGGGGACCTGGGGACGACCTTCGGCGGCGGGCCCATGGCGTGCGCCCTGATCGAGGCGGTCGTCGACACGATCGAGTCCGAGGGGCTGATGGCCCGGGTCCGTTCCCTCTCCGGGCTGATCCGTGCAACGTGCGTCGTGGGACCGGTGACCGGCGTCCAGGGGGAGGGATTCCTTCTCGGCCTGCGGACCACGCGGCCGGGCAAGGAGGTGGTGGCCGACCTGCTGGAGCATGGCATCCTGGCCGGGACGAGCGGCGATCCTCACGTCGTCCGCCTCCTGCCTCCTCTGATCCTGGAAGAGCACCACGTGCGGACTCTCGCCACGGCCCTCGCAGAGGTGCGGCCGTGAAGCGGTTCGTGGACCTCGCGGAGCTGAGCCGGGAGGAGGTCATCGACCTCCTCGCCCTGGCCGCGCGCCTGGAGCGCAGGCCGGACCCGGACGCGCTGGGAGGGAAGATCCTGGGCCTCCTGTTCTTCAACCCGTCCCTGCGGACCCTGGCCTCCTTCCAGGCCGGGATGTCCCGGCTCGGGGGCACGTCCATCGTGATCACCCCGGGTCAGGGGACCTGGGTCCTGGAGACCCGGGACGGCGTGGTGATGGACGGTGCCGCGGCCGAGCACGTGAAGGAGGCCATCCCGGTCCTGGCGAGCTACGCCGATGCCCTGGGCATCCGCTCGTTCGCGGGCGGAACGGACCTCCAGGAGGACCTCTCGGAGGCGACCTTCAACGCCATGGCCGACGTCTGCCCGGTCCCCCTGATCAACATGGAGTCGGCCATGAACCACCCCTGTCAGGCGCTGGGGGACTGGAAGACGATGGACGACCTGGACATCCCGTCCCGGGAAGGGAAGTTCGTCCTCTCCTGGGCCTGGCACCCCAAGGCGCTGCCGCTCGCCGTGCCCGCTGCCGCGGTCCACATGGCGGCCCAGCGGGGGATGGACGTGACCGTGCTGCGCCCCGAGGGATTCGGCCTGCCCGAGCCGGTGATGGAGAAGGCCCGCCAGGCCGCGGCCCTCTCCGGCGGCTCGGTACGGGAGACGGCCGACCGGAAGCAGGCGATGGAGGGCGCCCACGTCCTCTACGCCAAGTCCTGGACCGCGCCCGTCCACTATGGGGACCCGGAGGCGGAGTCCGCGCTGCGGGCAGGTCTTCGGGACTGGTGCGTGGACGAGGACTGGTTCGCTCCAGCGGCGGAGGACTGCCGGTTCATGCACTGCCTGCCGGTGCGCAGGAACTGTGTGGTGAAGGACGCGGTGCTCGACGGACCCAGGAGCGTGGTGGTCCACGAGGCCAGGAACCGCATGTGGGCCCAGATGGCGGTGCTCTATCGGCTGTTGCGGATCGGAACGCTCCGGCCCCGCCAAGAGGTCGGATTCGGGAGGACGACACCATGAAAGACGTCGGCCAGCGGACCGCCGAGGCGGCGGCCCTGAAGCACGCCATCCCCTACATCCGCCTGTTCAAGGGGAAGACCTTCGTCATCAAGGCGGGGGGCGGCGCCCTGGAGAGCGAGGCGACCGCCCGCGCTCTCGTCGAGCAGGTGGAGGTCCTCCACCAGGTGGGCATCCGGGTCGTCGTCGTCCATGGCGGGGGCGCGCAGTCCACGGACCTCGCCCGGGCCCTGGGCGCCGAGGCCCGCTTCATCGAGGGACGGCGGGTGACGGACGAAAAGGCCCTGGAGGTCGCCACCATGGTCTTGAACGGGGAGGTCAACACCCGGCTCCTCGCCCTCTGCCGGAGGCTCGGTCTGCCGGCGGTGGGGATCTCGGGGGTGGACGCGGGGCTCGTCCAGGCCCGGCGCCGGCCGCCCGTCCGCGTGGAGGGCGAGCTGGTGGACTACGGCTTCGTCGGCGACGTGGTCTCTGTCGACCCCAAGGTTCTGGTGGCCCTGATGGACGCGGGGTTCGTCCCGATCGTGAGCCCGCTGTCGGCGGCGGACGACGGGACGCTCCTCAACATCAACGCGGACACGGTGGCCTCGGCCCTGGCCGTGGCCCTCCAGGCGGAGAAGCTCCTGTTCCTGACGGGCGCGCCGGGCATCCTGGAGCGGCCGGACGATCCCGGCTCGGTCGTCTCCTACACCGACCTCGCGGGGCTCGCAAGCCTGCGGGAGCAGGGGAGCCTCGCCCGGGGCATGCTCCCCAAGACCTCGGCCATCGCGGCCGCTCTCCCGGGTGGGGTGGGGAGGGTCCACATCCTCTCCCACGACCTGCCCGACGGATTGCTCCTCGAGGTGTTCACCAACGAGGGCGCGGGGACCCTGGTCGTCCAGGACGTGCACGCCCTGACCCCGGCCGAGGCCGCCGCCGGCCACCCCGCGTCCGCGCTCGCGGCCAAGGAGGTCTCCTGATGCTGCCGGAATCGGAAATCCTGGCCCTCCACCGGGCGATCACCGCAATCCGTTCGGTCTCCGGAGAGGAGGCCGCCCTTGCCGGCTTCCTCGGGGATCTCCTGCGCCGAAACGGCCTCTCCGTGACCCGGGTCGGCAACAGCCTCCTGGCCACCCTGGGGCGTGGACCGGTGCTCCTCCTGGACACCCACCTGGACACCGTGCCGCCGGTCCCCGGCTGGACCCGGGACCCGTGGGACGTGGACGTGGTGGACGGGAAGGTCTTCGGCCTGGGAGCGAACGACGCCAAGGCCTCGGTCGCCGCCATGACCGTGGCCTTCCTGGCCTTCCGGGAGGCGGAGCTCCCGTTCACCCTGGCGCTGGCGCTCGTCGAGCAGGAGGAGACGCGGGGGCTTGGCACGGAGAGTGTCCTGGCCGAGCTCGCCCACCGGGGCACGCCCCCGGTGGCCGCGGTGGTGGGGGAGCCCACGGGTCTCGACCTTGCCGTGGCCCAGAAGGGGCTCCTGATCCTGGAGCTCGTGGCCCGCGGGGATTCCTGCCACGCCGCCCACGCCGCGGCGCTCGGAGCCACCAACGCCGTCCGCCGCCTCGCCCACGACCTCGTGGCCCTGGAGACAGTGGACTTCGGGCCACCCCACCCGCGGCTCGGTTCCATCACCCTGGAGCCGACGCAGCTCCGGGCCGGCATGGCGCGCAACGTCGTACCCGGGGAGGCCGCGGCGGTCCTCGACGTCCGCATCACGCCGGCCCTGGGCCGCGGAGAGGTAGTGGAGCGGATCGCCCGCACCGTCTCCGGCGAGGTCCGGGTGCTCTCCGACCGCCTCGTCCCCCGGGAGACCTCCGAGGGCTCCGCGCTGGTGGCCGCCGCCCTCGCTGCCCGGCCCGAGGCCCGGCTCTTCGGCTCGGCCACCCTTTCGGACCTGGTCTTCATGGAGGGCATACCCGCCCTCAAGTGCGGCCCGGGCCGGACCGAGCGCTCCCACACGCCGGACGAATTCGTGCTGGAGGAGGAGGTCCTCGACGGGGCTCGTTTCTACACTCGGCTCGTCCGGGCCTGGGCCGAGGCGCAGGGAGAAGAGGAGGCGGCGTGAGCCGTCTCTGGGACAAGGGAGCTCCCCTGGACGAGCGGGTCCTGCGCTACACCGCCGGGGAGGATCACGCCCTGGACGCTCGGCTCGTGCCGTACGACGTCCGTGCCTCCATCGCCCATGCCGAGATGCTCCACGAAACGGGGCTCCTCGCGCCGGAGGATGTGGAGGCCATCCGCCAGGGTCTGGAGGATCTGGCGCGGGAGCACGCGGCGGGGGAGTGGACGATCTCGCTGGACGACGAGGACGTCCACACCGCCCTGGAGACCCGCCTCACGGCGCGGACCGGCGAGGCCGGCGCCCGCGTCCACCTCGGCCGCTCGCGCAACGACCAGGTCCTCGCCGCCCTGCGGCTCTATCTGCTGGATCAGGTGAATCATCTCGCCGCCGGGGCCCGGGAGGTGGCCGCCGCCCTGGACGCCCTGGGCGAGCGGGAGAAGGACACACCTCTCCCCGGCTACACCCACCTCCAGCAGGCCATGCCCAGCTCCGTCCCCCTCTGGACCGGCGGGTTCGCAGCCGAGCTGCGGGACGACGCGGACGGTCTCGGAGCCTGCCGCCGCCGGATCGCGAAGAACCCCCTCGGCTCCGCGGCCGGCTACGGCGTGCCCCTCCTCCCCCTGGACCGGGAGTCCACCCGGGCGAAGCTCGGTTTCGACCAGGTCCACGAGCCGGTGACCGCCGTCCAACTCTCCCGGGGCAAGGCCGAGGCCCAGGTGCTCTTCGAGATCGCCCTCCTGATGGCTGACCTGGGGCGCCTCGCGTCGGACCTTACCCTCTTCGCCACGAAGGAGTTCGGGCTCGTGAGCCTCCCCGCGGAGATGACGACCGGCTCCTCGATCATGCCCCAGAAGCGGAACCCGGACGTCTTCGAGCTCGTCCGCGGCCGTTCTGCCACGGCCCAGGCCTGCCTCTTCGAAGCCCTGGCTGTCACGGCCAAGCTCCCCTCGGGCTACCACCGGGACCTCCAGCTCCTCAAGGCCCCCCTGTTCCGGGGGATCGATCTCGCAGCGGACACCCTGGCGATCCTGGCCGCCGCCCTCCCCGGCGTCCGCTTCCACCGCGAGCGCATCCACCTCGATCCGGGCCTCGGCGCGGCCGAGGAGGCGTACCGTCTGGTCCTCGAGGAGGGGATTCCCTTCCGGGAGGCGTATCGAAGGGTTGGGGAGAGGTACAAGTAGTCTCCTCTCGATTCCTGTTCCCGGATAACATCTCGCCCGCCGGCAGCCGCGTGCCGTGAAGACGAGGGCCCATCTTTGCAGGACACCGTCTGGATCCGCCGGCTGTTCTTCGCTCTGGCGGTCCTCTATCTGCTTCCCGTCTGGACCGTGCGGTATCTCCCGACCACGGACGGGCCGTGCCATACCTACAACGCCTGGGTGTTCCACCAGCTCTGGAGCGGCGAGGCGTCCCCCGTCATCCGCGAGCACTACGAGATGAACGTCCGGCCGTTTCCCAACTGGACGGGCCAGGCCGTCATGGCCGTTCTCCTGTTCGCAATGCCTCCCCTGGTGGCGGAGAAGGTCCTGGTGAGCGGTTCGCTGCTGCTCTTTCTCGGGGGGGCCTGGGCCCTGGCCGGGGCGGTGCGGCCGGACGTGCGCTGGCCCGCGCTCCTGGCCTTTCCCTTCGCATACAACCTGATCTTCCAGTTCGGCTTCTACAACTTCAATCTCAGCCTGGGGATCTACCTCGTCGTCCTCGCCGTCTGGTGGCGGCACCGCACCCGGCCGGACCTTGTCTTCGCGGTCAAGATCAACCTCCTGCTCCTGCTCTGCTACTTCTCCCACATCGTCTCCCTGGTCCTCGCCCTTTTCTCCATCGGGGTGCTCTGGCTTGCCACGCTGCGGCGAGAGAGTTGGCGCGCCCATCTGCTGCACGTCCCCATCCTGGTCCCCCAGTTGATCCTGCCGGTATGGTTCCTCCGCTCCCAGGGAGCGGGTGGCGTGCCGCCCTCGTCCTCGTGGTCCTTCGGGACCCTGCTGTCCTACCTCGTCCCCCCGAAGGTCCTCCTCACCTTCAGCGAGTTCCAGGGCTGGCTCGCGGCCGTGGTGACGGTGGCCTTCCTGCTGCTGGTGGTCCTCACTGTCCGGGGGAAGATCGTCCCCGACGATGGGAACCGGCGGAAGATCCTGGTCCCGGAGGACGGATTCCTCCTCCTCACCGCCGCGCTGGTGGTGCTCTACATGGTGGCCCCGGAGGGGATGGCTGGAGGGAACATCCTGTTGGAACGGCTGAGCCTCTACCCCTGGCTCGTCCTGATCCCCTGGCTCGCCCCCCGGCTTGGGGTCCGCGGCAGGGCCACCGCCATCGCGGGGCTGACCCTGATGACCCTGGCGAACCTCGACTACCTCGTCCAGTGGCACGGCATCCTCGGCCGCGAGATGGACCGCTACGTTGCCGGCTTCGACGCCGTGAGGCCCCACAGCCGGGTCCTGGCCCTGCACTTCCAGCGCCGCGGCCCCGCGGGGCGAACCGAGATCTTCGGCCATGCGACCGGGTACGCGGCCTTGGACAAGGAACTGATCGACTGGGACAATTATCAGGCCGGTACGTCCTTCTTTCCGGTTCGCTTCCGCGCCACCGTCCGGCCCGATATCTGGAGGACGTACATCGATCCCAACACGTTCCGGGTCCGTGAGAACCTGGATCTCGTCGACGCAGTCTACGTGTGGCAGATGCCACCGGGGCATCCCCTGGCACGGCGCCTCCGGCGGTTCTACCGGCTGGTGGCAGACAAGGACGGGGGGACCCTCTGGGAGAGAAAGAGGAACAGGCATCATTTTCGCAAAAGATAGCCGGCAACGTGCACCGGGCCGCCGCGAAGGCGAGGTGTCTGGTTGTTGGATCCCTCCTGGGTTCGCCGGCTGTTCTTCGGACTGGCCGTCCTCTATGTCCTGCCGTTCTGGGTGGTGACGTACATCCCCACCACGGATGGACCATGTCATCTGTACAATGCCTTTGTCCTCAATCAGTACGAGAATACAGAGAAATATCCCCTCTTCCAGAAGTACTATGAGATCGACCCCAGGCCCTACCCGAACTGGTTGACCCACGCGGCGCTGGTGCTGCTCCTTGAGCTCCTGCCTCCCCTGATCGCGGAGAAGGTCCTGGTGAGTGCCTACGTCCTGGTGTTCCTCGGCGGGGCCTGGTACCTCGCCGGCGCGGTGCGGCCGGAGGAACGCTGGCCGGCGTTTCTGGCGTTTCCGTTTGTCTACAACTACACGTTCCAGTTCGGGTTCTACAACTTCTCGATCAGCCTCGGGCTCTTTTTCTTCATCCTGGGCTTCTGGTGGCGCCGCCGCTCGGGTCTCGACCTCGCCGCCGCCGTGAAGCTGAACCTCCTCCTCTGGCTCTGCTACTTCACCCACATCCTCTCTTTCGTCCTGGCCCTGGCCTCGATCGGCGTCCTGTGGCTCGCCACTCTTCGGCGCGAGGCGTGGCGGCGCCATCTGCTCCACGTCCCAGCCCTGGTGCCCCAGATCCTCCTGCCGCTCTGGTTCTTTGGCAGGCAGGGAACCGGAACCCTCCCCTCATCCTGGTCTCTGGACGCCCTCTGGCGCTACTTCATCAGTCTGGAGGCGCTCTTCACCTTCAGCAGGGTCCAGGTGCGGGGAGCCCGGCTGCTCGTCCTCCTCTTCCTGGTCCTCGCGATCCTGACGCTCCGGCGCCGGAACGTCTTCTGGTCGGGCCGCCGTCCCCGCCTGGTGCTGCAGGAGGCGGACGCCTTCCTCCTCCTCGCCGGGCTCTCCGCTCTCCTCTATTTCTTCAGCCCCGGGGGGATGTCGGGAGGCACCCTGATCAAGCACCGTCTGAGCCTCTATCCGTACCTGCTCCTGATCCCCTGGCTCGCGCCGCAGGCCCGGCTCGTGCGGACGGCCGGCGTCGCCGTCCTCGCGCTGCTGGCCGCCCTGAACCTCGGCTATCTCGTTCATTGGTACCGGGTTCTCGACGGCGACATCCAGCGGTACCTGGCCGGGCTCGAGGCGGTCCGGCCCGATTCCCGGCTCCTCCCGATCCTTTTCGACAAAAGGGGCTCCGCGGCCCGGAGCGCCGTGCTCGGCCACGCCGCGAGCTATGCGGCCCTGGAGAAGGGACTGATCGACTGGGACAACTATGAGGCCACCACCCGTCTCTTCCCCGTCCATTTCCGGCCGGGCGTGCGGATCTTGGACCAGGGGATCATCGAGACCCAGCCCGGGATCGTACCGGTGCGGTCCTACAGCCGGCGTGTGGACTATGTCTATACCTGGAAGATGCCGCCGGACGTCCCCCTGGCGCACCGCCTCCGAAACCACTACCGGCTCGTCTGGGAGAAGGACGGCGCGGCTCTGTTCGTCCCGAGGAAGGAGCGCGCCCGATCCCCGCGTCTCCTCTACGCGTCTGGGCCGAGGTCGTCGGAAGAGGACCCGCCGGAGCGCTGAGGGTCGACCGCTCTACAATGGCTGCGTGCCCTTCGTCTACATCCTCCGTTGCGCGGACGGCTCGCTCTACACCGGGATCGCCAGGGACGTCGAGCGCCGGCTCGCGCAGCACCAGGCGGGGAAGGCCTCCCGGTACACGCGCGGGCGGCTCCCGGTGACGCTCGTCTGGAACCGCGAGGTCGGTTCCTGGAGCCTCGCCCTGCGGGAGGAGATCCGGATCAAGGCGCTGTCGCGGGCGGAGAAGGAGGAGATGTTGCGGCAGACCGGGATTCCGCCCCTGCCTCTCTGAACCTTTTCACATCCCCCTTCAAGGCTGAGAAGTCGGTGGGTTTCAGTCCCACCCCACACAATACCCCCAACTCCCTCTCCCACCGATACCCCCAGTCGTACTCCGCCGCCAGCTCCCTTTCCGCCACCCCCGGGTGGCAAACCAGCTCCGTCACCCCCTCCACATCCTCCAAAATCCTCCTCAGTCTCTCCCCCGTCAGCCGCCCCGCGTCCACGATCCCCACCGTCCGATCCAGCGCCCGAACCGGACCATCCGCCGGCAGCCACCTCCGTGCCCGCCGCCCCAGAGCGTTCAAAATCCGAATCTGGAGAGCTCGCGGGCTGATCCCCCGGGCCGCCGGATCGTTCGGAATCCGCACCCACGGACTC
>DASQEB010000463.1:0-9707 GCA_035633875.1 Thermoanaerobaculia bacterium
CCTGGCCCTGGCTCCGGCGAGCGCGAAGGCCGCCTCCCAGGTGGACCCGTCGCTCCTCGCGGGCCTCAAGGCGCGGTCCATCGGCCCGGCCACGATGAGCGGCCGCGTGGCCGACATCGACGTGGTCGAGTCCAATCCCGACATCATGTACATCGGAGCCGCCACCGGCGGCGTCTGGAAGTCGGTCAACGGCGGCCTCACCTGGACGCCGATCTTCGACGACCAGCCGGTCCACTCCATCGGCGCCCTCGCGATCGACCAGGCCAACCCGGACGTCGTCTGGGTGGGCACGGGCGAGGGCAACGTCCGCAACAGCGTCTCGATCGGCAACGGCGTCTACCGGACGATCGACGGCGGGCGCACCTGGCAGCATCTGGGGCTCGAGAAGACCGAGCGGATCCACCGCATCGTCCTCCACCCCACCAACCCGGACGTGGCCTGGGTGGCCGCCATGGGCCAGCTCTGGGGCGAGAACCCCGACCGCGGCGTCTTCAAGACCACGGACGGCGGCAGGACCTGGCGCAAGGTTCTTTCCCTGGACGAGCGGACCGGCGCCGCGGACCTGATCGCCGATCCGGCCAACCCCAACAAGCTCTTCGCCGCGATGTGGCAGTTCCGGCGCTGGCCCTGGATCTTCCGCTCGGGCGGCGCGGGCTCCGGCCTCTACGTCTCCTACGACGGTGGCGAGAGCTGGAAGAAGCAGACCGAGGAGGACGGCCTCCCCAGGGGGGACCTGGGCCGGATCGGCCTCGCCATCTCAGCCTCCAACCCGGAGATCGTCTACGCCCTGGTCGAGGCCGAGAAGAGCGCCCTGCTGCGTTCGAACGACGGCGGCAAGACCTGGACCAAGGTCAATGAGGACCAGCGCACGGCCGAGCGGCCCTTCTACTACGCCGACATCAAGGTCGACCCCGTGTGGCCGAACCGGATCTACAACCTGACGGCCCGGCTCCAGGTCTCCGAAGACAGCGGCAAGAGCTTCAACGTCCTCGGCCGCTCCCGCGAGATCCACGGCGACCACCACGACCTGTGGATCGACCCGAACGATCCCGAGCACATGATCGCGGCCAACGACGGCGGCCTGGGAATCAGCCGGGACCGGGGAGAGACCTGGCAGTTCGTCGAGACCCTTCCGCTCGCCCAGTTCTACCACGTGGCCGTGGACATGGACCGGCCCTACAACGTCTACGGCGGCCTCCAGGACAACGGCTCCTGGCGCGGCCCCTCCGCGGTGTGGGAGGCGGGCGGCGTCCGCAACCACCGCTGGGATTCGGTGGGCTTCGGCGACGGCTTCGACACCCGGCC
This sequence comes from Thermoanaerobaculia bacterium, assembly GCA_035633875.1. Classification (GTDB taxonomy): domain Bacteria; phylum Acidobacteriota; class Thermoanaerobaculia; order Multivoradales; family UBA5704; genus DATARR01. The sequence continues at coordinate 1,306 of DASQEB010000463.1, forward strand.
CGACCCCCAGGACTCGACGACGGGCTACGCCATGTCCCAGGGCGGCGAGCTGATCCGCTGGGATCTCAAGAACCGCGCCTTCAGGGTGATCCGGCCGCCGGACCCGAAGCCAGGCGACGGCCGCGAGCGGCTGCGCTTCAACTGGAACGCCGGCCTCGCCATCGACCCCTTCGAGCCGGGGACCATCTATTACGGCAGCCAGTACGTCCACAAGTCCACGAATCGGGGCGACTCCTGGACCACCATCAGCCCGGACCTCACGACGGACGATCCCCAGAAGCAGCGGCAGTCCGAGAGCGGCGGCCTCACCCTCGACGTCACCGCCGCCGAGAACCACACGACGATCATCGCCATCGCCCCGAGCCCGCGCGAGCGCGGCGTCCTCTGGGTGGGCACCGACGACGGCCGGCTCCACGTGACCCGCGACGGCGGCCAGACCTGGACCAGCGTCGAGAAGAACGTCCCGGGCGTGCCGGCCAACACGTGGATCCCCCACATCACCCCCTCGAAGCACGACGCGGCGAGCGCCTTCGTGGTCTTCGACAACCACCGACGGTCGGACTTCCAGCCGTACGTCTACCGGACGGACGACTGGGGCCGGAGCTGGAAGAGTCTCGCCACCAAGGACCTCCGGGGCTACGCCCTCTCGATCGAGCAGGATCCGATGGACAGGGACCTCCTCTTCCTGGGAACGGAATTCGGCCTCTGGGCCTCCTTCGACGGCGGGGCCAAGTGGCACCGGTGGGAGCACGGCGTGCCCACGGCTTCGGTGATGGACATGGTGATCCACCCGCGGGACCACGACCTCGTCCTCGGCACCCACGGCCGGGCCATCCTCATCCTCGACGACATCACCCCTCTGCGCGAGGTCTCGGCCGAGACCCTGGCCAAGCCGATCCACGTCTACCAGAGCGGCCCGGCTCTCCTGTATCGCCGGCGCGGCGGGGGCGGCGTGCGGGGCGGCGGCGCGGGCGAGTACCAGGGGGAGAACCGGTCGTACGGCGCGATGATCACCTACTCCCTGAACGGGCCGGGCCTCCCCCTGCCGGACGAGGAGAAGGAGCGGGAGCGCAAGGAGGCCGAGCGCGCCGCGGCCCGATCCAGGCCCCAGCCCGACGAGTCGACCTCGAAGTCCGAGATCCCGCAGATGGCCGCGGCCCCTCCCGAAGAGGAGCGGAGATCGGACCGGGACCGGGAGCCGAAGGTCGAGATCCGCATCACCGACGCCTCCGGCAAGCTCATCCGCAAGATGGAAGGCCCGGCCCGGCTGGGGATCAACCGCGCGGTCTGGGACCTCGGCCGCGATCCCTTCCGTCAGCCCCCCTCCGACAGCCGCGGCCGGCAACGGGGCCAGGACAGCGGCCCCGTCGTGCCGCCGGGCGTCTACAACGTCACGGTGAAATACGGCAAGAACGATGCGAAGGGAACCGTGCGAGTCGAGCCCGATCCGGCCCTGGGCCTCGCCGAGGCCGACTGGCAGGCCTGGGATGCCACCGTCACCCGCACCGGCGAGCTCCAGAACGCCATGGCGGACGCCATCGTCCGGGTGAACTCGGCCAAAGACGACGTCAAGGCCGTCCTCGCCCGGCTCGACGTTCGCAAGAAGGAGCGCGAGAGGGAGGCCGCCGGCACCGATGGCGCTGACGACCCCGACAAGCCCCTGGCCGACGCGGCCCGGCAGCTCCAGAAGAAGCTCACGGAGCTGGAGAAGCGCCTCTACGTGCCGCCGGACACCAAGGGCATCGTCGAGGACCGCACGGCCTTGAACCGGGTCGAGTACGCCAGCCGGGCCATCGGCTTCTCCTGGGGCAGGCCGACCCCGAACTCCCAGGCTTACCTGGAGCAGGCCGAGACCGCCGTCAAAGGTGTCCTGGCCGACTTCAACAAGCTCTTCGCCGAAGACGTCGCCGCCTTCCGGAAGCAGGTCTCGGAGGCGGGGATCGGGCTGCTGGCGGAGGGGAAGCCGATCGAGGTGCGGTAGGGCGCTAGATCCTCACTACGATCTTCCCGAAGTGCCCGCCCGCCGCCATGTGCTCGAAGGCGGCGCGGGCACTTTCCAGGGGGAAGACCCGGTCGATCACCGGGCGGAGGCGGTGCTGGGCGATGGCGCGGTTCATCGCCTCGAAGCCCTCGCGGTGGCCCACGAAGATGCCGTTGACCCGGACGCGAGCCATGAAGATCTGGGTGAGCATGACCTCCGTCGTGGTCCCCGCGAGGTTGCCGATCAGGCTGATCGTGCCGCCGAAGCGGACGGCCCGGAGGGATTGCTGCAGCGTTCCCGCCCCGCCGACCTCGACGACGTTGTCCACGCCGACGCCGCCGGTCAGCTCCTTGGCCTTGACGCCCCAGTCGGGGGACTCCCTGTAGTTGAGGACGTCATCGGCTCCCAGCTCCCGGACCCGGGCGAGTTTTTCGTCCGAGCTGGAGGTGGCGATCACCCGGGCTCCCAGGACCTTCGCGAACTGGAGGGCGAAGAGGGAGACGCCTCCCGTTCCCTGGACGAGGACCGTGTCGCCCGCGCTCACCCTGCCGTCCGTCACCAGGGCGCTCCAGGCGGTGACCGCGGCGCAGGGGAGGCAGGCGGCCTCCTCGTCCGACAGGTGATCGGGAGTCCGCACCACCCCTTCGCCGTCCAGGACGACCAGCTCGGAGAGGGTGCCGTCGAGGGGACCGCCCAGGGTCGAGCGCGCCTTCTCCCGCGTGGGCTCTCCCGCGAGCCACTTCTGGGCGAAGATTCCGCAGACCCGATCCCCCGGCTTCACCCGGGTCACCCCCTCGCCCACCTCCACCACCTCGCCCGCGCCGTCCGAGCAGGGGACGAGCGGAAGCCTCTGCCTGGGGTTGTACTTTCCCTGCACCGTCAGGAGGTCCCGGTAATTGAGGGAGGCGGCGCGCATCCGCACCGCCACCTGCCCCGGGCCGGGGATCGGGTCCGGCCGCTCCGCCAGGACGAGGTTGTCCAGGCCGAAGCCGCCGCGGATCGCCACCGCCCGCACGGCGTCAACCCTCCGCCAGGGCCTTGGTCATCCGGTCCACCAGCTCCCGGGCGGTGGAGTCGGACAGGCGCTTGGCGGGCCAGTGGATGCCGAGGCCCTCACCCCCGAATTTCGGGATGATGTGGAAGTGGACGTGCATCACCACCTGGTGGGCCGCCGTGCCGTTGTTCTGGAGCACGTTGTAATCCGTGGCCCCCGTGGCCCGCATCACTGCCCGGCAGATTCGGGGCAGGACCCGGCCGAGGGCCGCGGCCGCCCCGTCGGAGAGCTGGTGGAGCTGCGCCTTGCGCTCCTTCGGGATCACCAGGGTGTGCCCGTCCGAGAGCGGGCCGATGTCGAGGAAAGCAAAGACGTGCTCGTCCTCATACACCTTGTAGGAGGGGATCTCCCCCGCGAGGATCTTGTCGAAGATCGTGGGCTGATGGTCGCTCATGGCGGCCTATTCTATAAGGCCGCCCCGCCCGAAGTTGGCTTCAGAATTGCAGCTCTTCCCACTGTAGGAGAGGTACTATCATGAGAGGCGCTGTTCGTTCTTCCTTCCATTCCCCCCTGACCCGCAGAGGCGCCCATGGCGCCGGCTGGAGGCGCGCCGCGCGTCTTACCGGGCGGACCCCGGTCCCCGCGCCCGTGGAAGCACCCACCGTGTCACCGATCCTTGTGGGAAGGCTCGAGGAGAAGAGGTTGCAGAAATTACCGGATCGGTAGACGGAAGACCCGTCCTTCCCACTCGCCATCCAAGCTCAAGTCAGCGAGAAGCAGTAAGTCCTCGATTGCCTGCGCCACCGAGACGGAGTCGCCGATGACGAAGACACCGGGCATCGGCAGACCGGTGGTGACCCGCTCGTAGGCGTACCTGGCCATCGTTTTGCTGTCCGCGGTGAGTAGAATCCTCCCCTCGCCCGCCGCCCATTCCAGCACCGCGGGATGCATGCCGACAGATTACTACGACTCTTCGCCGGGCTCCAGAGTAGGACAGAAAGTATCTCTTGACGAACAAACGGTCGGTCAGGCCGGATGCTTTCTGGCAAGCAACCGCTCGCGGATCCCCTGCGGATCGAATTTGGCCTCGATCTGCTGCCAGACCTCCTCGGTCTCGCTCTCCTGCTTTCGGAGATAGTCTTCGACTTCGCCGCGGTGCCTGAGATAGTGGCCGATCACTGCGTAGACATCGGCCAGTTGGAGAGAGGGGTACTTCTCGACAATCTCCTCCGCCGAAGCTCCCCGCTTGAACGCCTGGACGACCGTTTCCAAGGTGACGCGGGTCCCCCCGACGCGGACCGTTCCGTCCTTGTCCTCTTTCAAGGGTAGGGGGTCGTGTTCCAAAGGCAGGATCATAGTACGTCGCTCCGCGACGATTGTAGCAGGAATCTGCGGGGCGGATCGAGGAAATCCCACCCCGCCCCTGCTGGCTCGTGGTCCGCTATCTCCGGTGCGGGGCCTTCTGCTCCTCGTACACCCCCTTGTACAGCAGACCGGCCGCGATCGCTCCCAGCGGCGGGCCGATCAGGTAGACCCAAAGGTCCGCGAAGTTCTCGGCCGCCAGGGCAGGGCCGATGGTGCGGGCCGGGTTCAGGCTGGCGCCGGTCAGGGGACCGGCCATCAGGATGCAGAAGACGAGAGTGAGGCCAACGGCGAGGCCGTCCACCGGAGTGGCCTTGCCGCTGATCCCCGCGTTCATGATCGTGTTGACCAGGAAGAAGGTCAGGACCGCCTCGACGAACAACCCGACGGCCGGGCTGATCGAGATCGTCACCTCGCCCACCTGGAGGTCCTGGGCCAGCGTGGTCGCCCCCAGGCCCGTCTCGGCGCCGCCGAGCACCCAGCGCAGCGCGAACGCTCCCACGATGCCGCCGAGGATCTGGAAGACGATGTAGGAGAAGGCCCGGCTGACATCGATCTTGCCCGCCGCGAGGACCCCCAGCGTCACCGCCGGGTTGATGTGGGTCCCCGAGATGTGGCCGTAGGCGTAGGCGAAGGCCACGATCACCAGGCCGTGGGCGAAGGCCACTCCCACGAGCCCCCCGAACCCTAAAGCCCCGGCGCCCGCTCCGATGAAGATCAGCGCGAACGTGCCGATGAATTCCGCAAGCAGAGACGTAGACAGCTTGCCGTACATGAAACCCTCCTTGGGATAGGAAACCAGAACTGCCGGCCTAGTCTAGCGCAGCCGTGCGACCGGGACGCGGAGGGACCGTCACTGCTTGTGGATGACGACCTCGACGCGGCGGTTGCGCTGGCGTCCCGCGTCGTCGTCGTTGCTGGCCACCGGCCGGCTCTCTCCCGCTCCCCGGGTGGCGAGCCGGCCCGCCTCGATCCCCTCCCGCTCGACGAGCCAGCGCTTGACCGCGTCGGCCCGGCGCAGCGAGAGCCGCTGGTTGTAGGCGTCGTCACCCTTTGAATCCGTGTGCCCCTCGAGATCCACCCGGCCGGACGGATGGGCGCGGACCAGGGTCGCGAGATGGGCCAGGGCGCTCGCGGCGTCAGACCGGATATCCGCCTTGTCGAAGTCGAACAGGACGTCGGCCGGGAGCGCCACCCGGACCTCGAGCTGGGTCTCCTGCGCTCCCAGCGACTGCATCGCCTGGCGGACCTCCTGGACGGAGGCGACGATCCCCGTCCCCTGCCCGGCAATCCCGCCTTCCAGCCCTTCGATCCGCAGCACGATGGGGGTGACGGAGAGCGCCCGCGCAGGTCCCATCCGGGCGACCGCGGCCTCCGCCGCGGCCTCGGTGGGCGGGTCCCAGGGGCCGGCGTAGGGCGGGTCCTGGGCGAGGGACGTCCCGGGCAGGCCCAGCAGCACCGCCGGGAGCAGGTTTCGGACGAGCCGGAGGCCGGTCATCGTCAGGTGTCCTGGATCGGCAGGTCTTCGAACGGGGGAATCCCCGGGACCTGCAGCGTCACCGTCTTGACGTCGGCGGGCGGGGCCGGGAACTTCATCCAGATGGTGGCGCTCTGTCCCGGCTGGACCTTGTCGTACCAGCGGTTGTTCCAGCCCGAGCGCAGCCCGGCGATGTAGTTGCCCTTCTCGTCCTTGAGGACCTCGTACTTCTTGCCGGCGCCGAGGTCCATCACATACACCTCGTTGTAATGGACGTCGGGCTCGGCCACGGCGCCCCCCTGGTTGCGGAAGCGGACCTTGGCCGGGAGCGTGTTGCCCTTGCGGCGAAGCTCGGTCACTTCGGCCACGACCCCCGACCAGTTGGTCTCCTGGCTGGCCAGGTTCGCCGATGAGGCCGGAGCGCCGCCGGGGACTGGGACGGCGCCCCCCGCGGTCGAGGAGCCCGGATTGACGGCGTCGGTCGCCGCAGCAGCGGCCGGCGACGGAGCGGAGCCCGACTCGTCCTCCGACTGGACGGGCGGAGCCGGGGTCTCTCCGGCGGCAGCCGAATCCGTTCCGGCTGTGGAAGCCGGCTCTTCCCGTTGCTGACAACCCGTGAGGAGAAGGGCGACGAGGAAAGCGATGACGACGGTGCGACTCATGGCTGTTCCTCCAAAGAACCGGTCGAGGGGGCGCGGAAATCGCGCAGCCCCTGAGGCTCTCAAGGATACCTCAACCGGCTCCGGTCAGTGACGGCCGGTCCGGCGCTCCTGCATGGACCGCACGACCCGCGTCGTCATCGCCCGCGGCGTGAACCGGTACGACTGCGCGAGGAGCCGGTTCATAAGGCCGGGGACGACGATCCGCCTGCCGGCCCGGAAGCCTTCGTAGCCGGCCCGCGCCACGCTCGCGGCATCCGCCACCTTGACATTCGAGAAGAGCCTGGACTCCCGCATGGCCGCCCGGTCCTGGAACCCCGTCTCGGTGGGACCCGGGCAGAGGACCGTGACGGTCACGCCCGTCCCCCGCAGCTCCTCGGCCAGGGCTTCGGAGAAGGAGAGGACGTACGCCTTGGTCGCATAGTACACGGCCATGAGCGGACCCGGCTGGAAGGCAGCCGTGGAAGCGACGTTGAGCACCCCGCCCCACCGGCGGGAGACCATCCCGGGAAGGAACAGCTTGGTCAGGTGGGTCAGGGTGACCATGTTGAGATGCATCTCGTCCAGCTCGGCCTTTACGTCGGTCTCGGTGAACCGGCCGTACGTGGCGAAGCCGGCGTTGTTGACCAGCACGTCCACATGGACCCCGGCCGTCTGCATCGCACCGAAAACTTCGTCCGCCGCTCCGTCCTGCGCGAGGTCCACGGCCAGGACCCGGGCCTCGATCCCGTGCCGGTTCCGGAGCTCCCCCGCCAGCTCCTCCAACCTGCCAGCGCTCCGCGCTGCCAAGACGAGGTCGTACCCTCCGGCCGCGAAGACCTTCGCCAGCTCGTACCCGATCCCGCCCGACGCTCCCGTGACGAGGGCCGTCTGCCGCGCTCCCTGGCGTGTGGTCTTGGTCATGAAACGGTATCTTAGCGCCCGCCTCCGCTAGAATCCCCACCATGGCATTGTTCCGGCGGAAGTTCCGCCTCACCAACTGCGCTACGACCGGTGGCTGAGCGGCCAAGGTAGGTCCGGGGGACCTTTCCGCAATGGTGGCTCCGCTCGTCCGGCTCGCCGGACGGGATGAGAGGATCCTCGTCGGCGCGGACACAGCCGACGACGCGGGGGTGTACCTCCACAACGGCCACGCGCTGGTGGCCACCGTGGACTTCATCACGCCGGTGTGCGACGACCCGCGCCGGTTCGGCCGGGTGGCCGCGGCCAACTCTCTCTCGGACGTGTTCGCCATGGGCGGCCGGGCGCTTTTCGCTCTGAACATCTGCTGTTTCCCGGAGCTCGAAGGCGAAGGAAAGGAGGCCCTCTCCGGCATCCTCCAGGGTGCGGCGGAGGCGGTGGCCGAGGCCGGGGCGGTCCTCCTGGGCGGCCACTCGGTGCGGGACGACGAGCTGAAGTTCGGCCTCGCGGTGATCGGCGAGGCGGACCGAGACCGCCTGCTCACCAACGCCGGCGCCAGGCCGGGCGACCGCCTCCTCCTCACCAAGCCCCTGGGCACCGGCATCCTGGTCAACGCCTACAAGGCCGGCAAGATCGACGAGGAGGGTCTCGAGCCCGCCCTGCGCGAGATGGAGCGGCTCAACACCACGGCGAGCCGCCTCGCCCTGGAGCACGGCGTCCACTCCGCGACCGACGTGACCGGCTTCGGCCTGACCGGCCACGCCCTGGGGATCGCCAAGGCGTCGGGGGTGGGCATCCGGTTCACGTTCGAGAGGCTGCCGGTGCACGAGGACGTCTTCCGGCTCATCAAGGCGGGGGTGACCACCGGCTGCACGGTGGCGAACGAGGACAACGTCCGGGCGTTCCTCACCGAGCGCGCCCGGCTCGACCGGGTGCGGCGGGAGATCCTTTTCGATCCCCAGACGTCGGGCGGCCTTCTCCTCTCCACCCCGCCCGAGCAGGCGCCTGCCCTGCTGGACGCGCTCCTCG
>DASQEB010000464.1:0-4571 GCA_035633875.1 Thermoanaerobaculia bacterium
CTTTCTCCCCTCGTTGGTCTGCCCCGGCAGGCGGAACACGACGACGTTACTCTGCCGGACCGGCTCCGGGACCTCCTGGGGCTCGAGGCCGAGACGTCGCGCCGTCTGCTCCACCGCGCTCTGGGCCTGCGGATCGCGCCGGCCGCGCAAGGTCGCGGCGATGAGGTCGGGACGGGGCTCGAACGGCACCCTGACCTTCCCCCGATAGAACGCGGGCATGCCCTGGGTCCCGAGGATCGCGATCTCCCGGTTGCCCGCGGGCTGCACCTCGATCTCCCGGGACTGGGCCTCGTACCCGCGGTGGCTCACCGCCAGCACGTAGGGTCCGGGCTTGACGTCCGTCGCCCGGAAGGTCGAGGTCCGCTCGTCGAACGCGAGCCGCACCTGTCCCTTCCCCGTCCCGGGACGGAGGACCACCTGGGCGCCCGGCAGCGGACGCTCCCGGAAGTCCCGGACGTCGACCTCCACGACATTGCCCCTGGGAGGGGTGCTGGGAGGGATCCCAGGCCCCTCCGGAGGACTACCTCTCCTCTTGTCTTTCTTCTTGAGCATCGGATGTCTCCTTGTCTGAGGGCCTCACCAGGGGAGCCCGGACCGGTCGTTCAGCACGAGCCGAACAGGCACTCCGGCTCTCTGGCGGTCACCTGCTGCTCTTAGGGGGACAGGGACCTGAAATGTTACAGAGAAAGCTGTCGAAATCTCTATGGGGCGAGGAGGGGGGCGGAAGCTACTGGTCTGTCACAGCAGAAGTGACCGCTCCCGCCCAAGCTCTCGAACAAGCGGCGATTCTGCTGTGACCGAGCACTACAGCTTGTAGCCGCTCTTCAACAGCATCCGCGCGCTGCCGGCGTAGACCGTCCGGGTGGGCAGATCGAACCCGAGGGCGTCCGCGACCCGGTTGATCAGGTTGAAGTTGGCGCAGACGTGGATCGCGTCCTCGATCTCCTCGTCCGTGAGGCCGGCCGCCCGCAGGGGAGCGATGTCGTCCGGCCCGACCTCGGCGGGGCGCAGCGTGAGCTTCTCGAGGAAGCCGAGCATCGCCCGGAGCCGTTCCGGGATCGGCGCCGTCCGGTAATCCTCCAGGACCGCCTCGACCACCTGATCCCCGTCCCCTTTCGCCAGCGACGCGACCGCGCCGTGCTGCTCCCTTCAGAACACGCACTGGTTGCAGCGCGAGGTGAAGGCCGCGAACAACTCGCGCTCCCACACGCTCCATCCGGACGGCCCGCGCAGGATCGCCTCGATCCAGTCGTTGTACGCGTTTCCGAAGTACTCCCGGCGGTAGAGGAGCGTGCGCATTACGTCCGGCACCCGGGCGCCGATCTTGAGGCCGATGAGGGGGAGGAGGATGCGGAAGATCCCCTTGCCCTTGCGAACTCTCTCCAGCCTCATCGCGTGCCTCCCCGGAGAGCGGCGAGCCCGCGCTCCAGCCGGCTCATCCCGGCGCCGACCGCGGCGCTGATCGAGACCTCGAAGATCTCGTCCTCGCTCCAGCCCGCCTGCCGGAGCGCCGCGATGTCTTCTTCGGTGATCCTGTAGGCGTGCCGGCCGATCGTCTCCACGTAGCTCCAGAGGTCCGCCGGGATCTCCCCGGCAGCCTCGCCCGGAGGGAGTCCCGCCACCTCCGCCGCCCGCGCCGCCGCCGCCTGCCGCAGGGCGGGGGCGGTCGCCCCCCTGCCGCGCAGGACACTGTCCTTCAGACGCTGGACCAGATCCATGTGGCGGCTCATCGCGTCCTCCTCTGTCCTTTCAGGTGCCGGGCGGGCCTGGCGGGGCGCCATTCTACTTCGGGAACGACCTCTCCACGTCCCGAACCCGCCTGGTTCGCGGGACGAACCCGCCTCTCCACGGGACAAACAGCCTCTCCACACCGCGAACCAAGCTGGTTCGTGAGACGAACCAACCTCTCCATGAGAAAAACCAGCCTCTCCACGGGACGAACCGACCTCTCCATGGGACGAACCAGCCTCTCCATGGAAAAAACCAGTCTGGTTCGTGGGATGAACCAACCTCTCCAAGCCACGAACCAGACGGATTCGAGAGACGAAACGACCTCCTCCGGGTCAGATGCGCCCGTCGAGGATCGCGCCGGACCTCTTCAGCGCCACCTGCCCCGCGGCCTACGGAGCCTCTGGAGGGGCGCCAGTTGTGCAGTATGATCCCTGATCATACCGGAGGCGCCCATGAGCACAGTCAAAGTCGCCATCACCCTCGAAGAGACTCTCCTAAGAGAGCTCGATCGCCTCGTCGAGGAACGACAGTTCCCCAACCGGAGTCAGGCTGTCCAGATCGCCGTCCGGGAAAAGATAGACAGGTTGAGCCGCAGTCGGCTCGCCCGGGAATGCGCTAAGCTCGACCCCGACTTCGAACAAAAGATGGCCGAAGAGGGTATGGAGAGAGACGCGGCAGAATGGCCCCCCTACTGAGAGGAGATATCGTCTGGGCGGATCTGGATCCGGTCCGCGGTCACGAGCATGCCGGTCGTCGCCCGGTGGTGATCCTCAGCCAGGACGTGTTCAACGAGCGCTCGGGGACCGTCATCGCTCTTGCGGTGACCAGCCAGGAGCCTCGGGCTGGTTTTCCCTTGAGCCTGGAATTGAGAGGTGATTTTCTGCCGAAACGCTCGTGGGCGAAGGTCAGTCAGGTGCGCACCCTCTCAGTCGATCGCCTGGGAACGAAGCTGGGGCGGCTCTCGCCTGAGCAGGTTGATCTCCTTGTTGAGGGTCTCAACGAGATCGTAGGGGGCTGAGCCCCTTTACGCCTGCACCGGAACCGCCCCCGCCCCCCGCTCCCCGCGCAGCTTGAGCACCGCCGAGACCGCCAGGTACAGCGCGAGCACGATCAGCAGGAGCGCCGCCACGCCGTTGAGCAGCTCGACGTCGAAGCCCTTGGTCGCGGACAGGTTCGCGAGGGTCAGCTTGCCCAGTGCCCAGAGGGTGATCGTCAGGACGAAGATCATGGGCAGCAGGGTGAAGGCGATCCGGCGGCGGGCGCGGTGGAGCCAGACGGTGACGGCGAGGAGGGTGAGGGCAGCCAAGAGCTGGTTCGAGGCTCCGAAGAGGGTCCAGAACTTCTGCCACATGCCCTCGCCCGCGAAGGAGAGGAGGAGGCCCGGGGCCAGCACGGTCGCGAGCGTCCCGGCCCAGGCGCCGGCCCGGCCCTTCCAGCCCAGGAGCTCCTGGACGAGGTAGCGCCCCAGGCGGGTCGAGACGTCGATCGTGTCGAAGACAAAGGTCGAGAAGGCCATGGCGCCGAAGGTGATGGCGAAGGGGAGGTTCTCTCGGCCGATCAGGAGCGTCAAGAACTCGCCGATGCCGTTGCCGTAGATCGTGCCCGGCCCGAGGCCGGTCAGCTTGTCCTGCGCCACGATCATCACCGTCACCAGGGCGATCAAGGCCACGAAGCCCTCGGCAAGCATGGCCCCGTAACCCACGGGCTGGAGGTGGGACTCCCGGTCCACCTGCTTCGAGGTCGTCCCCGAGCAGACGAGGCCGTGGAACCCGGAGCAGGCGCCGCAGGCGATGGTGACGAAGAGGAAGGGGAAGAGGGTGCCGGTCATCCCGCCCACGTCCCACGTCTTGAAGGCCGGCTGCTGGACCTCGTAGCCGCCGAAGAAGATGCCGATCACGCCGAGCGCCAGGGCCGAGTAGAGAATGAAGCCGCCGAGGTAGCCGCGGGGCTGGAGGAGCGACCAGACCGGAACGACCGAGGCCATGGCGCAGTAGGCCAGGATCAGCAGGCTCCAGGTCTGGACGTCGAAGACGAAGACGTTCGAGAGGAACGTCCCGGCCCAGGCGCAGGCAAAGGCGGCGGGGACGAAGGTGACCGTGACGAGCCACAGCGGGGGCTTGAGGAACTTCTGGACGAGCCCAAGGACGACCGCGAGGGCGAGGTAGAGGATGGACGCCGCCGCCACCGCGCCGCCGGGGTGGAAGGCGACGCTTCCGGCCTGGAGCTCCTCGGTGCCCACGACGAAGCTGCGGGCGGTGATGTCCGTGAAGGCGACGATGACGTAGACGAGGGCGATCCAGATGAAGGCCATCATGGCGAGCCCGGCCTTGCGTCCCAGGTGCTCGCCCGCGATCTCGGCGATGGAGTTGGCCCCGTGCCGCACCGAGGCCGTGAGGCTGGAGAAGTCGTGGACGGCGCCGATGAGCACGACACCCAGGCCGATCCAGAGCAGGCAGGGGAGCCACCCGAAGGTCATGCAGGCGAGGATCGGCCCGGCGATGGGTCCGGCGGCGGCGATGGCCGAGAAGTGCTGGGCGAAGAGGTAGAACGGCCGGGTGGGCACGAAGTCCACGCCGTCCTCGAACTCGTGGGCCGGGGTGGTGCGGCGGTCGTCGAGGGAGAACTGGCGGGCCACCCAGCCGCCGTAGAGGCGGTAGGCGGCGACCAGGAGGATGATGAAGCCGAGGGCGAGCAGGCTGAGGTTCATACAGCGTCGTTCTCCGGGTCGATTCTCCGGGCGGACCGTTTCGATGTGGCCGTTCCGGGTCGGTCGTGGCCGTCCCGTTCCGGGTCGGTCATGGCCGTCCCGTTCCGGGTCGGTCATGGCCGTCCCGTCCGGT
>DASQEB010000465.1:0-6493 GCA_035633875.1 Thermoanaerobaculia bacterium
CAGGATCGTCGAAACGGAATGGGCCGCGCGTTACCGTCGCCCAGGGTTTCCACCCCGGGCTGGGGGGCATGTCCGCCTGCCCCGCCCAGGGTTTCCACCCTGGGCTGACGAAACACCGCCCCAGGGGGGCGGGTATGGCTAGAAAGACAGTGGCGGCCCCGGCCCGCGGCCCGGTCCCCGCCTGGAAGCGGGTCCTGGACCGCTATCTGGAGGGCCTGGCGGTCGAGCGCGGGCTGGCGCAGAACTCGGTCGATGCGTACCGACGGGACCTCTCCCGGCTGGGGGAGATGCTGGCGAAGAAAGAAGGCGATCTCCTCACGGCCGATCCCCAGGCTCTCGCAGGGCACCTGCGGGACCTCCGGCGCCAGGGGCTCTCGCCGCGTTCCACGGCCCGGGCCCTGGCGGCCATCCGAGGTTTTTACGAGCACCTCGTCACCAACGGCGAGCGGACGGACAACCCGGCGGTCAACCTCCTCCCTCCCAAGCTCTGGCGGACGCTCCCCAAGGTCCTGAGCGAAGAGGAGGTCGACGCGCTCCTCGCAGCTCCGGACGTCAACACGGCCCTGGGGCTGCGAGACCGGGCCATGATCGAGCTCCTCTACGCCACGGGCCTGCGGGTGAGCGAGCTCGTCGGGCTCCAGCTCCCCCAGCTCCGGCTGGACGTGGGTTTCCTCATCGCCTTCGGCAAGGGGAGCAAGGAGCGGGTGGTGCCGGTCGGGGAGACGGCCGAGGACTGGGTGAAGCGTTACCTGCGGGAGGTCCGCCCCACCCTCGCACAGGGACGCCACCAGAACGTCTTCGTCAACCACCGTGGGGAGCCCCTGAGCCGCATGGGCTTCTGGATGATCCTCCGCAAGCACGGCCTGGAAGCCGGGATCAAGACGAGCTTCTCCCCCCACACGCTGCGCCACAGCTTCGCCACTCATCTTCTCGAGCACGGCGCGGATCTGCGCGCCGTCCAGACCATGCTCGGCCACGCGGACATCTCCACGACCGAGATCTACACGCATATCCACAAAGAGCGGCTGAAGAGCGTCTACGACAAGTTCCACCCGCGGTCGTGAAGGGGCTCTGAAGGTCCTCCCTGGAGCGGACGGCAGGGAACGACCGCCCCAAGTCCGCTATGATTCGGAAAACCTGCCGAGCTGAGTCAAGGAAGTCAGAAGTGATCACTCCCGGCGATCCCTCCGCTCCGCCCACCGACCCCGGTGCCGCCCCGACCGACATGGTCTACATTGCCGGAGCGGTCCCGCCGGCGGGCTCTCCCGCTGCGGACGACATGGCGCCGGAGCAGCTCCGAGGGGAGCAGACGGGCGCCCGCGAGGATTTCGCTGCGGACGAGCGGATGCCGGACGCCGAGCAGATGCCGGACGCCAAAGTGGCCGAGGAGTGGCTGCGAGAGAAGGAGCGGGAGCGTTGAGCACCGAGCCCACCTGGCTTCTCAAGGTCCTCTCCCCAGAGGGGACGGCCCTCCGGCGCTTCCATCTCGCTCCGGGAGAGCACGTGGTGGGCTCGCTCGCCGGCGTGGAGATCCCCCTGGACGAGCCGGGCGTCTCCCGCCGGCATGCCCGGCTGGTCGTGCTCCGGGACGGCGGCATCGTCGTCACCGATCTCGATTCGAAGAACGGCACCTTTGTGGGAGGCCGGCGGATCGCGGAGACCGCGGTCTGCGGCTTCAGCTTGATCGCCTTCGGCTCCCTCCAGGCGGTGCTCCAGCCGGCAGACCCGGCCCGGGCACAGGTGCTGCTCGGGCCTCCGACGCCGGGAAGCGCGGAGCACCCGGCAGAGGAAGGGCCGGGCCTCACGACTCAGGGTCTCCATCCCCTGGAGCGGCTCGCCGGGAGCCTCGGGGAAGTCCTCCCTGCCCTGGTCGACGGACTGGCGTCCCCAGAGGAGACGGCTGCGGAGTTGGTGCACCGGTGGATGGAGGTGCTGCCGGTGGGGCGTGCCGAGATCCTGAGAATGGGCTCGGGAGGACGTGAAGGCGTGATAGCGGCGGCTTCCACATCGGACCGGGTCCCCCGGGACATCGGCGCACTCGAGGTGGAGGGGCCGGATGGCTGGAAGCTCCGCCTGCGCTGTCCCCCCGGGATCTCCCTCAAGCCGCTCGAGCCCCTGTTCCGGCTGGTCCTCTCGCTCCTGGCGGCGGGTCCTGGAGGGCGGCGGTGGAGGGAGATAAAAGCGGCCCCGGTCAAGCCCCCGGAGGAGGTCCCGCCACCGCCCGGGCTCGGGCCGGAGATGGCCGGCGTCTACCGGCGCGCCGGCAAGGTTGCCCGGGGGGACGTGCCGGTGCTCGTCCTGGGGGAGTCAGGCGTGGGCAAGGAGGTGCTGGCGCGCTGGGTCCATGCCCGGTCGCCTCGGGCGGCGGGGCCGTTCCTCGCGGTCAACTGCGCCGCCCTGCCCAAGGACCTGCTGGAGGCCGAGCTGTTCGGCATCGAGAAAGGGGTGGCCACCGGCGTCGAGGCCCGGCCGGGCATTCTGGAGCGGGGGAGCGGCGGCACGGTGTTTCTCGACGAGATCGGCGACATGGCGCCCGAGACCCAGGCCAAGGTCCTGCGGGTGCTGGAGGGTACGAGCCTCTTCCGGGTCGGGGGGCGCAACCCGGTGGCCGTGGACGTACGCTTCCTCGCCGCCACGAACCGGGACCTCGAGGCCCTGGTGGAGCAGGGGGCGTTCCGGCGCGACCTGTATCACCGGCTGGCCGCCTTCGAGGTGAAGATCCCGCCGCTGCGGCAACGGCGGGAGGAGATCCCGTCGCTCGCCGCCCGCTTTTTCCACCGGGAGCTCGCGAAGAGCGGCCTTCCCAGCCCCGGCATCACCCGCGCCGCTCTGGGAGCCCTGGTGCACTACCCCTGGCCGGGCAACGTCCGGGAGCTCCAGAACGAGATCGCCAAGGCGGCCCTCCTCCTGGAGCCCGGGGAGCCGCTCGACCTGCACCACCTCTCCGAACGCATCCGCCGCCCCCCGGGCGGTGCTCCCGCGGCCCTGCCTCCGCTCACCCTGGAAGAGACCGTCCAGAGAGCGGAACGCGAAGCCTTCGCCGTGGCGCTCGCTGCCACGGGGGGAGACGCGAACCGGGCCATGGAGCTCCTCGGTATCTCGAAGACGACCTACTACCGGAAGATCAAGGAGCTGGGGATCGAGGGGTAGGGCGGTCTTGACCCCCCGGAGGCTTCGCGGTCGCTGTCCCTCTTTAACGATAAAACGCACTTTGTTTATTGAGGAAGTAGTCGCCCTCGCCGGCCTCGCGGGCGCAGAGAACGCTGTATGACTCTGATCGACCTGACACCCTGGTTGAATGCTGCCGTGGCGACCTACGACAGCGAGCGTCCGCACGGCGCCCTCAACGCCTGGGGGAACTCCTTCCCGGCCGAAGAGCTCCCGTTCGGCTCGCTCAAGATGGTTGGAGGCGTCCCCTTCTGGTTTCCGACCAAGGAGCCAGGACGGCCCGACAGCGTGGAGCCGCTCGGCCAATCGCTGAGGATTCCGGGCGCTCCCACCGCGGTCGGCATCGCCCTGCTGTGCTGCGGCGAGATGGGGGAGCAGAGGGTCCCGGTTCGGGCCATGGACGGCGAGGGACGGACCATTGCCGATTTTGTCGCGGTCGCCCCTGGCGTCATGGTTCCCGCTGGAAGGCTGCCGGATGACGCAGGCTTCGCCTGCTCGCATCTCCACTATCCCGGAGACTACGACCTCGCTCTCGCGCTGCCGGCCGTCTGGCGAGCCGAGCACTGGTGGGAAGAGCCTGCGGACGTCGCCCGCATCGAGCTCGGGGTCAACCCGCTGTTCCACCTCTTCGGCATCACCCTTCTCGATCCGAGCTGATCATGGTCAGCCTTCCCCCCTCGCCCGCCCGGAGGACCACGACGCTGTATTCCTGCGCCGAGAGGATCGCGGCCGAGCAGGCTCCGCGGGCGGCGGCGGTCCTGCTGGGACTCCGCTGGTCGTTCGGCCTGCCGTCGTCCCCTCTGGAGGAGATGACGGAGTACAGCCTGCCGCTCAACCCGACGCCGCTCCCCGCGGCGCTGGCGCAGCGGGGGGACCTCCGCATCGCCCGGTACGAGGGCGACGACGAGGTCTCGCTCCACGATTACCTGGCCGCCGGCGGGACCGCGATCGTGGCCGTCGACGTCTGGCACGTCCCGTTCCGGCCCGCCTACCGCCGGGTCCACACCAGCCGGACCGTGCTGGTGCGCCGCGACCGCGGAGACGGCCGGCTCCTTGTCCTGGACCCGTGGGGCGCCCCGGCCGAGAGCACCGTCTCGCCCGAGGAGCTGGAGCGGGCCCGCTCCTCGGCCGTGCCCTTCGATGCTGAGCGGGAGCCCTTGTTCTCCGGCAATCCGGTGGGCCGGGTCTGGTTCACGGTGGAGGCAGATCCTTTCTGCGTGGACGACGCGGAGGACTGGGTCCGCGCGCGGCTGGGCTGGCTCTACGGGGAGATGGCCCTGTTCCGCTCGGACGAGAAGGGCCAGTACGGGATCGAGGCGCTGCGGACGTTTCGCCGCTGGCTGGAAGCCCGGCTCGCCGGACCGCTGGACGGGGAGGAGAGCCTCGCGGCACGGCGCGGCGCAAGCCTCCTCCTGCGCCCGGAGCTCACCTCGCGCATCTATCTCGGGGTCTTCCTGCGCAACGCCGCGCACCTGCTCGGGGACGCCGGGCTGTGCGGCGAAGTGGAGCGTTACCGCCTGGACCTCGGCCATTGGCAGTCGGCCCTGGACGCCTTGATGAAGACGGTCCGCACGCGCCGGCCCGAGTACGACGTCTTCATTCGTGATCAGCTCGCCAGGGCCTGGGACAACGAGGAGCGCCTGCTCCGCACCCTCTCCCTCTACGCCTTGGATTAGCTTCGTCCCGCGCGGGGTTGGCCGGCCCCAGTCCCCGTCTCCGCGACGATAAACCCGCCCTTGGCCCGTCGGGGTCGGTAAATAATACAAATCACGCCTTCGTGAGCGGCGCCCAGAGAGGTCGCTCCGGAATTCCTCCAGCTCCTGCGCGGTTATGATGGCTGAGAGCACGATTCCTCGAAAGGTTGGACGCTCGCGTCGTCCCGCCCGTACAATAAGCGGCGCTGAACAGCAGACCCGAGTGGAGATTCGCGGCCTGATGCACAACCCCAAGCTCCTCCTTCTCGTCCCCTTTGCTTGCGTCCTGGGCTTGGCCGGCGTCCGCCCGGCCGACGCCGAGCTAGTGATCCTCACGGACGGACGCTTCGTCAAGGTGGCGGCCTACGAGGCCGAGGGCGACGTGGCCCGGCTCACCTTCGACCACGGCGGCCGGATGTCCATGCCGATCCTGCGGGTCGAGCGGGTGATCGAGGACGAGGTGATCCCTGAGCCGGATCCGCCGCCCGCTGCTCCCCTGGTGGCCGAGGCATCGGTCGCCCCGCCGCCCCTCCCCCTTCGGTTCGCCGAGGACCAGCCCGTGCCGGAGGGACCCTACGGCACGCTGATCTACGAGACGGCCAAGCGCCACAAGGTCAACCCGCAGGTGGTGGCGGCGCTGATCCGGCAGGAGTCGGCCGGCAACCGGCGGGCGGTCTCCCACAAGGGCGCCCGCGGCCTCATGCAGCTCATGCCCGCGACCGCCCAGCGCTTCGGCATTCGCAAGGAGCACCTCTTCGATCCCAAGCACAACCTGGAGGCGGGCGTCCGCTACCTGAGCTGGCTGCTCGACCAGTTCCCCAACGATCTCGCCAGGGTCCTCGCCGCCTACAACGCGGGCGAGAACGCCGTCGCTCGCTACGGCGGCATCCCTCCCTACCGCGAGACCCGGAATTACGTCCGGCGGATCTATGCCACGCTGGGGCTGACCCTTTCAGAAAAGCTGTAGAGAGCGCGCGCCTTTCCGTGCCCGGGAGAGGCAGGTATGCTCCCCGCAACATCCGAGGAGCTGCCATGAAGGTCGAACCGGTTCGCCTGGAAGGTTCCACGATCCACCTCGAGCCCCTGACGCCCGGGCACATCCCCGCCCTCCACCCCAAGGCGGACCCGGAGATCTTCCAGTACACGCTCGAATGGCCTCGCAACCCGGGCCTGGAGGCGTTCAGCGACTGGATCCACACCTCCATTGCGGCGCCCGCGAGCCTGCCGTTCGCGATCGTGATCGCGGCGACGGGGGAGGCCGTCGGGATGAGCGGGTATCTGGAGATCCGGCCCGAGCACCGGGCGCTCGAGATCGGCCGCACCTGGATCGCCCGCGCGTGGCAGGGCACGCGGGTCAACCCGGAAAGCAAGTACCTGCTCCTGCGTCACGCCTTCGAGACCCTGGGCGCCCTGCGCGTCCAGTTCAAGACCGACCTGAACAACCTCCACAGCCAGCGGGCCATCGAAAAGCTGGGCGCCAGGCGCGAAGGAGTCCTCCGCTGCTACCAGACCCGGTCCAACGGCACCGTCCGCGACACGGTGGTGTACAGCGTCATCGACGAGGAGTGGCCCGCGGTGAAGGCCGGCCTCGAAACCCGGTTGGCAGCCGGGTGAGGGGATCGCCCCGGCCG
>DASQEB010000466.1:0-13325 GCA_035633875.1 Thermoanaerobaculia bacterium
GTTGATCCCCAGCCCCTCGTCCGGGTCGGGCCGCGGAACGATGCGGACCGGCCGGCCGTCCCGCGCCGCGTCCCGCACCGCGTGGGTGAGGTACAGCTCCCCCTGCGCATTGTTCGGGGTCAACGCGCGGAGATGGTCGAAGATTTCCGGAGCGGAGAGGGCGTAGATCCCGGCGTTCCCGTGCCGGACCTTCCGGATGTCTTCGGAGGCCTCGCGGGCCTCGACGATGTCCACGAGGCCGCCGTCCGGCCCGGTGAGCACCCGGCCGAGGGAGCCCGGGTCGTCCATCTCGGCCACGGCGAGCGCTCCCCACCCCGCCTCCGCGACGGAGGCGAGCCGGTCGAGGGTGGCCGGGGTGACGAGCGGCGCATCCCCGGAGAGGACGAGCAGGGTCGCCTTCCCCTCCACCGCGCCCTCGGCCTGGGCGAGGGCATGGCCCGTGCCCCGCTGTTCCTTCTGTTCCACCCAGCCGAGATCCTCCCCCCGGATCTCCTCCCGCACAGCCTCGGCCCCATGGCCGACCACGACCAGGATCCGCTCGCACCCAGCCCCTCGGGCCGCGTCCACGACCCACTGGAGGAGGGGCCGTCCCGCGACCCGGTGGAGCACCTTGGGGAGGGAAGACTTCATGCGCGTGCCCTTGCCGGCGGCGAGGATCACGGCGATGCGGGGGGTGGAGGGCATGCAGGGGGTCTCCTTCCGGGATGGACGGCGATGCTGGGGCTTAGTCTACTTGAGGTGCGGCGTTCCCCCGCCCGAAGCCTCCCCCCCTGTCCCCCCCTGTCCCCCTCTCCCATCGCCCTCCCTTCCCCCGGGAGAGGGGGGACCCATGCAGGCGGCTTTGCCGAGATCGAATCGGGACCTCTCTGCGAGAGTGAATGTTCCCTTCGCGAGAAGGCCGGCTCGGAATCGTTCCCCCTCTCCCGGTCGGGGGGAGGGCGATGGGAGAGGGGGACAGGAGGTGAGGGGCCCCGGGCGGGGGCTCCCGCCACCTACGTCCCGCTCTGCTCCCCCGCCCCCTCCCTCTCCATCAACCCCAGCACCGCCTCCGCCAGCTTTTCGGGATCGTGGCGGATCAGGTCCTGATCCACGGCGAGAAGGTCGGCTTCGAGGACTTCGACGCCCAGGGCTTCCAACTCGTCGCGCTGGCAGGTGACGGGCTCGGAGCCGGTCTCGGCGTAGTGGCGGATGAGCTGGGGCGGGATCTCCGACGAATTCACCAGGACGGCGTCGACGAAGCCGCGGCCGACGTGGCGCTCCAGGGCCTGGAGGTGGGCGGTGCCCATCATGCCGTCGGTCTCGCCGGGCTGGGTCATCAGGTTGAGGAGGAGGATGGTCCGCGCCCTGGCCTTGGTGATGGCCTGGCGGATGCCGGGGATGAGGAGGTTCGGCAGGATCGAGGTGTAGAGGGAGCCGGGGCCGAGGAGGATCAGGTCCGCGGACTCCAGCGCGGCGACCGCGGGCGGAAAGGCCGGCGGCGCGGGGGGATCGATCTCGACGGCGGCCAGCTCCTCGCCGGACAGGCCCACCTCCGACTCCCCCTCGTAGATCCGGCCGGACACGCCCCGGCCCCGCAGCCGGACGTCGTGCACGGTGGCGGGGCAGATTTTGCCGCGCACGGAGAGGATCGACTCGGCGGTGAGGATCGCCTGGTGGAAGTCGCCGGTGATGCCGGTCAGGGCGGTCAGGAACAGGTTGCCGAACGAGTGGCCGAGGAGCCCGCCGCCGTTGGGGAAGCGGTACTGGAAGAGGCGGGCCAAAAGGTCCTCGTCGTCGGCCAGGGCCACGAGGCAGTTGCGGATGTCCCCCGGCGGGAGGACCCCGAACTCCCGGCGCAGACGGCCGGAGGAGCCGCCGTCGTCGGTGACGGTGACGACTCCGGTGAGCTTGCGGATGCCGTCGGTGCCGACGTGGTGCTTCAAGCCGCGCAGCAGGGCCGAGAGGCCCGTTCCGCCGCCGACCGCCACGAGGGAGCGGCCGGCCGGACCACCGCCCTCTTCAGGAGAGCCCGAAGACGTGGCGGTAGTCCTTGTTCTTGCGGAGCTCGGCGAAGTCGGGGTCGTGATAGGCATGGATGCGATTCTTGGGGTTCAGCTCAGCCGCCTGGGTGAGCGCCCGCGCCGCTTCGTCCAGTCGATTCTCGGCCGCGTGGATCGCGGCCACCAGATAGGTGAACCGTTCGTCCTTCTGCTCGTGCTGCCGGGCGATCTCAAGGGCCGCCGCATGGTTGCCCCGGTTCTTCTCGAACACGGCCTGGAGGAACGGGTCGGAGTCACCGGCGGCCGCGGCCTCTTTGGTCTTTCCCTTGGCCTTTTCTCCGGCCTCCGCCTCGGCCTTCTCCCGGGAGGCGGCGAGGAGCTGGCGGGCCCGGTCCCGGAGGTCCGGCCGGTCGCTCTCCTCGAGCACCTTCCCCAACAGCTCGACGGCCTTGGAGTACTTCTTCTGCTGCAGGGCAGCGAGCCCTTGGGCGTACATCTCGATCATCGGATCCACAGCGGGCTGCTTCACCGTCGGCATTGTCTGTTCCCCTTCCCTATCGCTTCTTGAGCTCGATCAGGATCTGCTTGGCGACCGACTTCAGGGTGTCGAACACCCCCACGCCGGTGGTGGCGACGGCCTCGAAGGTCGGCTCTCGTTTGTAATTCAGGGTACGATACATTTCTTCCACGGCGACGACGTTGGGGAGATCCCTCTTGTTGAACTGCAGGGCGTAGGGGATCGTCGCCAAGTCATACCCATGCTCTTTCAGGTTCTGTTCCAGGTTGCGGATGGACTCGATGTTGGCCTCCATCCGCTCCTCCTGGCTGTCGGCCACGAAGACGACGCCGTCCACCCCCTTGAGGATGAGCTTGCGGCTGGCGTCGTAGAACACCTGGCCGGGCACGGTGTAGAGGTGGAAGCGGGTGGTGAAGCCGCGGATGCTCCCGAGGTCCAGAGGCAGGAAGTCGAAGAACAGGGTGCGGTCCGCCTCGGTGGCCAGGGAGATCATCTTGCCCTTCGACTCGGGCGCGGTCTTGTTGTAGATGTACTGCAGGTTGGTCGTCTTCCCACACAGGCCGGGGCCGTAGTAGACGATCTTGCAGTTGATCTCCTTGCTGGCGTAGTTGATGAACGTCATCTTCGGTGCCTCGTTCTATCCCCCGGCCATCGAGCCCTGCCGGGGGCTGTCCGGAGGACCGTGCCTCCCGGGAGCCTCGGCGTCCGTGCCGGCTTGGCCGTCGTTCTATTCGCCGAACAGGGCGTCGATATCGTCGTCGGTGATCTCGGAAAAGGGACTCGCGTGGGCCGTTCCTGGCGTTCCTTTCTCCCCCTTCTGCATCATCACCTCGAAGATCTTCTCCAGGTCCACGTTGGCGCGCTTGACCCGCAGGCGCACCAATCCCAGTGAGGAACGGTCGTCGAAGATGACGACGAGGATGGATCGCTTGGCGACGATGGAGATGTGGATGTGGTCCTGCTGACCTTCGTGGAAGAGGACGGAGAACTCGCGCTCGCCGATCAGCTTGGCCAGGCCGTCGGTCGCGGCCACGTTGCCCGCCGTCAGGGAGGCGAGCGAGGTGGTGTCGAACTGCTCGATCTCCCCCGCGGCCGCGATCTGCTGGCCATTCTTGTCGATGAGGAAGACGGCCTTGGCGTTGGCTTCCTGGCGCAGACGGCGCAGGGCCTCCTCAAGGTGCCTGAACTCCTCCTCGTAGAGCACGAAGTCGGCTGCGCACATGGCTACCCTTTCCGGACCGCGAGACGATACAACACTGCGGGCTCGGCCGTCAAAACGTTGATTCCACGATGGTTGCTCTCAGAGGTGGCGCACTGCGCGCCGCCTCAACGGAACAGCCGCCAGCCCTGGAGGATGTCCGTCTCCGCGAGCAGCAGCTCACTACCCTGGAGCCGGTGCGCCAGCGGCACCGGCTTGCACCCGCCTCCGCCCGCATTGACCTCGGAGAGCCGGAAGGACTTGTCGCACTTGTTGCACACCAGCCACTCGCCCTCGTGGCGGTACCCCCGCTTGGTCTTGGCGCAGGCCTCGTTGGCGTCGAAGGCCACCTGCACGTGCCCGGCCTCGTCCCGGCCGACGAAGAACTTGACCTCCTGGTTGCCCGTGTTGAGGAACCGGTAGAACCGGACCTCCTTCGGCTGGAGATCGGCCACGTCGATCCGCACCGCGCCGTCACGGCCGGGGGAGACGCGCTCGAACCCCGAGCCGCCAAGCCGGCCCTCCAGGGCCATGTCGGCCACCAGGACGGTCCCTACGAAGACGAGGACGACAAGTATTCCGTGAATCGGTTTGAAACGATGCATCGCGTCGGTATTGTGGACCAACCCCCCGGGGACAGCAAGTGCGGGGGTGGGAGCCGTCGTAGGGGCGGCCCTCTCTGGCCGCCCTGGGTGGGGGGAAGGTCGAAGCAAGCAGGGCGGCCACAGAGGGCCGCCCCTACTAGAACAGCGTATAGATGAACGGCGCCGCGCCCTGGCTGGTCACCACCAGGAGGATGACGAGGGCCAGGATGAGCACGAAGGGGACCATCCAGTACACCTTGTTCTGCCGGGCGAACTGGAAGATCTCTCCGAAGAACGAGCCGATGTAGCGGAACCTGCGCATGGTCGAAGCTCTCCCTAGTCGAGCTGGAATTCCTGCCGCCAGTCGCCGCGCTCCTCGAACGCGGGCTGGGCCTTCTTCTCCAGGAGGAACGGCCCGAGGACCAGGTAGTCCATCTCCGTCCGCATGAAGCAGCGGTAGGCGTCCTCGGGCGTGCAGACGATGGGCTCGCCGCGGACGTTGAAGCTCGTGTTGACGATCACCCCGTAGCCGGTGAGCCGCTCGAACTCGGTGAGGATGGCGTGGTAGGCCGGGCTGTCCTCCCGGGAGACCGTCTGGATGCGGGCCGAGTAGTCCACGTGGGTGATGGCGGGCACATCCGAGCGCGGGCGGTTGACCCACTCGAGGAGCGGCAGGTCCTTCTCATCCCCCCGCCTGGGCACACGGCGGCGCTCCACGACGTCCGCCACCAGGAGCATGTAGGGCGACGGCCGGTCCAATTCGAAGTAGTCCGAGACCCGCTCCTCCAGCACGCTCGGCGCAAACGGCCGGAAGCTCTCCCGGTACTTGATCTTCAGGTTCATCACCGACTGCATCTTGGGGGACCGGGCGTCGCCGATGATCGAGCGGCTGCCCAGGGCCCGGGGGCCGAACTCCATCCGCCCCTGGCAGAGGCCGATGACGTTCTCGCCAGCGATCAGCTCGGCGATCCGCCGCGCCCACCCGTCCGCCGGGAGCTCCTCGTAGGGATAGCCCTTGGCGTCCAGGTACTCCTTGATCTGCTCCCGGGGGAACTCCGGACCCAGGAGGGCGCCCCGCATCGAGTCCCGGACGTGGCCGTTGGACCGCGCCGGCGTCCGCGGTTTGTCCATGGCGTTGTGCCAGACGGCGAGCGGCGCGCCGAGCGCTCCGCCGGCGTCGCCTGCCGCGGGCTGGATCCAGATGTCGTCGAAGATCCCCTCGCGCAGGAGGATGCCGTTGGCCACGCAGTTCAGGGCCACGCCCCCGGCCAGGC
Source organism: Thermoanaerobaculia bacterium (assembly GCA_035633875.1). Classification (GTDB taxonomy): domain Bacteria; phylum Acidobacteriota; class Thermoanaerobaculia; order Multivoradales; family UBA5704; genus DATARR01. The sequence continues at coordinate 5,553 of DASQEB010000466.1, forward strand.
AGAGGTGGCGCTTGCCGGTGAGCTCTCGGGCGTGGCGGGCGAGCTTCAGGACGATCTCCTCCGTGACCTCCTGGATGGACTTGGCGAGGTCCATCTCACGCTTCGTGATCGGCGACTCCGGCGGGCGGGGAGGGCCGCCGAACAGCCGGTCGAACTTCTCGTTCGTCATCGCCAGGCCGTCCAGGTAGCCGAAGTAGTCCATGTTCATCCGGAACGAGCCGTCCTCCCGGAGGTCGATCAGCTCCCGCTTGATGACATCCGTGTACGTCCCCTCGCCGTAAGGGGCGAGGCCCATCAGCTTGTACTCGCCGGAGTTCACCCGGAAGCCGGTGAAGTAGGTGAAGGCCGAGTAGAGGAGCCCCAGGGAGTGGGGGAAGACGATCTCGCGCAGGAGCCGGAGCTTGTGCCCTTCGCCCACACCGATCGTGGTCGTCGCCCACTCGCCCACGCCGTCGAGCGTGAGCACCGCCGCCTCCGCGAAGGGGGAGGGGTAGAAGGCGCTCGCCGCATGGGACTCGTGGTGCTCGGTGAAGAAGATGTCCTTGACCTCCCCCAGGCCGGCGGCTTCCAGGGACTCCTGGATCTTGGGCGGAATCCAGAGCTTCTCCTTGAGCCACAGGGGGACGGCCATCACATACGAGCGCAGCCCCTTCGGCACCACCGCCAGGTAGGTCTCCAGGATGCGATGGAACTTGAGGAGGGGCTTGTCGTAGAAGACGACCCCGGCCAGGTCCTCGGCGCGGCGGACCCCGCCCTCGGCGAGGCAGTAGCGCACCGCGTGAAAGGGGAAGTCCGGGTCGTGCTTCTTGCGGGTGAACCGCTCCTCCTGGGCGGCGGCGACGATGCGCCCGCTGTCGACCAGGCAGGCCGCGGAATCGTGGTAGTAGCAGGAGATGCCGAGGAGCTTCATCTCTAGAACTGCCTCCGGTAGGACTCGGGGGTCCTCGGCCGGGCTTCGGTGTCCATCCAGTACGTCGGGGCCTTCCGGTCCGCGGACCGGGTGATCCCGAGCTTGTGCCGCGCCCGCAGCACCAACCCCACGGGCAGGAAGAGGAGGTAGTAGAGGAGCGTCATCAGCACCCAGGTGACCCCGGAGCCCACCCAGTAGGCGAAGATCTCGAGGCCCCGGCTGATCTTCTTGTAGAGGGTGAGGGGGGCGAGGAAGGCGATCAGGGTGAGGACGACCGCGATCCCGGCGATCACCGCCGCCGCGACCGGCCGGTCGAAGAGGAACCAGATGACCGCCGCGACCGAAAGGCCCACCAGCCCGCCGATGGCGCCCCGCCTCCGGGCGGCCGCCGTCTCGCCGGCGCGGTCCGCCCCTGGAGCGGCCGCGCTCTTGCGCCAGTCCCAGACCACGGCGGAAGGAGTTGTCGGATCCATGGGGGCTCTCTCCGGTATTGTATCGACAGGACTGGAACCGGCCGTTTGCATGGCTTCTAAGGGCGGGGAGGATACCTCATAGAATCCCGCCATGCCCACCCCCGTCCCTCCCCCAATCCCTGACTCAACCCGAGATCTTTCCATTCCTGGCTTCCTCCTGGGGCACGGAGCGGACCGGACCGACCTCACCGGGGTTACCGTGATCCTCTGCCCCGCGGGAGTGACCGCGGCGGCGGAGGTGCGTGGGTCGGCCACAGGAACGCGCCAGTTCGATTCCCTCGTCTCCGGGCATCACGTCGCTAGCAAAGCGCATGCCGTGGTGCTCGCCGGAGGGAGCGGCTTCGGGCTCTCCGCGGCGGATCCGGTGGTGGCCTGGCTCGCCGAGCGGGGCTACGGGTTCCAGACGGGCATCGCCCCGGTTCCGCTCGTCCCCACGGCCATCCTCTTCGACCTGGGGCTGGGACGACCCGTGGCGCCCGGGCCCGAGCTGGTCGCGGCCGCCCTGGAGTCCGCCGCCCAGGGTGCGGTGGCCGTGGGGAGCGTGGGCGTGGGGACCGGCGCCACGGTCGGCAAGGCCCTGGGCCCCCTCTGCGGCATGAAGGGAGGCTTCGGCTTCGCGAGCCTCACCGCTCCGGACGGTCCCACGGTCGCCGCCGCGGTGGCCGTGAACGCCTTCGGCGACGTCCGCCGCCTCGACGGCACCCTCCTCGCCGGCTGCCGCCTCGCCCCGGACTCCCGGGAGCTCGCCAACGCCGAGAGGGTCCTGGCCGCCCTGCCTCCCGACCTCGCCCATCCCTGGGAGGGCAACACCACCCTCGGCGTGGTGATGACCGACGCCGTCCTGACCAAGGCCGCCGCCCTCAAGGTCTGCCAGATGGCCTTCGGGGGCTTCTACCACACCCTCTCCCCCGCCCTCTCCCTCTACGATGGAGACCTCGTCGTGGTCATTTCGACAGGGACCCGGAAGGACCACGTCAACCAGGTGGGGGTGCTCGCCGAGCGGGCGATCGCCCAGGCGATCCTGGTCGGGGTGGAGGAGGCGGATGGGTTCGGGGTGATTCCGGCGGTGCGGGATCTGGAAGCCCCGGGGCCACGCGCGTAGAGACGCCCCAGTCGATGTACGACACCGCTTCGGAGGCCACGGGGACGGCGGGGCGTCTCCTCGGAGGGTACCCCGCCGCGTCTGGCATCGCAGCCCTGGACCCCGGCACCCTTTCGCATCACTGGTTCAAGCGGATCCCTGCGACGAAGCGGCCTTGCCCTCCGGAGACGCCCCGCCGGGAGTGGACTCCGAAAAGTCGGTGATGACCGACTGGGGCGTCTCTACGCGTGTTCCGGGAGGTCATTCAGGATTCCATTGCCTCGCCACGCGGTAAACGCGTACCATCCCTCCAGACCTCGAAGGTTTCACTTCCGATGAAGCACTCTCGATCGCCGCGGGACCTCTGGGCGTCCTTGCTGCCGATGGCGGGAGGGGCGCTGGCGCTCGCGGCGGCGTACCGCATCCCCGCCCTGGCGGCCCGGCCGCTCCCGGCGGGGATGCTGCTCGTGCTGGTCCTGGCTGGCGCGGCGGCGGCGTGCCACCGGCCGGCGGTGGGGAGCGTCACCCTGGGGCTCGGCACGGCGATCCTCCCGATGGCCCTCCTCCTCGCGGGCGCGGCCCCGGCCGCCCTTCTAGCCGCCGCGGCGCTCCTGATCTCCGAGCTCTCCCTCCGGCTCGTGCGCCGGATCGCCGCCGTCCAGCAGCCCGAGCGCCGGAGCATTCTCCCGCGGGCTTTGGAGAGCACCGGCCGGGCTGCCCTCTCGGTTCTCGCCGCGGGAGCCTTCTGGAACTGGCTGGAGGAGGACTGGAAGGCCGGCTTCGTCCTGACCCTTTCGGCCCTGGCCTACCTTCTCCTCTGGACCGGCCTGGAGGTGGCCGACCGCAAGATCCGCCGCCCCGACCAGCCGTTGCGCATCGGGCAGATCCTCTCCCCCCTTTTGGTGGACGCCGCCGGCTGGGGGGCCGGCGCTCTCCTTGCCCTGACCGGCGAGGTCGCGGGCCGGGCCCTGGGCGCCGCCCTCGTGGCCCTCTTCGCCCTGGCGGCCGTCGAGGCTTTCCGCAACGCCCTGCTCCGGGACAAGGCCCAGAGCCGCGCCCGCGACCTCGAGCGCCTCCGCCGCGCCGGCCAGCGGATGATCACCCCTGCCCAGGAGATGGAGTCGATCGCCGACCGCATCCGCTCCGAGGCGGCCAAGGTCATCCCCTTCCTCTGGTTCCAGTTCGAGGCGCTGGCCCCGGGGAGCGAGTTCAAGAGCTGGTGGTGGGGCCCCCGGTCCGAGATGCTCGAAGAGGGGGTGCCCGAGCCGGACCGCCATCCGCCCATGCTCCCGGGCGTCCACCGCCGCGTCCCCTGGCAGATCCTGGAGCGCCAGATGCGCTCCCGCCCGGACGGCACCGTGCTCGGCCGCCTCCGCCTCTGGTGCGACCCCCGCCGCCTCGATCCCCGGCAGATCGAGCTCCTCGACCGGCTCCTCCCCCAGATGACCGCCTCCGTCCAGCGCTGCCTCGTGGACCGCGAGGCCCGGGAGGACCCCCTGACCGGCGCCGTCATGCGCCGCGTGCTCGAAAAGCGCCTCCACGAGGTGCACGCCCGCTGCTGCGAAAAGGGGGAGGCGATGGCCGTGGTCCTCTGCGACCTCGACCACTTCAAGAAGATCAACGACACCTACGGCCACCCCGCCGGGGACGCCGCCCTGGTCGGGGTCTCCGGCATCCTCACGGCCATGGGCCGCGGCTCGGACCTCTGCTGCCGCTACGGAGGAGAAGAGTTCGTCCTCCTTCTGGAGCAGACCGGAGGGGAGGACGCCCTCGCCCTCGCCGAGCGCCTCCGTCAGGCCGTCGAGACCCTCCCCTTCGAATTCGACGGCCAGCCCATCCCCCTCACCCTGAGCGCCGGAGTCGCCGCCTTCCCCGACCTCTTCATCAAGACCGCCGGAGAGCTCATCCTCTTCGCCGACGAGGCCCTGTACGAGGCCAAGCGGCAGGGGAGGAACCGGTGCCTGCTGGACATCGGGCAGGGGCGGTATCTGGATGTGGATGGGACCGTGACGGGGACGGAGGAGTTAGGGGATGGGCGGGGGGTGGAGGCGCCGCGGATTTTTGTGTAGCTTGCGTCTAAACATTTGCTAGACTTGTTCTGTCTATCCAAGGAGTCATCCTCGGAAGAGGCTCGAAAGAGCCAGCTTCCAGTCGTACGGGTGGGGAGAAATCACGGATTTTGGGGGGTCCGCCCGTGAAGAAGTTTCCTGTCTTTGCTAAGAAGTTCTCGGATCTCATTCCTTGGGCTCACCGCTTCAGAGCCGCAGCTCGCCGCTTCTTTGTGAGGACGACAGTCACTGGCATGGGGGCTCTGGCCTTGGGGCCTGCGCTCCCGGGAACGAGCACGGTTGAGTCGCGTCCTAACCAGATCGTCGTTGCCGTTCCAAATCGGGAGAGGAAATCAGCCTTTGGGAAGCTGATCCTCCACCTAAATAGTGCGCTGGATACCGCCTCCGGGGTTGCCCATCGGTCGCACAGCTCACATCGGTCGCACAGCTCTCACCGGTCGCACTCATCCCACTATTCCTCTAGTCGGGGAACTGCGCCGTCCAGACCAGCTCCTTATATCCCCCCACCGCCAAAAGCAGCGCCCGAAAATCCGCCGCCGTCGAGGATTCCTTCTTCAGTGATTTCGCCGGAAGGATCTTCTTCTTCGGTAGGGTTGGTGGGCACAGAGAAGTTGGAGAGCATGGTCATTGAAATCGTTAAGGTAGACCCGAAAGAGGGACTGGTAACCGGTAAGGACAAGCACAAGGTAGAGCGCATCTTTTATTTCTTTCCTGATACCAAATTCCGCCGGTTGACTCCCCAGGACTCGACTCGCACCTGGGCGGAGATCACGTCAACATATCCGCACTCCTTCCCGCTGGAGGTGGATCAGGAAGTTCTCGTCGTGTGGAAAGTGGACCCAAAGACATCCCGTAAGGTAGTCGTCAGCTTCACAAGTTATTAGACTATGTCTGGTATCGGAGAAGGCGTTGTTCGGCCGATTGCCGTAGGATACGATGGCTCCGTTGCCTTGGAGGTGGACACCTCCATCTACGAAGTCAATGCGATCCTCCGCTCCTGCTACAAGTTCACTGACAGGTGCTACATCTTCATTGTCCGGAATGGCGAATCTCCTCAAGTTGTCTCGATCCTGATCTCCCCCAAAAAGTCTCCTCAGGACCTCGCCCCTCTGATCGGCGAGCTCTGTAACGAGCTTCTCGATCAGCAAGTGCGGGAGAGTCTTGCCCGAGAAATGGGATTCGTTCGGGACATGATCGTCGCCCAAGCTTTCTCAGAAGGTAACTTGCTGGATCCTCTTCGCGATGATGGAGATTACACAGAAGATCCTCTTGGAATTGGGTCGCGCAGATAAAGGCGAAGCCATTGTGCTGCCTGTGGCGCAGGATCTCTATCCGAATGAGAGTCTCGCCGCAGCGATAGAGGCATTTTCCCCCTACTGCGCGATAGAAAGGAAGCAGAGCAGTCGTTGCGTTGAAATATCGATTCGAGTCTACCCAGAGTTCCGTTCAGAAGGGAGCCAGGTCATCGGAGAGTTTTTAAACTATCTCCTTGGCCACTCGGTCCAAGGGAGAGCAATAGGAACATGAGCGTTCATCCAGTCTTCCACCCTCGCGAGCGGTACATGCCAGATGAGCCCGGATACCGTTTTCTTCCGTTCCGGTTCATGCGATGGTCGGCTGACGAGGTCCTGCTGGTAAACGAGGTTGGAGAGCATTTATTTTTGAGGAAAGATCGCTTTCAAGCCTTTGTTAGGCGCCAGCTCGATTCATCCGACTCCTGTTACCTGGACCTGAAGGCCCGTCACTTCCTCATGGACGGCATCTCGAATGTTCCAGTCGAACTTCTTGCGACGAAGTATCGGACCAAGAAGAGCTTCCTTGAGGGATTCACTAAGCTCCACATGTTCGTTGTCACTCTTCGTTGCGATCACTCATGTCAGTACTGCCAAGTTTCTCGTGTCAGCCTGAACCGATCTCGCTATGACATGACCGAAGAGACTGCGAGGAGCGCCGTTGATCTCATGTTTCGGTCTCCCTCTCCAGTGCTAAAGGTAGAGTTTCAAGGTGGCGAGCCACTCCTCAACTTCGACATGATTCGTTTTATCGTGCAGTATACCAAGAAGATGAACGAGCAGGAGGGAAGACAAATAGAGTACGTGGTAACGACAAATCTCGTTCCGCTGACGGGAGAGATTCTGGATTACTTCAGGACTCATTCCATTCTAATCTCGACTTCACTTGATGGCCCTGGGTTCATTCACGATGCGAATCGACCTCGCAAGGGTAATGATAGCTACGCCATTACAATCCGTAATCTGGAGCATGCTCGTGAAGTGCTCGGACATGATCGGGTTTCGGCGGTCATGACCACAACCAAGCTCAGCCTTGGCTACCCACGAGAGATCGTAGATGAATATGTACGGCAAGGGTTCAACAGTATTTTTCTTCGCCCGATCAGCCCTTACGGCTATGCCGTTCGGACTGGAGAAGCGCTCAGGTATGAGACCTCAGAGTTTCTTTCCTTCTATAAAGAGGCGTTGGATCACATCATTCAAGTCAACAGGGAGGGTGTCAACTTCGTTGAGGTTTATGCGCAGATCCTCCTCACCAAGATGCTCACTCCCTTCGCGACGGGTTATGTCGATCTCCAGTCGCCTGCAGGTGCAGGGATCGGAGCCGTAGCATACAACTATGATGGAGATGTCTACCCATCGGACGAAGCCCGGATGCTCGCCGAGATGGGGGATAGGAGCTTTCGGCTCGGTAACGTCAACACACATGGCTACGAGGAAATCTTCGGGGGAGAAACCCTTCGGGCTCTCGTTGCTGGATCAATAAGCGAGTCCCTCCCTGGTTGTGCAGATTGTGCATTCTTGCCGTATTGTGGCGCGGACCCCATCTTCAATCATCGGACTCAGAGTGACGTTGTCGGGCATCGGCCGACAAGTGCATTCTGCGCCAAGAACATGGAGATCATTCGCCACCTGTTCAAGTTGCTGCGAGGGGATGATTTCTTCGTGCGTAACCTATTGGTCCGTTGGGCCTCGGGCGCTTGTGTCGACGACTTGGAGGAGCCCTCGTGAGCATTAGGCTGCACACTCACGGGAAACCCTTGGCTGTCTTCAGGCGGCCTGTAATCGGTAAGGTGGTATTAGTCCCGCGGGAGTCTCACAATCGAGGAGATTACATCCTCGTTCAGAGGGAACTACCAGCGGAGGTAGACATCAAGGGTTACCTCGGCATTTTGATCGAGGAGACTGTTTCGCAGGAAGTTCCTGGTTTCTCTATTGGTCCTGAAAC
>DASQEB010000467.1:0-6056 GCA_035633875.1 Thermoanaerobaculia bacterium
GGCGTGTGGGTGGTCCGTCTGCTGGCGGTCATCATTTTCCCGGCAGCGGCATCCGCTCAGTTGCCGGCGCCAGCCGCCTTCGTGCAGTTCCTGGACGTTCGGTGCTACGACATCCCCAATCAGCCGCCACTCCATGTGCCGCTGCGGCTGGATCATCTCAACCCCTATTTCCAATCCCTGAACCTGCCCCACGAGGACGTGAGGCTCCAGGAGCCCCAGCAGCTTTGCTTCCCTGTTGCGAAGAAGGATAACTTCCCTCACTACGAGGTCCGGCGGTTCGTATAGTTCGTCGAGTGGAAGTGCTACGGCATCGAGGGTCCTTCCCTCGACCTCGACGTCCGGCTGACCCAGCTCAACCGGGTCATCCGGCAGATGTTCGGCCCGGAGGTGCATGTGGTCGTCCGCGAGCCGGAGCAGCTCTGCGTGCCTGTGGCCAAGAACCTGAATGTCCCTCCTCCGGCCGTTCTGGAGCTCGTCCAGTGGCTGGACGTCAAGTGCTACCGGGTCGAGAGCCATCAGGTCGTCAACGGACCGATCCGGCTGACCCACCTGAACCCGCTCTTCGCGAATCTTCCCCCGGAATTCACTGAGTTCTTGCAAGCGCAGCCCACCCAGCTCTGCGTCCCGGTGGCAAAGAACGGGAAGTTCCCACCGCACCACGTCTACAACCACGTCGCCTACTCGGACGTCCTCTGCTACAACCTGAGGGGCCTGCCGCTCAATCGGGATCTCCGGCTCGACCACCTCAATCCCGTGCTGCGCGAGATGGGGCTGCCTCCGGAGTTCGTCTTTGTGGGCGACGCTGAAGAGCTCTGCGTGCCGGTGGCAAAGGAGGACTTCTTCCCGCCCACCTTCTGAGCCGCCGGCCGGGATCGGCCCGCTTTCCTGGCGGGGCGCCCTCCGCGGGCGCCCCGCAGCCTGCCGCCCGCCTTCGGTCCATCTCGCCACCACCTGGCATCCTCTGGAGGATGAGGCGAGAATATTCCCATGAAAGGGAAGACCCAGGAGGCCTTGCGAGACGCGGCGTTCGAGGCGACCTTCGTCGTTTTTGGGGTGGTCCTCGCCCTTCTCGCGAATGAATGGCGCGAGCATCAGGTCAGCGTGCGGCGCGCCGAGCATGCCCTGTCCAGCATCCTCGAGGAGCTCGAGGACAATCGCGCGTCCGTGAGCAGCTCCCTGGAGTACCACTCCGGCGTGATCCAGGCAATCGATCGGGCTGTCATGGCGTCGGCGGCTCCCAACCTCCGCACCTTCTCTCGCGGGTTCATGTCCGCGGCGAACGTCTACCGGACCGCCTGGGATTCGGCCTCGGCCACGGGAGCTTTCGAGGACATGAGCTACGCGACGGTCCTGCGGTTGTCCAGGGTCTATGCCCAGCAGGACCGGTACGAGCATCAGGTCCAGGGCATCGCTCCCATCATCTACGGCGAGCTCTACCGCGGGGGCACGAGCGCCATCCTCGCGAACCATCGCAATCTCGGCACTCTGATCCGGTCGCTCGCCTATCGGGAACGTGAGCTTCTGGAGCTCTATGACGCGACCCTCGCGACACTCGGCGGCCGGGAGACCGGCGGCCCGCACGGAGGAGGAGTTCCATGACGGACCGGCTCTCTCTGGAAACGGCCGTTCAAGTCTATGCGATCATCAATTTCATCATCATCGGCCTTTCCCACATCGCGCAGCCTCGCGCCTGGGTCAAGTTTTTTCTGCTCTTGAAAGAGCAGGGAGAGGCGGGGGTTTTCGCCAACGCTTTTCTGAGCCTGCTCTTCGGCTCCATCGTTGTCGCCTTCCACAACGTCTGGACCGGTATCCCCGTGGTGCTCACGATCATCGGCTGGAGTCAGGTGCTCAAGGCGCTCGTCTACTTTGTCTTTCCCCGGCGGGGCCTCCGGGGCTTCGAGCTCGTAGGTCCCGAACACGCCCATCGTTTCATCGCACCAGGACTCCTGTTTCTCCTCCTGGCGGGGCTCCTGATTTTCCATCTGGTGTTCCCGTAACAGGGAAGGGAGGGAGAAGATGACAGACCGATCGATCCTCTGGCGCAGACTGGACCGGCCGGGCCATGAGGCCGCCCGCCTGGTGTCCCGGGGTCCCCGTTGGCACCTCACCGGGACGGCCGTATTCGCCCACGACCGGCAGCCCTGCCGCCTGGACTACCACGTCATCTGCGATCCGGACTGGCGGACGCTTTCGGGGAAGGTGACAGGCTGGGTGGGAGACGAGGACGTCGAAGTGGAGATCGCGACCGATATCCAGGGGGGGTGGCGGCTCAACGAGACCGAGGTTCCCGAGGTCGCGGGATGCCTCGATCTCGACCTCAACTTCAGCCCGTCCACCAACCTGCTCCCCATCCGCCGGCTGAATCTGGCTGTCGGGCAGGAGGCGGAGGTGCATGCGGCCTGGCTCCGCTTTCCGAGCTTTCACCTGGAGCCGCTCGAGCAGGTCTACCGGCGCACAGGTGCCAGGACGTACCGCTATGAGAGCACGGGGGGCCGATTCGTGCGGGACATCGAGGTGAACGAGGCGGGGCTGGTGACGCTGTACCCGGATTTCTGGCGGGCGGAGGAGGGGTGAGATCAGCCCGAGCACCCGTGCTAGCATCCCCACGGTGAGAGCGCCCGCCTTGCTTGCGCGGAGATCCCCATGAAAATCGCCGTCCTCGGCGGCGGGCCGGCGGGATTGTATTTCTCCCTTCTGATGAAGAAGGCGAATTCCGCGCACGAGGTCACCGTCCTCGAACGTAACGCGCCGGACGCCACGTTCGGGTGGGGCGTTGTCTTCTCCGACCAGACCCTCGGCAACTTCAAGGCGGCGGACCCGGAGACCTTCCAGGAGATCTCCGACAACTTCGCCCGCTGGGACGACATCGACATCCACTTCAAGGGGCGGACGATCACGTCCGGCGGACACGGCTTCGCCGGCCTCGCCCGTGTCAAGCTCCTGGAGATCCTCCAGCGCCGCGCCAGGGGCTTAGGCGCCAACCTCCGCTTCGGCATCGAGATCGGCGACGAGGCGGAGCTTTCCGCCCTGGGATTGGGAGATGCGGACCTCGTGGTCGGCGCCGACGGGCTCAACAGCGTGGTCCGCAGAAGGCACGCCGAGCAGTTCCAGCCCGGCCTCATCACGGGCAAGGCCAAGTACGTCTGGCTCGGCACCACGCGCCGCTTCGACGCCTTCACGTTCATCTTCATTGAGAACGAGGCGGGCGTGTTCCAGGCCCACGCCTACCAGTTCAGCGAGAAGCTCTCGGCCTTCATCGTGGAGTGCGACGAGCTGTCGTGGAGGAACGCCGGCTTCGACCACTTGGACATCGACGCCACGGTCGCGGCCTGCGAGGAGATGTTCGGGCCGTGGCTCGGCGGCCACCGCCTGATGGCGAACATCCCGCCCCACCAGCGCCCGGCGCCCTGGCTCAACTTCGTCCGCGTCCACTGCGCCCGCTGGTGGCACGGCAACGTCGTCCTCATCGGCGACGCGGCCCACACCGCCCACTTCTCCATCGGCTCGGGCACCAAGCTCGCCATGGAGGACGCCATCGCGCTCTCCCGCATCTTGAACCAGGAGCCGAACCTTCCCCGGGCGCTCGAAGCCTATGAAGAGGAACGCCGCACGGAGGCCCTGCGCCTCCAGAACGCGGCCCGCAACTCCATGGAGTGGTTCGAGAACGCCCGGCGCTACGTGCGGCTCGACCCGGAGCAGTTCGCCTACAGCCTGCTGACCCGCAGCCAGCGGGTGAGCCACGAGAACCTGCGCCTGCGCGACCGCGCCTACCTCGAAGGGGTCGAGCGCTGGTTTGCGAGCCGCGCCAGCCGGCGCGCCGCCTCCGAGTCCCTGCCCAAAGCGCCGCCGCCGATGTTCACGCCGTTCACCCTCCGGGGGATGACGGTCGAAAACCGCGTCGTGGTCTCCCCCATGGACATGTACAGCGCCGAGGACGGCACGCCCAACGACTTCCACCTCGTGCACCTGGGGGCCCGGGCCCTGGGCGGGGCGGGCCTGATCGTCACCGAGATGACCTGCGTCTCGCCCGAGGCGCGCATCACGCTCGGCTGCACGGGCATGTACAGGCCGGAGCACGCGGAGGGCTGGCACCGCGTCACGCGGTTCGTCCACCAGTGGAGCCGCGCGAAGATCTGCCTCCAGCTCGGCCACTCCGGCGCCAAGGGATCCACGAAGCTCATGTGGGAAGGCAGCGACGAGCCTTTGGAGTCCGGCGGCTGGCCCGTGATGGCGGCCTCGGCCATCCCCTACAAGCCGGGCCTGCAGGTGCCCCGGGAGATGACCCGGACGGACATGGACCGGGTGCGGGACGAGTTCGTGCGCGCCGCCGGGATGGCCATCGAGGCCGAGTTCGACATGCTGGAGCTCCACTGCGCCCACGGGTATCTCCTCTCCGGCTTCATCACGCCTCTCTCCAATCGCCGCACGGACGAGTACGGCGGGTCTCTTCCGAACCGCCTGCGCTTCCCCCTGGAGGTCTTCCGCGCGATGCGGGACGTCTGGCCCCGGGACCGTCCGATGTCCGTCCGCATCTCGGCCACGGACTGGGTCGAGACCGGGCTCGACTGCGGCGACGCCGTGGAGGTCGCCAAGGCGTTCCACCTGGCCGGGGCGGACATCATCCACGTCTCGGCCGGGCAGACGTCGCCAGACGCGAAGCCCGTCTACGGCCGGATGTTCCAGACGCCGTTCTCGGACCGCATCCGCAACGAGACGGGCATCCCCACGATCGCCGTGGGCAACATCACCGAGCCGGACCAGGTGAACTCGATCATCGCCGCGGGCCGCGCCGATCTCTGCGCCCTGGCGCGGCCCCACCTCGCCGATCCCCACTGGACCCTCCGCGCCGCGGCCCAGCTCGGCTGGCCCGAGCAGCACTGGCCGGTGCAGTACCTCACCGGCAAACAGCAGCTCGAGAGGAATCTCGAGCGCCAGAGGCAGGCGGAGCTTCTGGGGACGAGCACGATCTAGGGAGACCCCCCTTGAACAACCGCATCCCCCTGGAAGACATCCGGCCGCAGCACTTCGGCTGGAGCGTCGAGGACCGCGTCGCCACGATCACGATCAACCGCCCCGAACGGAAAAATCCCCTCACCTTCGAGTCCTACCGCGAGATGGCGGACACCTTCCACCGCCTGCGGCACGTGGAGGAGGTCAAGACCGTGGTCCTGACCGGCGCCGGGGGGAGCTTCTCCTCGGGGGGAGACGTCCACGAGATCATCGGTCCCCTCGTCCAGATGCGGGAGGACGGACGGATGGACCGGCTCCTGGAGTTCACCCGACTGACCGGCGAGCTGGTCCGCACCATGCGCCACTGCCCGCAACCCATCATCGCGGCGGTGGACGGCATCTGCGCCGGTGCCGGGGCCATCCTCGCCATGGCCTCGGACCTGCGGCTCGGCACGCAGCGCAGCCGCGTGGCCTTCCTTTTCACTCGCGTGGGCCTCTCCGGAGCCGACATGGGGGCGTGCGCCATCCTGCCGCGGATCATCGGCCAGGGCCGGGCCGCGGAGCTCCTCTACACCGGCCGTTTCATGGAGCCCGAAGAGGCCGAGCGCTGGGGGTTCTTCAACCGCCTCGTCCCTCCGGAGCGCCTGCTCGGCGAGGCCCGCGATCTCGCCCGTTTCCTGGCCTACGGTCCCACCTTCGCCCACGCCATGACCAAGCGACAGCTCCACCAGGAGTGGAGCATGGGGATCGACGAGGCCATTGAGGCCGAAGCCCAGGCCCAGGCGATCTGCATGCAGACCGAGGACTTCGCCCGCGCCTACCGCGCGTTCGCGGCCAAGGAAAAGCCGGTTTTCGAGGGGAATTGATCAGAGATGCCGGAAAACCGTGTCCTCCGGACGTTGGGAACCCTCACCCCGACCCTCTCCCGAGCACTTCCCATCCCCCCTGCCGGGAGAGGGCGCCCCCACCCACCTCCCCCCCTGTCCCCCTCTCCCACCGCCCTCCCCCCAACCGGGAGAGGGGGGACGAATCCGAGCCGTCCTTCTCTAGAAGGAGGCATTCATTCCCTCAGAAGATCGTCGCCCGTTGGATCTCGGCAAAGCTGC
>DASQEB010000468.1:0-2039 GCA_035633875.1 Thermoanaerobaculia bacterium
CGCAGCCACCCTCTCCCACCCGGGAGAGGGGGTGCTGCACTGGTCTTGCGCTCAGCCAGTTGAAGCCTCGCAAAGGGAGCGGAGGACCAGGTTCCCCTTGCACCCTCGCAGGCGAGCCCGGACCCAGGCGGACCCTGCCTCAATCCCGGTACGCGCCCTCGACCGGCGCGGACAATTCCCGGTCGGCCTCCCGGATCGCAGCCGCAGCCGCCGCGAAGGACGGGCGGCGCTCGAGCCTCTCGTACCAGGCAAACAGGGCCCCGTGCGGCTTCGGCGACGGGCCGCCCAGGCGGCGGGCGTAGAGCACGGGCATGAACACGGAGATGTCGGCCATGGAGAAGGCGCCGCAGAGATAATCCTTGCCCTGGAGCTTCCGATCGAGTTCGGCAAAATGTCCGTCCAGAACGGCTTCGGCCTCCCGGGCCCTGGCCTCGTTCGCCTCCCAGCGCTCGGACTCCCTCGCGCCCGGCTCCGTGCGGTGCATGAGAGCGCGCAGGGGGACCAGCATCACCTCGTCGGCGAACAGGTCGAGGAGGCGGCAGCGGGCCCGCTCCCTAGGAGTCTGCGGGAGGAGCGCGGGTCCGGCGTGGGCGTCCTCGAGGTATTCCAGGATCAGAGTCGAATCGTACAGGGTCAGATCCCCGTCCACGAGAACGGGCACCTGACCCTTGGGGTTGGCGGCGAGCACATCCGGGTGCTTGGGGCTGTAGCCCCGGGTCTGGCTGAACGGCACCTCGATGCGCTCGAACGGCAGCCCCTTCTCCCGGAGGGCGATCTCGACCTTGCGGGAGAACAGGCTCAACGCGCCGGAATAGAGCTTCATCGTGGGGCCTTTCCGCCAGCCGGGGGGTTAGCGTCCGAGGGACGGCGGCAGACGATCCTGCCAGGAGGCGGTATTCTGGCCTTCCACGTCGGCCCGGGACAACCCGATATCGTGCAGGGCCTCATCGTCCAGCTCGTACAGGATCCGCGACGTCCTGCGCCGGTCGAGCCAGGCTTCGTAACGCAGGAGGAGCTGCAGCAGGGCGCTCTTCCGGTCGTGGGACGGGCTGTGGAGCCCAAGATTTGCTGCGGCATATCCGATCGCCATGACGGTTCTCCTTCGATGGCGTTTCACTGGAGAGAAAGATGCTCCTGTGCTAGGCTTTCGGCAAACGAGAAGTTCTTGCCTCTTGCCCAAGTGCAGCTTGGGCAACTCACCTCAAGGCCGCCATGTCCCGCCGCCGCCTCCCGCCCCTGAATTCCCTGCGCGCCTTCGAGGCGGCCGCCCGCCACCTGAGCGTCGAGAAGGCGGGCGACGAGATCGCCGTCACGGCCAGCGCCGTGGGCCAGCAGGTGAAGGCCCTGGAGGCCTGGGTCGGCCGGCCCCTGTTCCTGCGCCAGCCGAGCCGGGGCGTGGCGCTCACGCCGCTCGGCGAGCGCTACGCCGCCGCGGTGACGGACGCCCTCAACCGGCTCGACGAGGCCACCGCCCAGGTTCTGCGGCCGGAGACCTCCCATGTGATCACCGTAAGCTGCATGCCGAGCCTCGCGTCCAACTGGCTCATCCCCCGGCTCGGCGCCTTCCGGGACCGCCACCCCGACATCGAGGTGCGCGTGTCGGTCTCGACGCGGCTGACGGATTTCGCCCGCGAGGACGTGGACGTGGCGATCCGCTTCGGCCGCGGCGGCTACACGGGCCTGCGCACGGACCTGCTGATGGCGGAGACCTTCTTCGCCGTATGCAGCGCCGCCCTTGTCAACGACCCCCGCCATCCCCTGCGCCAGCCCGACGACCTGCGCCACCACACCCTGGTGCACGAGGTGGTCGAGGAGGTGCCGGACTACATCACCTGGGACCGCTGGCTCCAGGCGGCGGGCGTCGAGGGGGTGGATACCTCCCGCGGCCCGCGCTTCAGCCATACCTATCTCTGCCTCCAGGCCGCGGCCTCCGGGCAGGGGGTGGCGCTCGCCACCAACGTGCTGATCGGCGACTACCTGGACGCCGGCCGCCTCGTGCGGCCCTTCCCGCACCAGATCAAGGGCGCCTACCAGTACTA
>DASQEB010000469.1:0-9282 GCA_035633875.1 Thermoanaerobaculia bacterium
CTCTTGTTCGCTTTGACAGCAAGCCTTCTCGGGGTGGCTGCGGCTCAACTCGACCAGGAAGCCACACCCGCGTTCGAAGAGCAGGTCTCGGTGGGTTACGTCCTGGTGCCGGTCGTCGTCCGCGCCGGCGCAGGATACGCCAGGAATCTCGACCAGGAGGATTTCCGGCTGCTCGTCGACGGCCGGCCGGCCCCGATCGACAGCTTCGAGAGGCGGGCCGAGGCGCCCGCGAGCGTCCTGCTCCTCCAGGACCTCTCCGGCAGCATGGCCAACGGTGGCAGGCTCGAGCTGAGCCGCGACGTCGTCCGTTTCTTCACCAGCCACGCGCTCCCGGGCGACGAGTTCGCCGTCGCGACCTTCGCCGGCGACAGCGTCGGGGTCGAGGTTCCTTTCACGGCCGAGCTTTCCGTGCTGCGCGAGTCGAGCGAGGCCTGGACCGCCTGGGGCACCACGGCCCTCCATGACGCGGTCGCCTGGATGCCGGAGATCTCCCTCAAGGGGCGAAACCCCAAGCGGTTCGCCCTCCTGATCACCGACGGCGTCGACAATGCCAGCAAGATCAACCCGGAGCAGGCCCGCGAGATCGTGCAGAAGGCCCAGCTCCCGACCTACGTGCTGGGGCTGGACTCCGGAAATCCTTACGAGCTCTCTGAGGAGGGAGAGAAGATCTATCGCTACGCCGATGTGTTGAATCTGCTCGCCGCCACGACGGGCGGCAGGTATTTCTCCATTCGCGGTCGCGAAGACCTCCAGGAGGCGCTGACCGCGATCCTCGAAGACCTCCGGCACCAATACGTGCTGGGCTTCCCGACCGGGGACGGCCCCTCGCGCTTCCGCCGGGTCCAGGTCGAGGTGAAGGGAGACTCCCGCCGTACCTTCGTGTTCCGGCGCGGCTACCAGGGACCACCGCCCGCGGCTTCGGGCGGCTGATCATTGAGCTTATTGACCTCCAGGCAAGGAGAACACCCATGAACAGGAAGCCTTTCGTCATCGTCCTCGCGTTGCTGGCTGCACTCGTTGCGACCACGGGCTGCGCGACCAAGAAGTACGTTCGGCAGGAGACCGGAACCGTCAGTGCTCGTGTCGACGACGTTCAAGGCCAGGTCGAGGAGGCGCAGACCCGCATCGACACCCATGAGCGCCAGATCGGGGAGACGTCCCGCACCGCCCAGGAAGCCCTGCAGCGCGCCCAGGAGGCCGGCAAGCTGGCCGAGGGCAAGCTCCTCTATGAGACGGTGCTGACCGACGAGAAGGTGAAGTTCGGCTTCGACACGTCCGAGCTCTCCCCCGAGGCCGAGTCCGCCCTCGACGAGTTCGCCGGCCAACTCAAGCAGGAGAACAAGAACATCTACCTGGAGATCCAGGGCCACACCGACAGCGTCGGCTCGGAGAGGTACAACGAGGAACTGGGCCTCCTGCGCGCCGAGGCCGTGCGCCGCTACCTCAACCAGAAGCACGGAATCCCGCTGCACCGGATCAACGTCATCTCGTACGGCGAGACGGCCGCCGTCGCGGACAACTCGACCCGCGAAGGCCGGGCGCAGAACCGGCGTGTGGCGCTGGTGGTGCTGCAGTAAGCCGGGCTTGACCCAGAAGAATGTGGTGAGGGCGCCCCTGGAAGGGGCGCCTTGGTTTATGAGGCTGCCTTGATCGCCTTGCGGATCGTGTCAGCGTCCGCGAGGCCGGTATGGATGTAGGAGATCTTCCCCTTCTTGTCCACCACGACCAGGGTGGGCAAGGCCTGGACTCCGAGGCGGGGGGAGATCTCGTCCTCCGGGTCGAGGAGCACCGGGTACGGGAACGGCTTCTCCTTGACGAACTTCCTCACGGTCTCCGGCTCCTCCCCCACGTTGGCGGCCAGGAACTGCACGCCTTTGCCTTTGTAGTCCCGGTGGAGAGACTCGAGGATCCGCGCCTGGATGTGGCACGGCGCGCACCAGGTGGCCCAGAAGTCGATCACCACCACCTGGTTGGGGAAGTCTCTGGGACCGAGCGTCTTGCCTTCGAGGGTCTTCAGCCGGAAGTCGGCCTTGGCGCCGGAGCCTGCCTTGCCGGCCGTCGCTCCCTCCTGGCAGCTCAAGAGGAGCAGGGCTACCACGGCGAACGTCAGAACGGAGCGGCGGGAACGGAACGGACTGGTCATCATCATGGCCTCGCAAGCATAAGGGGATCACCGATCCCGGGTCGGTTTCACCCGTCGGAACACAAAAACGCCCGCGGGAAATCCCGCGGGCAAACCTCATCCCCCCGGTTCCGGCGAGCAGCCTAGCTACAGCCGCTTGTCGAACCACAATTTAGACATTTATAACAACTGCCATTTCTGACCATGATCGAGCCGCAGTCGGAGCAGCTCGGGGCATCCTGCTGGTAGAGGAAGGTCGTCTTCATCGTGGTCTCGACGCTGACGGCCGGCACCGGCTCGAGCCGGCCGCCGCCCAGGAGCGACACCGCGGCCGGGGTCTCCAGGCTCGCCAGGTCGTCCCGCAGCACCACCCCCGCCGCCACCTTGTCCTCCCGGGAGAGGAACTTCGAGGCGAGCCAGCGGAAGATGTAGTCGACGATCGACTTGGCGATGGGGATCTCCGGGTTTTTGGTGAAGCCCGAGGGCTCGAACCGGGTGTGGCTGAACTTGTCCACCAGCGTCTGGAGCGGCACCCCGTACTGAAGGGCGAAGGAGATCGACATGGCGAAGGAGTCCATCAGCCCGGAGATCGTCGAGCCCTGCTTGGCCATCACCAGGAAGATCTCTCCCGGCTGACCGTCCTCGAAGAGACCCACGGTGATGTAGCCCTCGTGGTCGTTGATCGAGAACTTGTGGGTGATCGACCGCCGTTCGTCCGACAGCTTGCGGCGCACCGCCCGCCGCTCGTGGAGCGGGATCTGCGCCAGAACGGCCTCTTCCTTGTCCTTGCCATCCTTCTTCGTGGACAGCGGCTGGCTCCGCTTGCAGTTGTCGCGGTAGATGGCCACCGCCTTGAGCCCCATCTGCCAGCCCTCGATGTAGGCCTGCATGATGTCGTCCGAGGTGGACTCCTCGGGCATGTTGATCGTCTTGCTGATCGCCCCGGAGATGAACGGCTGCACCGCGGCCAGCATCTTCAGGTGGCCCATGTAGTGGATCGACCGCGCGCCCTTGGCCGGCTTGAAGGCGCAGTCGAAGACCGCCAGGTGCTCGTCCTGGAGATGGGGGGCGCCCTCGATCGTGTCGTTCTCGTCGATGTACTCGACGATCTCCTTGCTCTGCTCCTTGTCGTACCCCAGGCGCTTGAGGGCCACCGGGACGGTGTTGTTGACGATCTTGATCATGCCCCCGCCCACCAGCTTCTTGTACTTGACGAGGGCGATGTCCGGCTCGACGCCCGTCGTGTCGCAATCCATCATGAAGGCGATCGTGCCCGTGGGCGCGAGCACCGAGATCTGGCTGTTGCGCAGGCCGAAGCGGTCGCCGAGCTCGATCACGTCATCCCAGGAGCGCTTGGCCGCCTGGAGGAGGTCCATGGGAGCGTGCGCCGGGCTGATCCTCTTGATGGCCTCGCGGTGCTTTCGCATCACCCGCAGCATCGGCTCCCGGTTCCTCTCGAACTCCGAGAACGGCCCCATGGCCTCGGCGATCCGCGCCGACTGGGCGTAGGAGGCGCCGGACATGAGGGCGGTGATCGCCGCGGCGTAGTCCCGACCCCCGTCCGAGTCGTAGGGGACGCCCCGGGCCATGAGCAGCGCGCCCAGGTTCGCGTAGCCGATCCCCAGGGGACGGAACTTGCGGGAGTTCTCCTCGATCTTGGGCGTCGGGTAGGAGGCGTTGCCCACGATGATCTCCATTCCCGAGATCACCACCTCGCAGGCGTGCCGGAAGCTCTCGACGTCGAACCCCATGTCGGCGTCGTAGAAGCGCATCAGGTTGAGCGACGCCAGGTTGCAGGCGGTGTCGTTCAGGAACATGTACTCCGAGCACGGATTGCTGGCGTAGATGCGGTCCGTATTGGCGGCTGTGTGCCAGTCGTTGATCGTCGTGTCGTACTGCATGCCGGGGTCGCCGCAGACCCAGGCCGCGTCCGAGATCAGCTTCATGAGCTCCCGGGCCTTGTAGGTGTCCATCGGCTGCCCCGTGGTGCGGGCCACGGTCGTCCACTCGCCATCGGCGAGCACGGCCTTCATGAAGGGGTCCGTCACCCGCACCGAGTGGTTGGCGTTCTGGTAGGCGATGGAATCGTAGGCGCCGCCGGGGACGTTGAAGCCCCCTTCGTAGCCGGCGTCGATCAGCGCCCAGGCCTTGCGCTCCTCGACCTCCTTGCAGCGGATGAACTCACGAATGTCCGGGTGGTCCACGTCCAGGATGACCATCTTGGCCGCCCGCCGGGTCTTGCCGCCGCTCTTGATGACGCCCGCGAAGGCGTCGAAGCCCTTCATGAAGGAGACCGGCCCCGAGGCCGTGCCGCCCCCGGCCAGGGGTTCCCTCGACGAGCGCAGCTTCGAGAGGTTGCTCCCCGTGCCCGACCCGTACTTGAACAGCATGCCCTCGGTCTTCGCCAGGGTGAGGATCGAGTCCATCGTATCCTCGGCCGAGTTGATGAAGCAGGCCGAGCACTGGGGCTTCTCCTCGATTCCCACGTTGAACCAGACCGGCGAGTTGAAGCAGGCAAACTGATAGAGAAGGATGTGCTTCAGCTCGGCATGGAACGTCTGGGCGTCTTCCTCGGCGAGAAAGTAGCCGCCGTCCCGGCCCCACTCCGTCAGCGTGTCCACCACCCGGCCGATGAGCTGACGGACGCTGCGCTCCCGCTCGGGCGAGCCGAGCTGCCCCCGGAAGTACTTCGAGACCACGACGTTGGTCGCCGTCTGCGACCAGAACTTCGGGAATTCCACGTCCGTCTGCTCGAAGACCTTCTCCCCCTTCTCGTTCGTGATGACGGCATTGCGCAGCTCCCATTCGACGGTGTCGAAGGGATCCTCCCCCGGAGTCGTGAAGAACCGCTCGAAGCGCAGGCCCCGCATCCGCGGGGCCGCCGAGCCATTCACCTTCGAGGTCCCCTGGGTCGGCGCCACGGCGCGACTACGGATCGCTCTGCCTCTCACCTCGTCGGAATGAAGGGGGGAATGGGGCTCCATGCTCTTCTCTCCTCGATGTCTTCCGTTGTCAGCGTTGGGTGAGCTCCACCCGGACGGAATGCCCACCCGCTCCAGCATGACCTTCCGCTTTGACCGCCCCCCTGGTGAAATTGAAGGGGCACACCCAAGTCCGGCCTTCTTTTACGTCAAGAATGTCCGGCGGGTCGCATGGGATTGGAGAAATTCGGCACACTTTGTGACGGCCAAAAGCGACTCCTTCACCCTACTCCCCGGAAGGAGGAGTGTCAAGGGGTTGACCACAAGATATAGTGGGTTGCCACACCGGAGCGCCCCAAGAATTGGGGCAGGAGTTACAAATCCACAGCCCTTCGACACCCCCTCCGCAGAATCCCCGCAGGAAACTCGCAGGCGGTTTTTTCAACGGCGGAAAAGGCTGCGGAAATCGACGGAGCCCTGGGAGCCGGCGTCTCGCCGGCCTGACTCCCTGGAGAAGTCAGAAGGCCGGCGAGACGCCGGCGCTCCCAGGGGCCCCTACATCTTGGGGGTGGGAGCGGCCTTGACCTCGAGCTTCGAGTACCCCATCCCGTCCGGCTCCTTGCCGGCTTTCAGGGACCCCACCCGCTTCCACTCGGCGAGGTCCACGATGGAGATGACGTCGCCGTTGGCATGGGCCACGAAGGCGCGCTTGCCCCCCGGCTCGACGAGGATGCCGATGGGGAGCGAGCTGTTGCCGAAGCGGTCGTCCGCCATCAGCCGGCCCTCCTTGTCCGCGGCCGCTTCCGCCGGCAGGGGTACCCGACGGGCGAGAGAGCGGTCCGCGCTGCTGAAGACCGAAAGGTCCCCGGACCTGGCGTTGCTCACCAGAATGTGCTTGCCGTCCGGTGTGGCCTTGGCCCGGATGGGGAACGAGGCCGACGGGGTCGAGCCCAGGATCTCCAGAGTCTTCGCATCGACCACCGTCACCGTGTCCGCCTCGCGGTTCGTCACCCAGACCTGCCGGCCGTCCGGCGTCACCTCGATCCCCTCGGCTCCTGCCCCGGTCTTCACATCCCCAAGGGACTTTCCTTCCTTCAGGTCGACGGCGGTCATGCTGCCGGAGCCGATGTTGGCCACGAAGGCGCGGGAGCCGTCCGGCGTCACCGCCACCATGTGCGACACCTCCTGTCCGGTGGGGATGGCCCGGACCACCTTGCCGGCCTCCACGTCCACCTCGAGGAGCGACTTGCTCGCCTCGGACGTCACCAGGGCCCGCTTCTCGTCGAGAAAGACCACCCCGTGCGGCCGGCGGTACTCCCCGAGGTCGATCGTCTTGACCACCTTCGCCCCGGGCACGTCCAGGATCGTGAGCGACGAGCCCGGTTCCCGGGCCCCATAGTTGGCCACCAGGGCCGTCTTTCCCGAGGGGGACACCGCGATCTCGTGCGGCCCCGCCCCTGTGGGGACGGTCGCCACCACCTTGCCCGAGCCCAGGTCGATCAGCGAGACCGTGGCCTCGGCCTTGTTCCCCACCAGAAGAGTGGCGGCATCCAGGGTGCCGGCGAAGAGAACCGCAGTTCCCGCCATCCACAAACTCTTCGAAATCGATGTCCTGACCACGAGAGCCTCCCGTTTCCAGGCCTCAAGCCTACACCAGATCAAGCCGTCTCCTCGCCTTAGAGCCTTCTCTGGAACGTTTCTCGCACCGCCTTCTCTTCGGAGGTACTGCAGGATGAAGAAGCTCCATTGCAGCTTTCCGATCGCCCTCCTGATCGCTCTTACCGCCTGCGCGTCCGGCGCCGGCTCGAACCGGCGGGTCACCGGCTCGACCACGGAGCTCGCCTCGATGCTCACGGGGCGGTACCAGGCCGAGGGGACCGGCCTCCGGCTCGATATCGGCTCGACCGGGTCCACGGCGCTGGGCGAAGGCCTCAACCTGTTCGCGACCCTCACGGGTGAGCTCGACGGCCAGAACGTGCGCGAGGCCGCGATCCTCCACCTGGAGAACGCCGCGGGCGACATCCAGATGACCGTCGTCCCGGAGTTCGATCCGACCGCCAGCCCGCTCGCTCCCGGCGGCATCGACACCTCGCAGCTCGAGCTCAACTCGGCCTGCACCGTCTTTCTGCAGCCGGTCCGCCAGGGATACGAGGGCACCACGCGCGGCACGGGCACCTGCGTGCGGGCCGTCCAGGGCGCGGTCGGCGAGTGGAGAATCCAGGTCCAGCAGGACAGCATCCGCCTGACCCATCTGAGAAACCGGGAGCAGACGCTGGTCTTCCGGGAGGCCGGGGACCAGGCGGGGCGGTAGGGGGCGGTAGGGGAGCGATCAGCGCAGCACCAGCGCCGGCGTCCTCCCCGCCACCCGGCAGCGGGCGTAGACCGCGCCGTCCGCTACCCCGACGGAGAGGACCTGCACCGGTTCCAGCGTCACCTCGCCCCGGACACCCCGGGGGCGGAGGACGTCCCGGAGCGCCGTCCGGGCCTCCGCCTCCAGGTCGCGCAGGGTCGGCGTGAAGTCCAGCCGGGCCGCCTTCTCCAGCCCCTTCAGGAGCTTCTCCCGGTGCAGCCGGCTGGCAACGCGCAGCCGGAGGTTCTTGGTCGCGAGGTCGTGCTGGAGATCCGCGATGCGCAGGACGTTCTTCGCGGGGTCGAACACCGGGCGTCCGCGGAGCCGCAGGGTGCCCCCGGCTCCGCTCCCGCCCTTGCTCTGGCTCTCCTGGAAGTCGAGGAGGATGAGGAGGCGGTCGCCGTCCGCCTCCACCTTCGCCGCCGTCACGATCATCGACCGCGATCGGCCGAGACGGTGACGGGAGCCTCGGAGCGAGCGGTCCAGCAGGCCGGAGAGCTCCTCCGGGGTGGCCACGACCGGGATCTCCAGCTCGAAACGGCCCTCGCCGCCGTCCACCTGGCGCGGCGGCGGGAGCGGGGAGACGGGAGGCGGCGTCACCTCCCCGCCCAGGCCGACGGAGACCTCGCCCGAGATCCCGAGCCCCGTGCGGAGCACGCCGCCGCTCTCCGAAATCTTGGCCAGGGTGATTTCGGAGGGCTGGAAGCGGATCCAGAGGTCCTCGCCGTGCACGCCCTTGCGGGAGAAGTGAAGCGCCCGCCAGGCCGCTTCCGCCTCCTTACGCAGGACCAGACCCATCGCCGACTGCCCCGCCGCCGTCCGCAGCTCCCGGTTGAGGACGGGATTGAGCTTCTCCTCCAGCAGCGTCCGGAGGTTCAGGGGGACCACGTCCAGGAGCATCAGGTCCGCCCGGTTGAGGGAGATCTGTGCCACAGGGCTGAGGTCGAGCCGCCAGTCCGGCGCCACGGAGGGCACGGCCGTGCCGAAGACCTCGCCCTCGAGCTCGATCGTTTCCTCCACGGGGAGGCCCCGGCCCAGCGGGAGCGGGCGGAGGCGGCCTCCGACCGTGACCTTCCCCCGCACCGGGAACCGGAACGTGAGCCACTCTCCCGAGGACCCCACCTCGACCGGCCCCCGCTCCACCTCGTAGCGGTAGAAGTCCTCCCGGAGAGCCTCGGCCACCTCTTCCTTCCGGGTGTCGGCCAGGCGCCGGGGTACCGCGGCGTCGAGCATCCTCCCCAGCTCGGCCAGGGACACCTCGACGGGGAAAAAGAACGAGGCCGTGCCCGGATCCGTGAGCGGCCGGGACGGGGCGGGGAGCTCCGGAGACGGCGGCACCGGGATGGAGGCGCAGGAGCCGGCGGCGAGACCGGCGGAGACCAGGAGGACGAGAACGAAAACAGGACGCATGCTGGGGGAGGACACGGTCAATCGGAGTCGTCGTCCATGGGTCTCCTGTCCGACGTGGGCGGCAGCAGGGAACCAAGGTTATAGCGGAGCTGACCGGTCATCCTGGCCGGCTGCCGGGTGGCCGCGGAGCGGGCTCGCGCCACCGCCGCATCGCGGATGAACAAGCGCTCGCCCGTTCCAGGGCGCCGGGATCGTCCGTCCCGGCCTGCTTCGCCTGGATCGGAGCAGGAGGCGACGGCGGGCCCGTCCCGGGCCTCTCCGCGAGCTCCCCCTGGCCGCGTCTGGTAAATCCTGGCCATATCGGTCGTGCCAGACTACGCTCTCCCTTGCCGCCGGTCAATTCATTCAGGCTCCCGGAGGGCAGGAGCCGGCCCGCGGAATGCTCCGCAAGCGCCGCGGAGCGTTCGAAAACGGCCGCGGAACGCTCAACAAGACGCCGGAACGCACCACGGGTCCGTCGAAGCTGTCACGAAAACCCC
>DASQEB010000470.1:0-7843 GCA_035633875.1 Thermoanaerobaculia bacterium
TACAAGAAGGCCGTGGCGCATCTGCAGTACGTGAAGCAGGGTGAAAGCCTGATCTGCACCGGCGGGCTGATGAACGACGCCGATCCCTCCACGTTCATTCCCTACTTCCTGACGGCGAACCACTGCTTCAGCACCCAGGCCGTGGCGTCGACCCTGGAGGCGTTTTTCGATTTCATTGCACCGACTTGCAGTGGGGTGCCTCCGGGCCTGGGGTCGCGGCCGCGGACGACCGGGTCCACGCTCCTGGCCACCAACGCCTCCACGGATTTCACCCTCGTCCGCCTCCCCAGCATCCCGGCGGGGCGGGGTTTGCTGGGTTGGACAACCGAGCTCGTACCGGCCGGGACCGTTTTGTACCGGCTCTCTCATCCGGGCGGGTTCCAACTGGCGTTCTCTGCGACCTCCGTCGTCACGACGGGCCCGACATGTGGGGACGTTCCGCGGCCACGCTTCATCTACAGCGGAGGGGAGCTCGGGGGGACGCTGGGAGGGAGCTCCGGCGCGCCGGTGGTTCGTGCGGACGGCCGAGTGGTCGGGCAGCTTCTGGGGGCCTGCGGTCCAAACGCGGACGAGGGCTGCGATCCGAGCAATCGCACGGTGGACGGAGCGTTTTCCCAGACCTTCTCTTCGGTGGCGCAGTTCCTCAACGCGGCGCCCCCGACGCCGAGCGTCTGCACGCCGGGGCCGTCGACGCTCTGCCTGGGCAGCGGCGGGCGCTTCAAGGTAGAGGCCACCTTCGATACGGGCTCGCAGCAGGGCCAGGCCCAGATGGTGAAGCTCACCGACGAGACGGGCTATCTCTGGTTTTTCAACTCCGCAAACGTGGAGGCCGTGGTCAAGGTGCTGAACGCCTGCGGTCTGAACAACAACTTCTGGGTCTTCGCCGGCGGTCTGACGAACGTCCAGACGCAGATCACGGTGACGGACACGAAGACGGGGGCTGCGAAGACCTATACCAATCCCCGGGGGACTCCGTTCCAGCCGATCCAGGACACGAGCGCGCTGGCGACCTGCCCGTAGTTCTACGTAGTCAGGTTGCGGCCGAGCCCCCGCCCGGGCGGGGGCGCCCTCTGCCTCAGTTGTCCCCGAACACCTTCCCCAGCTTCCGTTTGAGCCACCCGCCGAGCCGCTCGCCGAAGTCGGGCGCGTCCGGGTCGATCGGCGGCAGGTGCTCCAGGCCGCAGACCTTGTTCGGGGGCTGGCCCGGGAGGAAGGCTTCGCGGATCTTGGCGGGGCAGTCGGCGCGGGCGCGGAGGCCGCTGTCGGGGCAGATGGTGGCGCGCTCGATGCCTTCGGGCTCGGGGAAATCGTCCCCGTCCATCTCCGGGAGGGCCTCTTTCATGTAACGGCCCCAGATGGGGAGGGCGGCGCGGGAGCCGGAGAAGCGGGTGGAGGCGGGGTTGTCGTGCCCGACCCAGACGACGGTGACACGGTCGGGGCGGTAGCCGGCGAACCAACTGTCGCGCGCCTCGTTGGTCGTCCCGGTCTTGCCGGCAAGGGCTCCGGAGATGCGATAGCGGCGCACGCCCGCGGCGGTCCCCCGCCGGACGACGCCTTCGAGGACGGCGGTGGCGACGAAGGCCACCTTGGGATCGAGCGCCTGCTCCGCGGTGGGGGGGCGGAGGTCCTGGACGGGTTGCATCTTGGGGTCGAGCACGAGGGAAAGGCCGTGGACCGTGGGCCGGAGACCGCCGCTTGCCAGGGTGGCATAGACGGTGGCGACCTCCCGAGGGCTGACCCCGGCCGAGCCCAGGGGAAGGGCAGGCACCTCCTCCATCGGGCCCGCGATGCCCATGCGGCGGGCGGTGGCGGCCACCTGGTCGAGGCCGACGTCCATGGCGAGGCGGACGAGGGGGACGTTGCGGCTCTGCTCCATGGCGCGGCGGGCGGTGATCGGTCCGCGGTAGGCGCCATCGGAGTTGCGGGGGGTCCAGGATTTGCCGCCGGCTTTGAGAGTGAGCGGTTTGTCGTCGAGGAGGGTCGCGGGGGAGGTGTCACCGGCCTCCAGGGCGGCGACGAGGACGATGGGCTTGAAGACGCTCCCGGCCTGGCGCCGGGCCTGGGAGACGCGGTCGAATTCGCTCCGCTCGTAGTCGCGCCCGCCGACGTAGGCGAGGATGGCGCCGGTCGCGGGGTCGACGGAGAGGAGGGCGGCCTCCAGGGGCTCGGGCGTCGTCCGCCGTCCGCGGCGCCCGCGCCGGTCGAGGTCGTCGAGGACGTCCGCCACGGCCTCCTCGGCGAGGGCCTGCTCCGGGAGCCGGAGAGTGGAGAAGAGGTGATGACCCTGGTTGCCGAGCCGACGGAGGCCGAAGCGTTCCCGGGCTTCGGCGGCCATGGCATCGCCGAAGTGGGGCGCGAGGCGGCCGCCGAGGCGCAGCGGAGCGGTCTCGACCGGAGCGCGGAGGGCGCGCTCGAGGGTGGCGGCGTCGATCCATTTGAGCTCGGCCATGCGGCGCAGGACCTCGTCCCGTCGGGCTCGGGCCTTCTCGGGATGCTGGAGGGGGGAGTAGACGGCGGGCGCCTTGATCGCGCCGGCGAGGAGGGCGGCCTCCTCCAGGGTGAGCTCGGTGGCGTCCTTGCCGAAGTAGGCGCGGGCGACGGCGCCGAGGCCGTAGTACTGCACGCCGCGGCCGCCGCCCATGTAGATCCCGTTGAGGTAGCTCTGGAGGATGTCCCGCTTGCTGTGCTGGGCCTCCACGGCCACCGCGATGACGGCCTCCCGGATCTTCCGGAAGAAGCTCCGCTCGTGGGTGAGGAAGACGTTCTTGACAAGTTGCTGCGTCAGCGTGCTCCCGCCCTGGGAGACCTCGCCCTTGCGCAGGTTGACGAGGGCGGCACGGGCGATGCCGGTGGGGGAGACGCCCGGATGCCAGTAGAAGGAGTCGTCCTCGGCCGCGAGCACGGCCTGGACCACGTGCTCGGGCAGGTCAGCCACCCGCACGGGCCACCTCTCCCGCGCCTCGTCTCCGTACCAGGTGGCGAGGACGGGGGCTTCGAGAGCGACTCTCTCCACGGGCTGACCGTCGACGCGGAGGCCCTCGATGCGGCCGCGCTCGACCTGAACGGTCAGGAGCTGTCCCGGGACCGGTCCCTCCGGGGTCATCCGCCGCCGGAGCCGGACGGCGAGGGAATCATCCCCGGCCCGAAACCGGCCGGCCGGGAGAGTGTCCCCTTCGGAGGGACGGTAGCCCAGGACCGCCAGCTCGGCACCGAGGCGGGACACGCGCGCCTCTCGGCCCACCTCAAGGACGGTGGGGGCGCCGTACAGCCGCGACGGAGCGTTCTCCGGGCCGGCTCCGATGTCGCCGAAGGTCTTCAGGTAGGGGACCAGCAGCCAGACGAGGAGGCCGGAGCCCAAAAGGAGCGTGGCGGCGATCCCCAGGAGCGTCCGGCGCTGGACGGGGTGGGTCCTGAAGTACTCCAGGAAGGCGGCGAGGCGGGCCTTCATTCCGCCCATTCTACTGAGTCCGCCGTGAAACTCGCCGCCTGGGAGCGCCGGCGTCCCGCCGGCCTGACTAAATCAATCGGTAAGCCGGCCGGCGAGACGCCAGCGCTCCCAGGCGGCTCCCGCCGGGACAGACCACTACGGCAACGGCAGCAGCGGTCCCCAGGTCCATTCCGGCCTCTCGCCTCCCACGGACGTCATCTCCTGCTTTTCGCTCAGCAGGTCGAAGGGCTCGGCGGCCTTGCGGAGGCTCTCGTATTCCGCGCGGTTGGTCCGTGCGGCGGTCTCGGTCCAGGCGGGCTTGTGCGGGGACGCGAGATCCTCGGCGGTATCCAGGGGGAGGAAGAACGCGTCCTCGGGGTTCGCGAGGAGGCCCCGTTCGGCGGCGCTCCGGGCGAGGGCGCGATAGGTCGGTGCGAGGTGGGTGAGCGCCGCGCGGTAGGCCTCGCGGAAGCGGCCCCGGTAGCGGTCATGGCCAGGAATGGGATAGGGCTCTAGAGCGTGGCGCGCGGCCTCGGCCAGCTCGGGGGTCTCCTCCCAACTGGGGGCGAGCGGGTCCGGCAGGCCGAAGCGGCGGAGATTGCCCCGGCCCTTGGTCCGCAAGGTCCAGGCGCCCCGGCTGAGGACCGGAGGGACGTTCTCGCCCCGCGCCCGGAGCGCCCGACGGTCGAGCGAGGAGATCAACTCGGCCAGGAAGGCGTCGTTGGTGCGCGGGAGCAGCTTGGAGAGGTCGGAGCGGAACCGGCGCCAGAGGTCCTCGGGGGCCTCGTTGCCGCGCAGTGCCGGCGGGTTGCCCGAAGGCGGCCGGAAAGGGGCGAGGCGAACCCGGTGGAAAGAGAGGGCGGCGGAGAGGGACCGGGCCGCGGCCGGGAGATTGCCGGTGCCCCCCGGCTCGAGGAGGGCGGCAACCACGTCCTGGCCGCCTGGCACACCGGTCAAGAGGGTGCGCAGCTCCCGTGCATCCAGATAAAGTCGCAGCCGGACGATCTTGACCGGCGGGGCTTCGGGGACGGGGAGCCCCAGGTGATAGAGGGCGTAGCGCAGGCCGGTGCCCGCCGTGTGCCGGAGCAGGGTCACTCCGAAGTGGGAGAGGGGCGGCAGCGGCCCGGGGAGCAGGAGGGCCCGGCTCCAGGCAGGGCGCTGGCCCGACGGGACCTCGGTGACAGGGACGGGGACTGCGGGTCTCACGGCTCCAACAACCCTTTCAGCCGGTGGAATTCTTGTCGTAACGGGGTTTTCTGCGGGCCGGCAACCGGCCAGTACGCCTACCCTACCACGGAGTAGTGCCATGATTGACTTGCCGCGTCAGGGACGATAAGGTGCGAAAAAATTGTCT
Source organism: Thermoanaerobaculia bacterium (assembly GCA_035633875.1). GTDB lineage: Bacteria > Acidobacteriota > Thermoanaerobaculia > Multivoradales > UBA5704 > DATARR01. Next base: position 4,782 of record DASQEB010000470.1, read on the forward strand.
TCTTTCACTCTGGAGGTTTTTTTCATGGCTGGCAAGCGAATCTTCCTCATCGCGCTGGTCTTTCTCCTGCTGGGGCTCGGGCCGGCGCTCGCGCAGCTCACCGGCGGGCGCATCGCCGGCAAGGTGACCCGGCCGGACGGCACGGGCATTGGCGGCGTGTCGGTGCGCGTTGACGAGCTCGACCTGGTGGCGCTCACCCGCTCCGACGGCTCCTATGAGCTCACGGACGTGCCGGTGGGCACCTACAACTTGACCTTCAGCCTTGTGGACCGGACGGCGACGGAGTCGGGAGTGGCGGTGGCGGCGGGCGAGACGCGGACGCTGGACAAGACAGTGGACTGGGACGTGAGCTTCGCCGAGACGATCACGGTCACCTCGGTGTCGCGCCGGGCCGAGCGGATCACCGAGGCCCCGGCGGCCGTGACGGTGGTCACCGCGGAGGAGATCGAGCGCGAGGCGGCGACGGGGCAGGTGCCCAAGCTCATCGAGTTCACTCCGGGCGTCGACTTCACCCAGAGCGGCCTGTATGACATGAATTTCAACACCCGCGGCTTCAACAGCTCGCTCAACCGGCGCATCCTCACGCTGATCGACGGCCGCGACCCGGCGGTGCCCTTCCTCGGCGCCCAGGAGTGGGCCGCGGTCTCCTTCCCCCTGGACGAGCTGGCCGCGGTGGAGCTGGTCCGCGGCCCGGGCGCGGCCCTCTACGGCGCCAATGCCTTCAACGGCGTCCTCAACATGACGACCAAGGCGCCCCGCGGGAGCGAGGGGGGCAAGGTCCGCTTGACCGGCGGTGAGCTGTCGACCCAGCGCGCCGACTTCCGCTTCGCCGGCGAGCTCGGCGCCGGCTGGTTCGGCAAGCTGGTGGGCGGCTTTCAGCAGAGCGACGACTTCACCCGCTCGCGCAACGCCCGGGTCGAGTACTCGACCTTCTGCGCCACGGCGGGCCAGACGAACTGCCTGCGGCGGGAGGCCGTCCCCCTCCGGCTGACCGAGGGGGAGATCGCCTTCGGCGGCCTGCGCTTCGACAAGTACTTCGCGGAGAGCCACATCCTGACCCTGGAGGGGGGCACGGCGAACCTGGAGGGACCGACCTTCCTCACCGGCATCGGCCGCGTCCAGGTGACGGATGTCCAGCGCCCGTGGGTGCGGGCCAACTGGAACACCCTGCACTGGAACGTGCTCGGCTACTACGACCAGCGCAAGGCCGAAGAGCAGGTGGCCCTCGCTTCGGGAGCGCTCCTCTTCGAGGATTCCTCGAACCTCCACGGCGAGGTCCAGGGCAATACGGGCTTCGCCGGCGGCAAGGGCTTCCTCGTGGGCGGCGTCGCCTACCACGAGCAGGATGTGGACACGGCCAACCGGGCCGGAGTCCAGACCCTGATGCCCGAGGCCAAATCGGCGGACCAGCAAGCCCTCTTCGGCCAGCTCGAGTACAGCTTCACCGAAAAGCTCAAGGGAGTGGTCGCTGCAAGGGTGGACGAGAGCTCGCTCCACGATACCCAGTTCTCCCCCAAGGGCTCCCTGGTCTACGCCATCAACACGAACAACACCCTGCGGCTGACCTACAACGAGGCTTTCCAGGTGCCGAACTACTCGGAGTTCTTCCTCCGGGCTCCGGCCGGTGCCCCGATCACGGCCTTCGCGCCCCTGGAGGACGCCCTGGCTCCCCTCCTCGGCGGCCAGACGCTGGGCCTGCGGAGCATCCCGATCCTGGCCCTCGGCAACGACGACCTGGACGTGGAGGAGATCACCAGTTACGAGGTGGGCTACTCGGGCATCTTCGCGAGCAAGCTCTACCTGACGATCGACTACTACCAGAGCGAGGTCGAGAACTTCGTGACCGACCTGCTGCCGGGGGTCAACCCCGCCTTCGCGCCGTACGCGCCGCCCGCGTTCCTGCCCGCGCCGGTGGCCATGCAGGTGCTCGGCACTCTGCGCGGCGGGCTCGGCCCCAACTTCGTCGGTCTGACCACCCTGCCGAACGGCCAGCCAGCGCTGGTGCTCTCCTACGCGAACTCCGGCGTGGTGGACACGCAGGGGATCGACGTGGCCTTCAATTATTACGTGAGCAGCCGCTGGGTGGCTGACTTCAGCTACTCGTGGTTCGACTTCGAGGTCAAGGAGCAGAACGAGCGCGACCAACTCCTGCCCAACGCGCCGGAGAACAAGTTCAGCGCGGGCCTCGCCTACAACGGCGATCGGCTGAGCTCGTCGGTGAAGTACCGCTGGGTGGACGACTTCCCCTGGGCGGCCGGCATCTTCGTGGGCGACGTGCCCTCCTACGACCTGATCGACCTCTCGCTGGGCTACCGGATCACCGACCACTGGGAGGTCGGCGTCGACGTCAGCAACCTCCTGGACGACGAGCACTTCCAGTCCTTTGGCGGCGACCTGCTGAGCCGCCGGGCCCTGGGGCACGTCTCCTTCTCCTGGTAGCGAGGGGGAATCACCGGGGGCGGATCACGGTTCTCTGGACCGGGAGCCGCCCCTGGGGCGTTCTCAGCCCCTTTGATTGACTCGCCGCACCGCCTGACTTAGACTGTGCGGCCTGCGCGTTTTCCGTCGGGGCGTAGCGCAGCCTGGTAGCGCACCTGCCTTGGGCGCAGGGGGTCCCCAGTTCAAATCTGGGCGCCCCGACCACCGACGGTCTGACCTTGGAATCGCTCGTAGGAGCGATCCGGGCCGCGCGCAACGGCTGCCTGTAGCTCAGTTGGATAGAGCGGCGGCCTTCTAAGCCGCGGGTCGGGGGTTCGAATCCCTCCAGGCAGGCCACCTAGTTCTTCTCATCGCGCACGACGCGCCCTTAGCTCAGCTGGATAGAGCGACAGCCTCCGGAGCTGTAGGTCAGAGGTTCGAATCCTCTAGGGCGCACCATCGATCCCTCTTAGAATCAGCTATTTACGGGCGGCGCTCGAAAGCGGCTCTGGGGTGCTCTGTACTCCGGGGACCACTCGGGGACCACTGGCGCATGCGCTTCTCTCGATTCCGGCCGGCCCGGCCGGTCCTGTTGTCCCCTCGATTCACCCCTCTCCAAAAAGACGACCGGCGCCGTGTGGGCG
>DASQEB010000471.1:0-4647 GCA_035633875.1 Thermoanaerobaculia bacterium
CCTCCAGCTCGAGACGCTGTACGACTTGGCGATTGCGCTCCACGCCCAGCGGCCGGAGCAGGAACTGGTGGACGAGCTGTTGCAGCGGGTGTGCGCCGTCCTGGACCCGGCCGCAGCCGTGGCGGTCACCCGGGATGCCTATGGCGGAGCCCGCGGCGTGGCGACGGTGGGTTGGCTCGAGGACGCGCCGGCGGGAGATGCCCTCCTGTCCGCCCCGATCTGGCGCGAGCTGCTGACCGAGGGGCGGACCCTGGCGCGGACCGAGGGTATCCTCGCCGGACGCCGGTACAAGCAGCTCCTCGCCGCTCCCCTCGCCTACCGGGGTGTCTTCCTGGGGTACATCGCCGTGCTGGACAAGGAGGTCCGTGGGGACGGCGATCACGCCTTCACTCCGGACGACCGGCGGTTCCTGGACTCGGTCTCGGCTCTCGCCGGCGCCGCTCTGGACGCGGCACGGCAGGTGGAGCGTCTGGAAACCCAGCGCGAGCGGCTGGAGGAGGAGAACAAGGCCCTCAAGGGGCGGCTCGCCGAAGAGGTGGGGGGACGCCGGATCGTGGCCCACGCGCCCCCCAGGCGCCGGGTGCTGGAGGTGGTGGAGCGGGTGGCGCCCCGCGGCGTCAACGTCCTGGTGCGGGGCGAGAGCGGCACGGGCAAGGAGCTGATCGCCAAGCTCCTCCACCACCTCTCGGGCCGCGACGGGGCTCTGATCGCCGTCAACTGCGCCGCCCTGCCCGAGTCGCTCCTGGAAAGCGAGCTCTTCGGCATCGAGGGCGGGGTCGCCACAGGCGTCCAGGCCCGGCCGGGCAAGTTCGAGCTGGCGGACCGGGGAACCCTCTTTCTGGACGAAATCGGCGACATGCAGACCTCCCTCCAGGTCAAGCTCCTGCGCGCCCTCCAGGAGCGGGAGGTCACCCGGATCGGCGGGCGCCGGCCGATCCCGGTGGACGTGCGTCTCGTGGCCGCCACCCACCAGGACCTGGAGACGCTGGTCTCCGAGGGCCGGTTCCGCGAGGATCTCTACTACCGGTTGAAGGGCGTCGAGATCGACCTGCCGCCCCTGCGCGAGCGCCGGCAGGACATTCCCCACCTGGTGCGGGCCTTCACCGAGGAGTTCTGCCGCCGGGAGGGGATTCCGGTCCCGCCGTTCCGCTCCGAGGCCCTCGCCCTTCTCCTCGCCTACGACTTCCCCGGCAACGTCCGCGAGCTCCAGAACGTGATCGAAGGGGCGGTCTCCCTGGCCGAGAAGGACGTGGACGCCGACCTCGTCCGCTCCCTCCTGGGGACGTCCTCCTCGTCCGCCGCCCCGCAGTCCTCCCCCGAGCCCCTCGACCTCGCCAGCATGGAACGGCGGCACATCGCCCGGGTGCTCAAGCTCGCGAACGGCAACAAGAGCGAGGCCGCGAAGATCCTCGGCCTCGACCGCAAGACTCTCCAGCGCAAGGGATTCTGAGTCCGGGTCAAATTGACCCACCCGCGACTTTTTGTCTCAATTTCCTCACAAGGCGCGGCAGATGGGGCATTCCGCCCATCCTCGATCGAAGCAGCGGTGATATCCTGCGACAAAATGTCTCAAGTCCCGGTGGGGCGTTTTTCCCCACGATTCTGGGTCTCTGCCGTAAGTTGTTTTTAGAGAGACATTTATGGAGGATTTTCCGCGGCCGGACGGAGCTGGCAACGGCCTTGCGACAGGGGGATGGCGAGGATGAGGAGGAACCCCATGCTAGACTCAGTACGGAAGCACGTCGCCATTCCCCAGGTTTCGGGCAGAATGCTGCTTTCCGTGGGCACTCTGGCCAGCTTCGGCTGGCTCTTGGCTCAGGACGCGATCCATCCCATCGTGATCTACGCGTTGCAGCTCTATCTGTCTTTTTGATACGGCTTGCGGCCACGGACAAGGACATGGCTGGAGAGGCCGTATTGAGGGAGGTCACGTTGGCGCTCCCGATGGTCCCCGAGATGGAGATCGAGGCGTCGAAGACCGCGACCGCCATCGCCGAATCCATCCACATGAGTGCGGATAGAATCGACGAGGTCCGGATGGCGGTGGTGGAGGCCTGCATCAACGCGCTCGAGCACAGCCGCTCCTCCGAGCACGAGGTCTTCGTGACCTTCGAGGTGCTGGGAGACGCCGGGGGGAGGGATCCCCAGAAGCTGCGGATCACCGTGCGGGACTCAGGTGTCGGCTTCTCCCCCGAGGCGCTGGAGGAGCCCTCCATCGCGGAAAAGCTCAGGGCGCCGCGCAAGCGGGGCTGGGGGCTCAAGATCATCCGTGGACTGATGGACGAGGTGGAGATCCGGTCCGGGTCGGGCGGGACGACTGTCGTCATGTCGAAGATGCGCTAAGGTGGGGGCTAGCCAGATGACCGAGAGCCTCAACGTGACCGTGGATCGCCGTGACGGCATGGCGGTGATTTACACGGAGGGATACATCAACAACCAGGGCGGCGAGGAGATCGCCAAGGCAGCCTACAAGCTCCTCGACGAGGGCTATAAGGTCCTGCTGCTCAATCTGGCCGGGACGAAGATCGTCAATTCCATCGGCATTTCCATCCTCATCGAGATCATCGAGAAGATGCTCGAGATCGAGGGCAAGCTCGGGTTCTGCTGCCTGACCCCGACCATCGAGAAGACCTTCCACATCATGGGGCTCGCCCAGTACGCACCGATTTTCAAAGACGAGGACGCCGCGCTGGGACAACTCCGCTCCTGAAGGTGTAGGCTATGGTCATGGAGGGCACGGCACCTGCCGGGACGCAGGCGTGGGACGAGTTGTTGACCCTCGCCCAGGACGAGGCGGGTGACCGGGCCCTGCTGGAGCGGCTCCTGGACCTCTGGCGTCGCGACCGCGGAGCCCAGGCGGCCGGCCTCTACCTGGAGAGGGACGGCCACCTCGAGCAGGAGGTGGTGGCTGGCGCGGGCCTGCCGGAAACCTACGACGAGTCTTCTCCGAAGGCCGGCATCGGCGTCCTCCGCTTCCCGGGTGGTCGGCTCCTCTACGTGCCCGGATCCGGTGGAGATGGCGCCGGAACGGTCGGAGATCCCTTCACCCTGCTCCTCGCCTCGTCGCTCAAGAGCTGCCGGCTGAAGCACGACCTCAAGGAGCAGCAGTTCCAGGTCAATTACCGGGTGGTGGAGCTCGAGGCCCTGTACGACGTGGGCCTCGCGGTGGCCGCCACCCTGGACGTCGACCGCCTCTCGGAGGAGATCCTGCTGCGCGCCGTTTCACTGCTGGACGCCCGGCGGGGCGCCCTGTACATCCTCGAGGATGGCCAGTACCGGCTGGACCGCACATTCGGCGGCGAGGCCGCCTCGGAACTCGCGGCCGAGGATCCCGAGCTGCGGGCTTTCCTCGCGGCGGGCGCGCCCCCGCCGGCACGGCTCCTCCCGGGAGCGCGATATCTGCTCGTCGTCCCCATTCAGGTCGAGGCCGGGCAGCGGGGTCTCCTGGTCGTAGGGGACAAGGAGAGCCGGCGTGGCGTGGGGCCCTTCCTGCCGGGGGACCGGCGGACGCTCTCGCTGTTCGCCAACCAGGCCGCCCTCGCTCTGGAGAACGCCCGGCTTCACCTCCAGGCCCTGGAGAAGGAGCGGCTGGAGCGGGAGATGCACCTGGCGGCCGAGATCCAGCGCCAGATCCTGCCGAAGGGGGCGCCCCAGATTGCTGGCTATCAGTTGGCCGGCTGGAACCGGCCGGCCCGGCAGGTGGGCGGGGACTACTACGACCTCTTCCATCTGGCGGGTTCCCGCCTCGGTCTCGTGGTGGGGGACGTCTCGGGCAAGGGCATCCCGGCGGCGTTGATGGTGTCGACCCTCCATTCGGCGCTCCGCCTGCTCCTCGACCAGTCCGAGTTCGGCCCGACGCTCCTCGAGCGCCTGAACCGGCACATCGGCGAGTCGAGCATGCCGAACAAGTTCATCACCATGCTCCTCGCCGAGCTGAACCCGGAGACCGGCGTCCTCCACTACCTGAACGCCGGGCACAACCCGGGGATCCTCCTGCGCCGCGACGGCCGCGTGGAGGAGCTGGGACCGGGGGGCCTTCCCCTCGGTCTCCTGCCGAGCGCCCGCTATCAGTCCCGCGCCGTCACCATGGAGCCGGGCGATCTGCTGTGCCTGTACAGCGACGGCATCACGGAGGCCGAGTCCGCGGCGGACGAGGAGTTCGGCATGCGCCGCCTGATCGACCTGCTGCGGCAGGACCCCGGGGGCCCGCTCCAGGATCTGCTGGAGGAGATCCCCACCGCTGTCGGCCGGTTCTCCCAGGGCCGGCCCCAGGGAGACGACCAGACGCTGGTCCTGGTGCGGCGGGAGGGCTCGGGCGGGTAGACGCGTTGACTGAGGGTGTCTCTGCCCGCCGCCCGGGGCTTCCGCCCCCGGGCTATCGGAACGGCGCCCTGGGGGCGCGGAATGAGACTTCCTCAAAGCCCCTTGGGGCTTCATTCGGATAGCCTAGTGTAGTGGGGCTGAAGTACGCGCTCTTAGCTTCGACACTGGGAAGTCCGTACCGTAGGCACGGAAGAGTTTCCCAAAGGCCATGAACGTCGGCTGCACTACACTAGGGCGGAAGCCCTGGGCTTTGGGGGTGAGGGTTTACAATCCCCCGCATGAGAAAGCCAGCCCTCGCCCTCGCCGCCCTTTCGTTCTTCGCCC
>DASQEB010000472.1:0-9403 GCA_035633875.1 Thermoanaerobaculia bacterium
TGGACGCTGAGGCCCTGGAGTTCTACCGCCGGGTCCGCCGTGGCTTCCTGGACCTGGCCGCGGCGGTCCCCCGCTTCCGCATCGTCGAGTCCTCGGGGGAGCCGGGAGCCACCCAGGCGAACGTCCGGTCCGTGCTCCGGGATCTCCTGGAGGTGCGGGTCTGAGCTTCGCCGCGACCCTCGCCACCGCCCGCCAGGGGCGCCTCTACCCGGCGGTGATCCTCCACGGGGGGGACGACGCGGCCCGCCGGCGGTCCGCCCTTGAGCTCGCCCGGACCCTCCTCTGCGACGCACCGCCCGCGGCACGGCCGTGCGGTGTCTGCCGGCACTGCCGCCGGATCACCGGGCCCGGCTCCGGCGCGGGAGAGGGGGAGCCGTTCCACCCCGACTTCCAGGTCCTGGAGCGGGACCTCAAGACCTCCACCTCCGTCGAGGCCGTCCGGGAGATGCTCCGGACAGCCCAGGTCTCCCCTTTCGAGGCCCGCGGGCAGGTCTTCATCGTCGCCAGCGCCGAGAGCCTCACCGGGGAGGCGGCCAACGCCCTGCTCAAGACCCTGGAAGAGCCGGCCATCTCGGCGCCCCGCAACTTCCTGCTTCTCGCCCCCTCCCGGCTCGACCTGCTGCCGACCCTGCGCAGCCGCTCGCTGTCCGTCTTCCTGGGAGCCGCCGACACCGTGGATCCGGGCACCGTCGAGCCCATCGCCCGGGCCTTCGGCGCCGCCGTCGCGGCCTGGGTGACGAGCGGCGCGGCCATCTACCTTCTCTCCGCGGCCTCGGCCCTCGCCGGCGCGGGTGGCTGGGACGACCCTCGCTCCGGCCGCTCCTGGGCCGTGGCGGCCGCCGCCGTGCTCCGCTCCCTGGAGGCCGGCGGAACGGACGCCGCGGTGCGTCGCGGCGCCCTCGCCCTGGCCGAAGCGCTCCTCGAGGCCCCCGCCCTGCGCCTGCGCGGCATCCCAGCCGACCGGATCCTGGAAGGGCTGGTCGCGCGCCACCTGGGATGAGGGACCTGGAATCTCCGGCCTCCTCGTCTGGTTCTTGCGGGGTGAGTTCGCCCTGACCGGCGGAGAGCCGGAATCTTATCGTTGTGCTAAAATGCGCTGCCCGTTTCGAGACCGAGACCGGTTTGTCGTTCAGCCCCAAGGTAAAAGGAGTCAGACAAAATGAATGGATTCAATCGTAGGCCGCTGATCCCGGGTGTGCTGGTCCTCACCATGGCCCTGGGATTCTGGCTGCCGGCTTGCTCCGCCCAGGACAAGTCGGCCAAGGACACCAAGAAGCCCGCCATGGCCCAGACCGAGGGCGGCTCGACCGAGGTCCTCGCCGTGGTCAACGGCAAGTCGATCACCGAGGCCGACGTGCGCAAGAGCGCCGAAGAGCAGTTCAAGAACCTCGACCGCGAGTACCAGCAGAACAAGCACCAGCTCGTGGAGAACACCCTGGAGCAGGTGGTGCGGGAGCGGCTGCTCGAGGCCGAGGCCGCGGCCCGCGGCATCTCCAAAGAGCAGATCCTCACCGAGATCAAGGCCACCCCGGTGACCGACGCCGACGTCGACGCCTTCTATGAGCAGAACAAGGACCGGATTCCGCGTCCGAAGGCCGAGGTGGCGCCGCAGATCAAGCAGTATCTGGAGCAGCAGAACCAGCAGAAGTCCCAGACGGACTTCTACGCCCAGCTTCAGGACAAGTATTCCGTCGAGTACAAGCTCGAGCCGATCCGGGTCGAGGTCGCGGCCACCGGCCCCTCCAAGGGTCCCGAGAACGCGCCGGTCACGATCGTCGAGTTCTCCGACTTCCAGTGCCCCTTCTGCTCGCGCGTGAACCCGACGCTGGCCCAGGTCCAGGAGAAGTACGGCGACAAGGTGCGGATCGTCTTCCGCCAGTACCCGCTGCCCTTCCACCAGCAGGCCCAGAAGGCCGCCGAGGCCTCCCTCTGCGCCCATGAGCAGGGCAAGTTCTGGGAGATGCACGACGCCCTGTTCGCCAATCAGCAGGCCCTCGGGGTCGACCAGCTCAAGACCCAGGCCACCCAGCTCGGCCTGAACGCCGAAGCCTTCAACGCCTGCCTCGACTCGAACAAGTACGCCGACCAGGTGGCGAAGGACCTCAAGGAAGGCTCCGCGGCCGGCGTCAGCGGCACCCCGGCGATGTTCGTCAACGGCCGGTTCATCTCCGGCGCCGTTCCGTTCGAACAGATCGCCACGGTGATCGACGACGAGCTCCGGCGCAAGGGCATCAAGACCGCCTCCAGCTCAAAGTAGTCCGCGAGCGCTGAACGACGAAGGGCGGCCCGGCGGAAGCCGGCCGCCCTTTCTGTATGATCCTCCCCGCATGACCGGCGATCTCCCCCCCGACGAGTTCCGGTCCGCGATGCATCGCGTCGCGGAGATCCTGGCCGATTACCTGGAGGGGGTGGGCGAGTATCCCGTCCTGCCCCGGATCGCGCCGGGCGACGTGGCCCGGGAGCTCCCCGAAGCACCTCCGGACGACCCCGAGCCCTGGGACACCATCCTCGACGACTATCTGCGGCTCATCGAGCCCAACGTCACCCACTGGAACCACCCCGGCTTCCTCGCCTACTTCGCCATGACCGGCTCCGGCCCGGGCATCCTGGGCGAGACCCTGGCCGCGGGCCTGAACGTCAACGCCATGCTCTGGCGCACCGGCCCGGCGCCCACCGAGCTCGAAAGTCGGGTCTGCGACTGGCTGCGGCAGATGATGGACCTGCCGCCCGCGTTTCGCGGCCACATCAACGACACGGCCTCGATCAGCAGCCTGCTCGCCCTGGCCGCCGCCCGCCACCGCCTGCCGGGCCTCGACATCCGGACGCGCGGGCTCGCCGGCCGGGCCGACGTCCCGCCCCTGACCGTCTACGCGAGCGAGCAGGCCCACTCCTCGATCGACAAGGCCGCCATCGTCCTCGGCCTCGGGCACGAGAACGTTCGCCGGGTCGCGACGGACGAGGCCTACCGGATGTCCGTCCCTGCTCTGGAGGAGGCCATCGCCCGCGACCGCGCCGAGGGGCGCCTCCCCCTGGCTGTGGTCGCCACCACCGGCACGACCTCCACGACGAGCGTCGACCCCGTGGCCGCCATTGCCGACACGTGCGCCCGGGAGGGAACGTTCCTCCATGTGGACGCGGCCTACGCCGGCTCGGCCGCCCTCTGCCCCGAGTACCGGGAGCTCTTCGCGGGGATCGAGCGCGCGGACTCGATCGTGGTCAATCCCCACAAGTGGCTCTTCACGCCGGTGGACTGCTCGATCCTCTTCGTGCGCGACCCGGCCCTCTTGCAGGCCGCCTTCTCCCTCGTCCCCGAGTACTTGCGAACTGACGAGCTCGGGGTGACGAACCTGATGGATCTGGGAATTCAGCTCGGGCGCCGTTTCCGGTCCCTCAAGCTCTGGATGGTCATCCGAACCTTCGGCTTGGAGGGCCTGCGCGCAAGGATCCGCGAGCACTGCGCCATGACCCGCGAGCTCGCAGACCGGATCGACAGCCATCCCCGCTTCGAGCTGGCGGCGCCGGTGCCCTTCAGCGTCGTCTGCTTCCGCGCCCAGGGAGGTGACTCCTTCAACGAGCGGCTCCTCGCCCGGGTCAACGCCGCCGGACCCTTCTTCCTCTCCCACACGGTGCTCCGGGGCCGCTACGTCCTGCGCGTGGCGATCGGGAACCTCCGCACCACGCGCGAGCACATCGACGCGGTCTGGCGGCTCCTCGTCGAGTCCGAAGGCGCGCTCCGGCAGGAGGACGAATCAGCGTGAGCGGGATCCCCCGGTTCGTCCCCTATCGCCCCGAGCGGCTGCCGGAAAGCGAGATGCTCCGCCGGGGCCGGGCCTTCTACCAGGAGATGAACCGGCGGCGGAGCGTCCGCGACTTCTCCCCAGACCCGGTCCCCCGGGAGATGATCGAGCTGGCCGTCCGCACGGCCTCGACCGCCCCTTCCGGCGCGCACCGCCAGCCCTGGCGCTTCGTCATCGTCGGGGATCCCGCGATCAAGCGGGAGATCCGCGTGGCGGCCGAGGCCGAGGAGCACGAGAGCTACGTGGGAGGGCGGATGCCCCCCGACTGGCTCGAGGCCCTCACCCCCCTGGGCACCTCCTGGGAGAAGCCCTACCTGGAGATCGTCCCCTGGATCGTCGTGGTCTTCGAAGAGATGTGGGGGATCGATCCGGAGGGCGCGAAGCGCAAGAACTACTACCCCAAGGAGAGCGTGGGCATCGCCTGCGGCCTCTTCATCGCCGCCCTCCACACGATGGGCCTCGCCACCCTCACCCATACGCCGAGCCCCATGGCCTTCCTCTCCAGGATCCTGAGCCGCCCGCCCAACGAGAAGCCCTTCATCCTCTTCCCCGTGGGCTATCCCGCGCCGGACGCCGAGGTGCCGGATATCCAGCGGAAGGGATTGGAGGAGGTGGCGGTGTGGCACGAGACACCCGCCCGGGGATGAGCGCCCGGGCGGGCTGTGGGAGGCTTACGGGCGGTCGAGCCAGAAGTGATAGGTGCCGGTCCCGAGGAAGGAGACGATGCGCCAGCGGTAGGTACCCTCCGGGCCGTCGTAGGTCACGTCCTCGCTGCTCGTGGGACCCGCGCTGATCCTCACCAGGACCCACTCGCTGCCGTTCCAGCGTTCGAGGTGGAGGTCGAAGTCCACGCCCTCCGGGCCGATCAGATAGCCCCGATGAACGCCGGCCGGGGAGGAGTAGGAGCCGCCACAGGGCTGGACGCCGACGTTGCCGTCGGCCAGGTACTGCCTGTAGTGTTCGCAGCCGGTGCAGGGCGGATCGGGCGGATTGGGGTCGGTCATGCCGGTGCGGTCGTCCGGCTCTATCGTGGCCCCACTGTTGTCGCAGGATCTCACCGAGGGGTACATCGTCGCTCCGGCCACGCTGCTGTGCCCCAGGCCGAGGGCGTGGCCGGTCTCATGCACCATGACTCCTTCCACAAAGAACTCGTTGAGGCAGCCCGCACCGTTCGGGTCCTCCCCCTGGGAGGTCCAACTGTAGGCGGTGTTGGTGACGATGTCTGCGTCGTAGATCTCGTAGGTGCCGTCCGGCCGCGCCCTGTAGAAGCCGGTAAAGGTGGCCGCCAGGCACGAGCCCCTGCACATTCCGAGCGGGTCCGTGAAGTTGAGCATCGGCACTCCGTCTCCCAGCGAGAAACTGGCGACGTTGCCCTTTTGGGCGCCGATCACCGTACCGGCCCCGGCCCCGTTCCAGGCCAAGTTCGAGGTGATGGCGTGCACCACCCGGGTGGCGCCGCCATCGCCGTCCAGGACGCTGGCGAGCCCTCGGGCGTCCACGATGTAGATCGGAGTTGAGCTCCAGCTCCGGTTCGGGCAGAGCAACGTGTAGCCGGCAGTGCCGCTCGCGGCAAGCAGATAAACGGCGAGGGCCATGGATGCTGCGATCCTGAGAGTTTTCATGCGGTCTCCTCCTTTCCCGCCTGCCGGGCACGACCACGCGGATGAGACATGCTTCAATAAGAAGGTGCTCAAGGGTGTAATGGGCGAGCCTTGGGCCGGCAGCCCCCGCCCGGACGTGACCGCGCCGCTGTAGGAGTAGACGCCCCAGAGATACCGGCCGGCCGCACCGTTCCGCCGCATCGGGCGGCGGTGCTTCCAGTCCCAAAAGGCGGCTGGAGAGGGACGCCGTTACGGCAGGGGAGTCGAAACGACGATCGCGGCGGCCAGGGCCAGGGCTGCGAGAGCCATTCCGGCCACAAACGCCGGCGGCCTGTAGAGCAGGTCCACCCGCTGCTCCCCTGCCGGGAGCCAGGCGGCCACGAAAGGCCCGTTCGCCAGCACCGTCTCCCGCGGCCGGCGGTCCACCAGGAGACGCCAGCCGCCGTCCTGGTAGACGCTGGAGGCGAGGAGCCGGTCCTCGGCGAGAGAGCCTGAGGCCACGAGGTGCGCCGGACGGAGGGAGAGGAGATCGAGCTTCGAGCCGTCCGGACTCGCCGCCGACCACCTCCCCGACCGCCCGGGCGGGGACCGGACGAGCGCACGGTTCGCGAAGCTCCGGTTGCGGGCCAGCCAAGCGCTCCAGTCCGTCTCGTCCGACATCTCGGCCGCGGCGGGGAGAAAGAGCCTGGGGAGAACCCTCCGCCGCTGGAGGACGATGGTCCTGCCGTCCCGGAACACCGGCCGCAGGGACTGTCCGCGCCGGCCCCCCTGCCCGGGTCGGGTGACCACATAGCGGACTCCGAGGAGTTGATAGACCGGGTGCTCCGCCCTCGTCATCATGTCCGCGATGTCCCGCACGGACCGGCTGACCGGCGCCAGCGCCTCGGTGTAGAGGTACGGTTTCATGGGATTCGACACTCGGGCGTCCGCCAGCCCGTAGACGGCCAGGGCGTTCGGCCGCAGGAGACCGCCCACGGCGGCGACCCGCGAGTCCCCGGCGTTCTCCCGGAGGAACGCAAGAGCCGGGGTCTCCGGATAGAACCACGTCCGGGGGAGGGCCGGGTTCGCCGACCCGTAGAAGAGGAACAGCTCGGCCACGGCCACCATCGGGAGGACGACCTTCGCCTTCCCCCAGGGGACGAGAAAGGCTCCCGCGGCGAGTAGAAGCACGATGAGTTGCAGGACCCGGGCGGAGAAGACCACCCTGGCGGCCTCGCCCGCCATGCCCGCCGGCGGGGGCCAGGCCTGGTATCCCCAGACGACGAGGCCCCCCAGGATCAGACCGCAGACGATGAGGACCGCCCGCCGCCCTTCGCCCCGGCGCCACCGCTCCGCCGTACAGGCGGCGAGAAAGGCGACCGAGAAGGCGAGGATCAGGGCAATGCGCTGGTGGAACGTCGGCGACCGGTCGAAAGGCGGCAGAGCCATCAGGAGCCGGGGGAGGCCGGGCGGCAGCGCGAGCACCGCGAGGCTGACGGCGGCGAGGCCCAGGAACAGTCTCTCCTGCCGGAGCCTCCGGGCGCCCGGCACGAAGGCGGCGAGGGCGGCGAGCAGGGCCGCCGTGCCAGCGAAGCCCGAGGCGTCCTCGTTGAGGTTGCGGCTTCCCCAGTACGCGCGGCGGTCCCCGAAGGCATGGGGCGCGAAGACCGGCGTCACCCGCCGCGCCACCCGTTCGAGAGCCTCCCGCCGCGCACCCGGGACAGTCCACTCCAGCAGGAACGGCTCCTCCTTCAGCCGCTCGTTCCGGATCTCCACCATCCGGTCCCGGTGGGTCTGGGGGAGATACCGGATCACGGGTAAGAGGGCGGGAGCCGCCAGACCCAGAGCGATCGCTCCGGCGAGGGCGCAACGGCCGACGAGTCGGCCCCGCTCTCCGGCCGGCCGGGCGAGGAGCCGGGCCCCGGCAAACAGGGCCCCCACGGTACCTATATATAAGATCGTCTCCGGGTGCCCCGCCGTCAGGGCCGCGGCCGCCGTCAGGGCCAGCAGCAGGAGGTCCCGCCGCGCCCCGCGCTCGTCCACCATCGCGATCGCGTACAGCACCGCCGGGAGGAGCGCCGCCGAATTGGCGAGGGGCCAACCCAGCCAGAGCAGAAGGAACCCACAGAGCCCGTAGGAGACGCTGCCGAAAGTAGCCGGGATCTCCGACGCCCCCTGCCGGCGCAGCAGCAGGAAGAAGAAGACCAGGGGGAGGAGCACCCGCAGCCCGGCCGTCACCCCCACCGCCTGCTCCAGGGGAAGGGGAAGGCCCAGAACGACCAGCGGCTGCAGCACCTGCGCCTGGGGATCGGCCATCAGGGGCACCCCCGCCCCCGCAAGCTCGTTCCACAGCGGCCACTCCCCCGCCGCGAGCGCCCGCCGCACCTGCGTGAGCGTGGGGACGACCTGCGTCACAAGATCGCTCTGCAGGGGATTGCCCTGGACCCGCGCCGGCCGGGCTCCCCCCTCCGGAGAGATCCCCGCCAGGATGTCCAGGGGAAGCAGCACCTTGCCCCCGAACAGGACGGGCGCGAGCAGCAGAAGAAGGACGGCCCCGAACACCGCCCACACCCGGAGCGGCACCGGGTCCCACCAGCGCCGGAGAGCCCATGCCAGGAGGAGGGCGAGGAGAGCGAGATAGAGGCCGGGGAGGAGGCTCACGCGGGGGGATTATCGCTGCATCCTTGGACCGGAGCGCAGTCTCCTCTCTCCCCCCTCCCGAACTCCGTTTGCGCCCCGGGGAAAGACGTGTCCGCCCCCGCGAGCTCGGTGCCCGCCCCTGCCGACTGCATGTCCGCCCTCTCCGAATGCGTCTCCGCCCCCGGCAATTCTCGTTGCGCCCTCGCGAATTCTCACTGCGCCCTCGCGAATTTTGATTCCGCCCCGGCGAGGGTGGTGTCCTAATTCAGTGTTGGCGCTGTGGGGGTGCCCCGGAGCGGTGAGAGGTGGGGTAGCTTCCCCCTGAAAGGGGGGAAGCGTTCCCCTCTATCCCCAGAGAAGCGGCCCGACGGAGCGCTGTGACCCGCCCCGCCGAGCCTAGCCCGACCGGAGGTACACACTCCATGCCGGACCAAGAGCAGTCTACACCCCCCGTTCCCCCGCCCACGTGGCCCAACTTCCCGCCCCCACCCCCGCCACCCCGCGCCATCGCCAAGGATTGGGAGCAATGGGAGGGCTTCCGCTTCACCTTCCTGCGCCACTTCCCCCGGCCGGAGGACACGGAAGCCCTGCGCCACGTTGCACAGCTTCTCTACGACCTCGTCCTCGAAAACCCACATCCAGACTGGCCGCAACTCCCCGGACCGGAAACCCGGTGGGAGCTGGTCTCGGTGCTGTCCGAGCTGCGGTTCCTGGAGGGGTACCTGACCTCCGTCTTCGAGGAGCACCGTGTGTCGTCTCTCCCGCCCGAGGTAGAGGAGCTGTCCCGCTACGCGGGCGGGCTCGCCTACGACCTCGGGGAGATCGCGGACCGCCTCAACGAGGAGCTGGCGAAGTGGCGGGACGTCTGAAGACGGCCTCCTTCACCGTCCGGGCTACGGACAAGCAATCCCTTCGCTGGAAGAGGGCGGCGGACGCGGAAGGGCATGCTTCGGTCGGCACGTGGCTCGCGGAAGCGGCGGACCGGTTCCTGGATGCCCTCCAGAGAGCCGGAAAGCCGCTTCCCCTATCGTGGGGCAAGGGCCGGTTCCACGTGCGCCTGGAGGACGGCTCCGAGGTCACCGTCCGGGGTTGGGTGGCCCGCCCGTTCGGTATCTTCCGGGGCACGTCCGCCGGTCCCCTCTACATGGGGTGCCACCGGTACACGCTGGTCTATCTGCCCTCTGCCCGGCTCGTAGCGACGTTCCGGACGGCCCGGCACTGCAAAGCCCTTGCTTCAGAACTGGCACGTACGTGGGAGCGGTGGGGAGGAAGTGAACCCGCCGAAGATCCCGCCCCGCTCCTTCAGCGGTTCCAGCGGGAAGACGTAGAAGCCCCAAGGGGGCCGGTCCGGGAGGGACCGGCCCCTATGTGTAGTGCTTACGCCTG
>DASQEB010000473.1:0-41808 GCA_035633875.1 Thermoanaerobaculia bacterium
TGCCGTCGAGGACCCATCCCGTCACAGGATAGGGCGTGCCGATGCAACTGAACCCTGCGGCCCGGTTGATGTAGAAGCCTGTGATCAGGCCCTCGGAGTCGACATCCTCGATGTACAGGGTCGAGGCGCTCTGGTTGGTCCAGGCCGACTCTCCCAAGCCTTGCGCGGCGCAGACGCCGCCGCAGGCCAGCACCAGGAGAACGACCACACTCAAAATGGCGGACCACGTCCGATTCATGGAAAGACCTCCTCTCGGTTGTTGTGCTGCATTGAAAGCGAATCAACGAGAGTATAGTTGCTCTTCTGTGTCCTGGGAAGGAAGGAGACGCTCATGGAGGACATCCGCTGGCTCGACCGGCTGAGCGACGCGATGGACCGGGCGCGCCTGCGTCCGTGCCCGATCGTCGTCCAGCCGCCCGGTCAGGGACTCGGCCCGAATGACGACTGGTGACCCGCCTCGGCCTACAGGAGGACAGTTGTCTTCTCGGAGCCTGAGATCGCCCGGCTGATCGGCGACGCCTTCGTCGCGGTCCGCTTCACCATGCTGCTCGCCGGGCCTGGATGCGACCCGGAAGGGCGGGAGCTCGTGGTGCGCACCCGGGCGCGCGGGGACACCGGGCTGCTACCCGTCTGTGCCGTCATGTGCCGCAACGCCTGGCGATTGGGCATGTTGGAGCAGGACCGCGGCTCCGTCGGGCTACGCATCGTCCGGATAACCGCCCCGTAGTCCCGGCTCAGGTTCTGGGGCTTGTCCGCGCTGAGCGTCTCGAAGCCGACGAAGAGGCTGCGCAGGCCGCACTCCTTCGCCTGTCATGCCGGGGTACAATGCGGCGAACGTTCGGCCAAGGAGGCCTCGATGGCAGACGACCAGAAGCCCTTCATCAACCTGCCCACGGACGAGGAGATGCGCGCCCGGAGGGAGTCGTCCGGCATGAAGCCGACCTACAACTTCGGATTCATCGGCGGGATGTCGCGCCTGCTCGCCGCGCACGAGCGGATCGGCAAGGCCCTGCAGGCCGCGTTCTACGAGATGATGTTCGCACCCGGGGCGCTCGACCGCGCCGAACGGGAGATGCTCGCCGCCGTCGCCTCGGCGGCCCAGGACTGCGAGTACTGAACGGAATCTCACGCAGAGTTTCTGCGTGTCGAGCACAACGATCCGGAGCTGGTGGAAGCGATCAAGCGGCGCCGCTGGCGCGAGCTGACCCACCTCAGCCCGCGGCAGCGGGCGCTCTGCACGCTCGCTGAGAAGATGACGCTGACGCCGACAGAGATGACCGCGGAGGACTGGCAGCCGCTGCGCGATGCCGGGCTGGACGAGCAGGGCCTCCTCGAAGTCGCCCACATCGTGGCCATCTTCAACTATTTCCCGCGCATGGCCGACGGCTTCGGGCTGAAGCCCGATCCCAAGCTGCGCGAAGCCGCCGCGACCGGCATCCCGCTCCAGCGAAGCTCCTGACGGCCTCTCCTCCTCGAGCCCGCCAACCACGCGTCGGAGAAGCCCGTTATCCGACTCTACGCGCCCAGGTTCCGTCACTGTGGTAGACTTTTTCGTCGGGAAGTGCTCCGAAAGGCGATCGGAAGCGGTCTGCCTCTCTTGAAGAGACTCCCCGGGAGAGCTACGCTGTGTCCATGCCGATGTCTGCCAAGCAGGTTCTCAAGGAAGCCTTGGATTTGCCGGAAGAGGAGCGGGCGGAGCTCGTCCGCGATCTGCTGGACAGTTTCGGGAGCCCTCCTCAGGTGGAGAAAACCGACGACGAGTGGATCGCCGAGATCGAGCGCCGAGCCCGCGCAGCCCTTGCCGGCGAGCCCGGCATTCCCTGGGAGGAGGTCCGATCGTCCATCAAGCGGCGCCTGGCGGGTGAATGAAGCCTTTCCAGGTCGCGCCTGAGGCCGCCCGAGAGATTGATGAGGCGCGATGTGGTACAAGTCTCGCCAATTGGGGCTGGGTGACGATTTCATTACTGAGTTTGAAGATCTGCTCCTTCAGATCCGGCTACGTCCCTCCAGCTTCCCGCGCCTCCTGGACGTTCCTCGGGATCTTGGGGTCCGTCGCGCCGCCATGATGCGATTCCCTTACGCCCTTCTCTTCCAAGATCTCGAAGACCACATCCGCATCATCGCTGTTGCACATCTCCGGCTTCGCCCCGGATACTGGCTCAACCGGCTGAGTCTCTGACAGCACGCCTCAATCCATCTCCTCCTCCCCATCCCCCACCCCCGGCCGCCGGATCCCCAGGCTCTTCACCTTCTGATGCAGGTAGGTCCGCTGCACGTCGAGCAGGCGGGCGGCGGCGGTGAAGTTCCAGCGGTTGCGGCGCAGGACGCTCTCGATGTATTCGCGCTCGCACTGGGCCTTGAAGTCCTTGAGCGGAACGATGGGGAGCGAGGTCGGGAGGAGGAAGGAGCCGGTCTCCGGTGCGTGGGCGGGCTCGAAGAAGGGGGAGGGGAGCTGGTCCGGGGTGAGGGGGTCGGCTCCGAAGATGACGAGACGCTCGCAGAGATTGCGCAGCTCGCGGACGTTGCCCGGCCAGGCGTAGCGCTCGAGATAGGGGAGGACCTCCGGGTCCACCTGCCGGGGGCGCGTCCGGTGCTGGCGCGCGAAGCGCTCGAGGAAAAAGGTGAAGAGCAGGGGGATGTCCTCCCGGCGCTCGCGGAGCGACGGCACGGAAAGGGGCAGGTGGGCGAGGCGGAAGTAGAGGTCTTCCCGGAAGCGGTTGGCCTTGACCTCTTCTTCCAGGTTGCGGTGGGTGGCGGCGAGGACGCGCACGTCCACCTGGCGGTCCCGGGTCTCGCCCACCCGGCGCACGCGGCCGTCCTCCAGAACGCGCAGCAGGCGGGACTGGAGGGAGAAGTCCATGTCCCCGATCTCGTCGAGGAAGAGGGTGCCGCCGTCCGCTTCTTCGAACAGGCCGGGCTTGGCGGTCTTGGCGTCGGTGAAGGCGCCCTTGGCGTGGCCGAAGAGCTCGTCCTCCACGAGGTGGTCCGGGATGGCGGCGCAGTTGATCTTGATGAAGGGTCTCTGGGCTCGGGCGCTCTGGCGGTGGAGGGCGCTCGCCACGAGCTCCTTGCCCGTGCCGCTCTCGCCGATGATGAGGACGCGGGCGTCGGTGGCCGCGGCGCGGGCGATCATGCGGCGCAGCTCCTCGACGGCCGGGGCGCGGCCGAGGATCTCGGGCTCGCCCTGCAGATCGGCCTTCAGGGTGGCGACCTCGCGCCTTAGAGCGTGATGCTCCAGGGCGTTGCGGATGGACTGGAGGAGGCGCTCCCGGCTGAAGGGCTTCTCGATGAAGTCGTGGACGCCCAGGCGCAGGGCCTCCACGGTCTCGCTGATCGAGGCCTCGCCCGAGACGATGACGGTGGGCGGAAAGCGCCGGACCTCCACCAGCCGCCGCACGAGGTCCACGCCGCTCATGCCGTGCAGCCGGACGTCCAGGAGCAGCAGGTCGGGCAGGGGGGAGCGGGGCTCTTCGAGGAGCGCCAGGGCCTCCTCGGCGGTGGACAGGGCCTGGGGCGCGTAGCCTGCCTCGCGGAGCTGGAGGAGGAGGCTCGCGCGGATCTTTTCGTCGTCCTCGACGATCAGGAGCCGGGTCACGCCGCCTCCTCCTGCGGGTGGGGAAAGGTCAGGCGGAAGGTGGTCCC
Organism: Thermoanaerobaculia bacterium; assembly: GCA_035633875.1. Classification (GTDB taxonomy): domain Bacteria; phylum Acidobacteriota; class Thermoanaerobaculia; order Multivoradales; family UBA5704; genus DATARR01. The sequence goes on from DASQEB010000473.1 coordinate 3,643, forward strand.
CTTGACCGTGCTCTCCCGGATCTCCAGGTCGCCGCCGTGGTCGAGGAGGATCTTCTTGCAGATGGCGAGCCCCAGGCCCATGCCCTCGCCCACCTTGCGGGTGGTGACGTAGGGCTCGAAGACCCGGGAGCGGATCTCGGGTGGAATGCCGGGGCCGTCGTCCGCCACGTCGAGGACGGTGTTGCGGCCGGCTTCGGAAAGGCGCAGGGTCACCGTGCCCCGGCGACCCTCGAAGGCGCGGAGGGCGAGCGAGCTGTTGTCGCAGAGGTTGACCAGAGTCTGGCGCAGCATCTCGCGGTCGAGGGCCACGGGGAGGGGCCGGCCCGCCGGCTCCAGGCGGAGCGTCAGGTTGGGCCAGGCCGCGGCGAAGGTGGTGGCGAACTCCTCGACGACCCGGCCGAGGTCGTGGACCTCCAGGCGCGGCTGGGGCAGGCGGGCGAAGGAGGTGAATTGCTGGGTAAAGCGGCCGAGGCGCTCCAGCTCCTCGCCGACGCTCGCCGCCACCTGCCGTGCCTCGTCCAGGCGCTGGGGCTCCTCCAGGAACTGCTGCAGCCGGGCGAGCTCCAGGCGGGCGGCGGTCAGGGGGGTGCGCATCTCGTGGGCGTGGCGGCGTGCCGTCTCCTGCCAGACGGAGAGGTTCTTGAGATAGGCCAGGCGCTTCCTGTCCCGGGCCATGGCGCGGGAGGTCTCCTCGATCATGGCCGCGATCCTCCCGAGGGTGTCCCGGCCGCGGTCGCCGATCTCGAGGTCCTCCTGCCCCGCCGAAAGGGCGACCAGGGCCATGCGGAGTCGTTCGATCCGGGCGTCGAGCCGGCTCTGCCGCACGAGGTGCGCGCCGCCGGCCACGGCGAGGATGCCGCCCACGGCGGCGAGGAGGACGAGCTCCCAGCGCCGGAGGATCTCCTCGCGGTTGTGCTCCAGGATGCGGAGGTGGTTGAGCAGGGTCTGGGTCTCCCCGAAGCGGCTCCGGAGCTCCTCCCGGCGTTCGGGGGCGAGCCGGGCCAGCTCCTTCTGATCCGCGAGCGAGCGCTCCAGGGCGGCGGCGATTTCGGGCTGGAGCCCCAGGCGGAACCAGGCGCCGGAGATCTGCCGGTCGAAGAGCCAGAGCACCGCGGCGGCGGTGAGGAGCATGCCACAGACGGTGATGGCGGCGAATCGGAGGTTCATCGTGCTGTTATCTCTTCTTCCCTGGGGGGATCGTCAAGTTCCACTCGTACTCGAGCAGGGCGGGGCGGCCGATGGAGGTGGCGATGAGGAGGTTGAGGAACTGGCCGAACGACTCGGACTCACCCGAAGCCGCCCCGGCGCTGCCGGAGACCTCGCCGGACAGCGCCTGGGAGAACCAGCGCTGCGTTTCGAGCTGCTCGGTCTGCGAGAAGGGGATGACCCGCAGGCGGATCTCGATCCGGGCGTTAGCCGGTGGGGGAGGCCGGAGCACGGCCAGCCGGGCGTCCCGCCACCACTGGTCCAGATGTCCGAAGGAGGGAAAGGTGGTCCGGGCGGCACGGCCGTTGGCGTCCACGCGGGAGACGATATAGACCTCGTCCCAGAGCTCGTAGCGGATGTCCACCCGCGCTCCCCCCTTGACCGGGGCGCCTGTCCCAAGAGCCCGCGTTTCGAAGACGAAGCTCGTCGTCAGGCCCGTTTCGAGGTGCTTGCGGACCTCCTTGTCAGTCAGGATGGACGGGAGGCGGGTGAGGACCACCCCTTCGCGGGCCGCCTCGACCGCCGGGGCCTGGAGGGCGTCCAGCCGGACGCTGAGGAACAGGAGGAGGAGCCAGCGAGGTCTCACGGCTCCTCCCCCCGGAGGTCCAGATAGGTGAGGATCGCGCGCACCCGGCCCCACTGGTTGCGAAAAACGATTCCCACGGACGCGGAGAAGCGCTGGAGCAGACCGGGGCCGAGATCCGGCGAGGTCCTCTCGGCGCCGGCCTCGACCCCGGTCTCCAGGCGGAGGTCGCTCACGTCGCCGGGTTCGCGCGACCGCTTGAGGACCAGGGAGTGCTGGAGCCCGAGAGAGCCGCCCGCGTAGTTGAGGGTCTCCTTCACCGGGAGGACCGTCTCGCCGAGGACGAGACCCTTCACGTTCGACTGTCCCATGGAGGCCCGGCCGGTTGCGGAGACCGTCTGGCGGGGAGTGAGAGACCAGTGGCGGATGGCGGAGAACGCCAGGACGGCCTGCTCGGACTCGAAGTCCGGCAGCGGGGGCTCGAAGGAGGGGGAGAAGCTGGGCCGGAGACCTTCTCCTCGGAAGTGGGCCGTTTCGATCCCTGCCGAAAGACTGGTTCCGCGGGTGGGCAGGAGCGGATCGTCGCTGGTGTCGTAGACCCACTTGGCCTCCGCCGTCCGATAGGTCACCTCCCCTTCATCGGTGAACTGGGCCGGGAAAGTGAACGGGAAGGAGAGCAGGACGCTGCTGCGGCTCGCGGGCTCGCCCCGCCGCTCGCTCAGCGACACCTGGACGGACTGCCGGCCGCCGAGGGGGATCGATGTCCCCAGGGAGAGCTTGGTGGAGCTCTGGAAATCCCAGGCCGCGAAGGTCGGATCGAGCGCCAGAGGCAGCACCTCGGCCTGGACGGGCTGCGAGACCCCTGCGCTGAGGAGGATTCCGCGGCGGAAGAGGTCATACCGGGTGAAGCCGATCTGCGGCCCTTGCAGGAGGTCCAGGGCCGCGAAGACCACGCCCGACCGGCCGACGAAGAGCCGCGCGCCGACGAACCCCCCCACCCCGGCCTGGAAATCCTGGCTGAACCCCCCCAACGAATCGGGGTTGCCGGGGTTGACGCTGAGGGGCTCCTGGAGATAGAAGCCGCGGTTCCACTGGTCGAAGAAGAACCAGCGGGCGGTCTGGACCTGGACGGCCAGCTCGTAGGCCCCGCGCTCGCTCCCCTTGCGCAGGGCGAAGGTGGCGTAGAGGACGAAGGGCAGGCGCTGCACGCGGTCGACCGCCTGCCGGAGCTCGGTTTCGGTGTAGGACCTCCCCTCCTGCAGCAGGGTCTCAGCCCGGACGATGTTGGCGGCGGCCTCCTTCGGCCCCTCGATGGTGATCGCCTCGATCAGGAAACGGGCGGGCTCCAGGCGTTCCTCCTGGGCCGGCGCGGCGGCGGCGGTGAGGAGGAGCAGGGCCCAGCCCAGGGGAGTCACCCGGCGGAGAAGTCTCATCGTTCGTTCCCTCCTGTCGGGCCTGGAGGGCAAGGCCTGTGCCGGGCGTCCCTCTTTGCGGTCCCGGCCGCACAAGAGGAGAGAACACCGGGATTTGAGCTCGCCGGGGCGGCAGGAAGGAGCTCCGTGCTCGCGCGCGGAAGAGTCCGGAAAAGCATACACCTGTGCGCAAACAAGGCACGCTCTGATGAAGCAACTCCTTCACGGAAGTCGATGTAACGAACGGTAGAGATGCATCGCCAGACGATGTGCAATATGCGGATCGTTTCGCTATACTGGATGTGTTACACCTTGGTGATCCGGCAGAGCGATCGAACCTCTCGCAGGTAAATCGTTTCTTCTCTTCGGAGGGGAATCCGAATCAGTTTTTTCTACGTGCCTGGATAACCCACTGCACGAGTCGGGAACAAAGCGGACTTGAGGAGAAGGAGGGCAATGATGAAAAGAGGTTGGCAGATCGCATCGATGATCGGGGTCCTGATCGTGGCCGCCGGGGTGCTCTTCCCGGCCTGGGCCGCGGAGCCCATCGCCCGGGCGAGCTATGGCGGGACGTCGGTCACCTGGACGCCGAACGTCGAGAACGAAGGCTTCACCCTGACGGTCACGGGACCGGAAAGGTTCCGCTTCCAGCAGACGTTCAAGGCCGGCCAGACGCCGGCCTTCGAGGCGGTGGACGCGAAGGGCAGCCGCCTGCCGGACGGCACCTACTCCTGGGAGCTGCGCGCCAACCCGGTGGTGAGCAGCGACGTGCGGACGAGGCTGAGCAGGGCCCGGGCCGCCGACGGCCGTGGTGACGAGGTGGAGCTCGAGCTCTGGCGGGCGGGGCTGATCCCGCGGGAGGATCTCACGCTCTCCGGCCACTTCACGATCAGCGGCGGGGCCATCGTGCCGGATGACCTCGCGGAGGGCAAGGCCGCCCGCCGCCAGCCGCGCAATGGGAAGAAGGCCGACTCGACATCCGGCTCCGGCCTCACGCCGACGTTCGAGGCGGACCAGGTGATCCCGGACGACCTGATCGTCCAGGGGAGTCTCTGCGTTGGCTTCGACTGCGTCAACAACGAGGCCTTCGGGTTCGACACGATCCGGCTCAAGGAGAACAACACCCGCATCAAGTTCGAGGACACGAGCACCGGCACCTTCCCCACGAACGACTGGCAGCTCACCGCCAACGACTCGGCGAGCGGCGGCGCGAGCAAGTTCTCCATCGAGGACATCACCGGCGCCAAGGTCCCGTTCACCATCACCGCCGGCGCCTCGACCAACTCGATCTTCGTGGACAGCACCGGCCGGGTGGGCTTCCGGACGTCCACGCCGGTTCTCGACCTCCACGTCGCCACCAGCAACACCCCGGCCATCCGGCTGGAGCAGAACAACTCGGGCGGCTTCACGGCCCAGACCTGGGACATCGCGGGCAACGAGGCGAACTTCTTCGTCCGTGACGTGACCGGCGGCTCGCGCCTGCCCTTCCGCATCCGCCCCGGCGCGCCCACGAGCTCGGTCGACATCTCCGCGGACGGCGACGTCGGCATCGGCACGGCCTCCCCGGACGTGCGGGTGGACGTGAAGGTCAACACGCCCAACGTGGCGGTGATGCGCCTCCAGCAGCAGGACGCAACCGGATTCTCGGGCATCGAGTTCCTCGAGCCTTCCACGACCACCGAAGGCGTCGACGCCTTCGTCGGAGTCGTCCATACCAGCAACGAGGTCCGGATCAACGCCCGCAACGATCACCCCTTCGTGGTCCAGACGAACAATGCTGAGCATCTCCGGGTCACCTCCGCCGGCAACGTGGGCATCAACTGCGACAACCCAACCGCCGATCTGCACATCGCCACGACCACGGCGGGTTGCGCCGGTGCGTTTTCGAGAATCGATGCCGGTCAGACGCAGTTCGCCAATGCCTCGTCCCGCTCGTTGAAGACGAACCTGTCTCCCGTCAAGGCTTCCGACATCCTCGACAAGATCGCCGACATCCCGGTCTACCACTACGATTACCTTCAGGGACCCAAGGACCGCATCGGTCTGATCGCGGAGGACTTCCACAAGGTCTTCGGCCGCGGATCCGACAAGTACATCCAAGGCGACGAAGTGCAGATGGCGCTGTGGCTCGCCGTGCAGCAGCTCGCTGCGCAGAACAAGGAGCTGATGGAGCGTATGGGCACGATGGAAGCCCAGTTGGCGGCCCTGAAGGGCCAAGCCCCCGAGCTCTTCGCGGCTGTGCAAGCGAAGCTCGCTTCCCAAGAGAAGACGGCGCCGTAACAGCCCTTCGACGATCAGGATGGACGGGGCGAGGAGACTCGCCCCGTCGACCTGTCAAAGCACTTCCTCGATGACAGCCTCGGGCCGGTGGCTGACCTCGTCGAAGATCCTCCACAGGTACTCGCCGATGATCCCGAGCATCACGATGACGACGCCGAGGAGGAAGGAGAGGATCACGGCCAGGGTCGCGAAGCCGGGCACGTCCTTGATCCCCCGCAGGGCGTTGACCGCGATCACCGCGCCATAGCCGAAGCTCACCAGCGCGACGACCGCGCCGAAGAGGGAGATGGCGCGGATCGGCACGATGGAAAAGCCGAGCAGGGAGTCGAGGAAGAACTTGAAGCGCTTGCGGAAGGTCCAGCCGGACTTGCCGTGCTCGCGCTTGCGCCGGGTGTAGTGGATCGTCTCCGGGCGGAAGCCGAGCCAGTAGGCGAAGAGCGGCGTGTTGATGTTCTTGGCGCTGTTCAACAGGTAGGGGAGGAAAGCGCGGTCCATCAGGGCCATGTCGTAGCCGCCGCGCGGATAGTCCGGAACGACGAGGAGCCGGATCAGCCAGTAATAGAGGCTGGAGAAGAGCTTCGAAGGCAGCGAATCGAATCGTTCCTGGCGCACGCAGACGACGTATTTCGCGCCCCGCAGCCAGCGGTCCGCCATCTCCAGGATCAGCTCGGGAGGATCCTGGAGGTCGGCGGCTAGGATGAGGAAGGCGTCGCCGGTGACGAAGCGCATCCCCGTCTTCGAGGCGTGAACGGCGCCGAAGTTTCGGGTCAGCTTGACGACGCGTGTTGCCGGCCGGCGCTCCTTGATCCGCCGCAGCACGGCCATCGAGCCGTCGTTCGATCCGTCGTCCACGAAGATGAGCTCGAGCTCGAGCCCCCGGTCCGCCAGTCCGGCCTCCACGCCCTGCAGGGACTCGAAGAGCGGGTCGAGCGAGAGCTCGTTGTGGAACACGGGCACCACGATCGACAGCCGCCGCGCCTCCGGAGCCGCTCCGTCCACCTAGGCGTCCCCTCGGACGGCGGTGAGGAAGCTCTCGTAATCGCGGTAGTAGTCCTCCTCGCGGTACGGCTCCGAGGCGAGGACGAGGCAGACCGAGTTGGACGAGAAGTTGTCGATCTCCCTCCACGTCCGGGGGGTGATGTAGAGGCCGTAGTACGACCGGTTCAGGTGGAACCGCCGTTTCGACGTACCGTCGTCGAGCACGACGTCGAAGCTCCCCGACAGCGAGCTCAGGATCTGGTGGCACGCCTTCAAGGCGTGCCCGGCCCGCACCGAGCCGCCGGGCACGTCGTAGAGGTAGAACACCCGCCGGATCTCGTACGGCAGGTGGCGCCCCCCTTCGATGAATGTCAGGTTTCCCCGGGCATCGTTGATCTTGGGCAGGTCGATGAGGCGGCACTCCTCCAGGGTGATGGACATCCGCAGTTCCTCCTGGTCGTTCATGGAACGGAGATCTCGTAGGTGTCCTGCGCCAACGTCCGGGCGCCGAATCCCTCCTTGAACTCCAGGACGCCGTCGTTGAGTCCCATCCCTTGCAGGCCCTCGGACGTCCCGAGGTCGAGGTACCGCTTGTCCCGGTACACCTCATGGAAGAGGACGTCGAAGAGCAGGTCGAGCGCGCTCAGGTCCTTGCCCTCGTCCGAAGCGGCGATGTACTGGGTCCGGGCGACCGTCTCCGTCTCGTAGATCAGTGATCCCGCCACCATCCGGGAGCCCTGGAAGCACGCGAACAGCCGGATGTTGTCCGGGAATCTGTCCCGGAGATCGCGGATCTCCGCGAAGGAATGGACGGGAGCGTTATTGTAACTCTTCTGAAGCACACCTGTAAGCAGGTCCCAGTACTCCGCCAAGGCGAGGGACTCGCGGGCGGTGAGCCCGGCCGCCTGCGCCTTGCGCAGACCGCGGCGTCGGCGGGTCTGCGGCGCGATGCCGGCGCTCCGGTCGAATACGGACAGGGCGGCCCGCCGCTCGAGGCGGGCGCCGTACTGCGCCAGGGCATAGAGGTCCTCCTCCGCCGGCGCGCGGTGGTAGATATGGGGGACTGCCTTGTACCGCAGCGAGGAGATCGCCTGATCGCGCAGATGGGCCAGGACCGCGGCGACGACGTCCAGCATGCGCCGCAGGGTCATCGTCCGGTCCACCACGAACCCTCCGTAGGTCAGCCCGCCGTGGCTCTCGAGGACGGACCCCCGCCGGTTGGCCGGCAGCAGAGCGATCAGGCTTCCCTTCTCGTCGTGCACGACGAGGGAGCCGTCTCTGAAGCGGTCCTGGTGGTACTCCATGTAGCCCCGGAGGAAGAGGAAGGTCCCATTCTTGCTCCGCTGGACGAGATGGTCCCAGGCGGCACGCATCGATGGGGCGTAGCGCTCGACGGCGAGAGAGGTCACGGCTCCTCCAGCACCGCATAGCCGAAGCCGCTCGCTCCATGGCCGTTGCCGTTGTAGAACATGTAGCGCGAGCCGGCGGCATCCACCACGCAGGGATAGCAGATCATCTCCGAATCCCACCCCTCGGCTGAGCGCTCGAGGCCCACCTCGCCATCCCGGCGGGTCCAGAGGATCCCGTCCGCGGATTCGGCGTAGCCCATGCGATAGGGCCGGCTGCGCGAGCGGATCGAGTACCACATGCGGTACCCTCCGGCGTCGCGCACCACCCACGGCCGGCCGAAGCCGAACTCGTCCGCGTCCGCGAAGGAGAGGCACGGCTCCTCCCGGCTCTCCCAATGGAGGCCGTCGGACGATTCCGCCGTGCGGATGACGTAGGTCGGAAGCGGCCGGCCGCCGACGCTCACCCAGCCCTCTCCCGAGACGTACCAGGCTCGGAACCGGCTGTCCTCGACGTGAACCGAGGTGGCCGAGCGAAGGAATGGCTCGGGCGGCGTGCGGTCGAGCACGGGCACGCTCTGCAGGCGCTCGAAGGGGCCGTCTCCCTGGGCAACCGCGAGGCCGGCGAACAGCATGTAGGGGACCCGCTCACAGCGCTGCCAGCCGATGTAATAGAGGAACCGCCTCCCGCCGACCGCCACCACGCACGAGGGATTGACCCCGGAGTCGTCGAACAGTCCGGGAGCGCCGATGTCCAGCACGGGCTCGGTCGATTCGCCCAGGATCCGCGCCGGGTCGCGGGCGTCCACGTCGACGAAGCCGATCCGGCCGCGCCGCTCCTCATCCAGACCGGCGAAGTAGACGCGCAGGACGTCGCCGCGCGGCTCGACCGTGGGGATCGTGGCGTAGGAGCGCGCCCACCAGCGCTCGCCGCTGGGGACGTAGATGCGGCCGCCCTTGCGCCACCTCATCCCTCGCCCGCTCCCCCTTCGCGCCGGCGCCGGTGGATCCCCACCACGGTCTGGCCCTCCTCCACATTGCCGAGGACGAGCGCTCCCGCGCCGATCACGCAGCGGCCCCCGACCGTCAGGTTGTTGGCGAAGGTCGCGTTGACGCCAAGGAAGCACGAAGGGCCGATGTGGACGAAGCCGGAGACCACGACGTGCGAGGAGACGAAGCAGTGATCGCCGATCGACGAGTGGTGCCCGATGTGGTTGCCGCTCCAGAGGACGACGTTGGCGCCGATCTTGACGAACGGCTGGATGACATTGTCCTCGAAGACGAAGCAGTGCTCGCCCAGGGTCACGTTCCGCCAGACGAACGCCCGCGGGCTCACGTACGAGGCTGGCCGGTATCCCATCTCCCGGGCCGCCTGGTAGAGGCGGGTGCGCAGGGCGTTGCCCTGGGTGTAGACGAGGGCGGCGTAGAACTCGTGCCCGGCCGGAGGGAACCGGGACGGCAGATCCTCGAAGGGCACGACCGGCAGCCCGAAGAGCTCCTCGCGTTTCAGGTACTCCCTCTCCACGGCGAAGGCCACCACCTCGTACTCCGAGTCGTGGGTGAAGTACTCGTACGCGACCTCCGCGAAGGCGCTGTCGCCGATCAGGACGAGCTTCCTCGATTTCTCCATCTCACACCTCATGGCCTGCGCACGAGCAGGTCCTCGCGCCGGTTCGCCATCGGCAGGTCGGCGGCCTGCGGCAGCAGGAAGGCATCGAATCCCGCCGCCCGGGCCCGCAACAGCAGGCCGACGATCACCCCGTCGTCGAGGTGTCCGGGCTCGAGGACGTTGTGGACCACGGCGGGCCGCTCGTCGGTACCGGTGAACGCCTGGTGGAAGCGGACGCCCGCCTCGGAGCTGAAGAACCGCCTCCGCATGGAGCGGTTGGGGAGGTCCCCGAGGAGCAACTGCCCCCCCTCGGCCAGCAGTTCGAGACAGCCGTCGAAGAACGCGAAGAGGTTGGCCTCGCGGAACACGTATTGGACGACGCTGTAGGCGAGGATCGCGTCGAACCGTCCCCGATGCTCCGCGAGCAGCGGCTGGCACTCCTCCGGGAACCGGCCCTCGATCTTGGTCGAGAACGGCTCGTCCGGAAGCAGGGCGAGCATCTCCGGCGAGTCGACCAGGGCGACCTCGTGCCCCTTCTCACGGCAGAGGTCGAGCAGCATCCGCGGCAGGCCGGCGCAGCCCGGCCCGATGTCGAGGAACCGGCGGCCGGGGCTGTCGAGGTTGGTGAGCTTGCTCCGGATGTCCCGCAGGATGGCCTCCTCCCGGCCGGCCCGGTAGGAGTCCGGAAACCCGACTTTCTCGTGGGGCGAGCGGGAGCCGTCGCGGGCGAGCTCCCGGAACCCCTCGTAGGTCAGCTCATCCGGAGGTTGCGGGCACATTCGTTCACGGCCTCCACGATGGTGTCCACGTTCTGCTCCGTCAGTCCGATGTAGAGCGGCAGGGAGAGGATCTCGGCGGCGATCCGCTCGGTGACCGGCAGCGTGCCCGGAGCGTATCCCAGGTCCGCGTACGCCGTCTGCCGGTGCACGGGGATGGGGTAGTGGATCAGCGTTCCGATCCCCTGTTCGGCCAGGGCCGCCATCAGCGCGTCGCGGCGGGGGTGGCGGACGACGTAAAGATGGAAGACGTGCTCCGCCCCCGGCCTGACGGCGGGCGGAATCACCCCCTCCAGGCCCGCTCCGTACCGGCCGGCCAGCCGGCGCCGGGCTCTGGTGTGGGCCGCGAGATGGCCGAGCTTGACCCGCAGGAGGGCCGCTTGCATCTCGTCGAGGCGGCTGTTGACCCCCCGCTGCTCGTGCCGGTAGCGCACGGTCTGCCCGTAGTGGCGCAGGCGGCGCAGCTCTCCGGCCAGGCCGGCGTCGTTTGTGATCACCGCCCCCGCATCGCCCAGGGCTCCCAGGTTCTTGGTGGGATAGAAGCTGAACGCGGCCAGATGGCCGAAGGTGCCCACCAGACATCCATCCAGCCGCGCGCCATGAGCCTGGGCGCAGTCCTCGACGAGCGCCAGCCCGTGGCGCGACGCGAGCTCCACGAGCGGGCCCATGGCGGCAGGCTGGCCATAGAGGTGCACCGGCACGATCGCCCGGGTCCTCGGGGTGACGGCTGCGGCCGCCGCCGCCGGCTCCATGGTGAAGGTCGCCTCGTCGACGTCGACCAGCACGGGGGTCGCGCCAGTTCGCTCGACCGCGCACACGGTGGCCACCGCAGTGTGGGAGACGGTGATCACCTCGTCCCCCCGGCCGATCCCCAGCGCCCGCAGGGCGAGCTCGATTGCGTCCGTCCCGTTGGCGACCCCGATCGCGTGCGCCACTCCGTGCCAGGCCGCGAAGTCGGCCTCGAACGCCTCGAGCTCGGGCCCGAGGATGTACCAGCCGCTGCGCAGCACCCGCAGGGCGGCCTCCTCGAGCTCGCCGCCGAGCTCTTCCGCGAGCGGCTTCAGGTCGTTGAAGGGGATCACGCGGATCTCCCGAACAGGGCTCCGATGTAGATCGCGCCGATGTACCAGATCGGGAACATGTAGCGCGGCTGGATCTCGGCCAGCAGGAGGAGGACGGCCGAGAAGGTCGCCAGGAAGAACAGGGGCGCCAGGGTGGGGAGCCGCAGGGCCGGGAGGTCCCAGATCCGTGCCAGGGCGACGAGCAGCGCCGCCAGGAACAGCGAGGTGAACCCCACGCAGAGGGCGTAGATCCTTCCGGCCACCGGATCGATCGGGCCTTCCAGGAACTTTGCCTCGTACAGGTAGAAGTACGTCTGGGTGCCGAGCGTGAACAGCGCCCGCGCCTTGCGCAGGTAGTGGATGAGCCGGGCTCCCGGGTGGTAGTGCGTGTCCGAGGCCAGCTTGACCAGGGCCAGGCGCTGCCAGTTCACCCCGGAGAGGCCGTAGCGCCAGAGATAGTTGTTCGCGTAGTAAACGTAGGACCCGTCCCCCGCACTGTCGGTGGCGGAGGCCAGACCGATCCCCGCTCCCTTCGCCCGCTCCTCCGGAGGCGTCCGCAGGTCGGCCCCGCGGACGCCGGCATTGGCCAGCGCAAACGCGAGCACGGGGACGAGGACCAGCGGGAGCCCGCGCCGCAGGCGGGTCCATCGCTTCCCCCCTTCCGGCCGCTCCCCTTCCTGCGAGGGCTCTCCGGCCACCGCGAGCCCGAGCCCGAGCAGGGTGGTCGAGAGGAGCATCACGCTCCCGGTCGAGCGCTGGAAGTCGAGGACGAGGATGGAAAGGCCGAACGCCGCGCCGACGAGAAGGGCGGCGCGGGACCTTCCCTGGGCCTGGAGATCCCAGGCGATCTGGAAGAGGGTGAGCGCCAGGAGCGTGTAGAACGCTCCGGGGATCTCATGGGTGGGGATCTCGGCGATGATCGTGGTCTCGACGGCGAGGAGGGAGAGGACGAGGGCCACGCGGGCGGCGGTCCGGCCGAACCACCGCCGGGCCAGCCGGTACGTCAACAGGGAGGTCGCGGCGGCCAGGAGCACGTTGGGGACCGCGTACGCCGCCGGGCCGGGCCCGAACGCCGTCCGCACGGGGAAGAGGAAGGGGAGGATCCTTTCGAAGTGCGCCCACCGGTTTCCCTCGAGCCCGCTGCGCGTCGCCTCCAATCCCTCTTCGAGAAGAGAAGAGGAGAGGCGCCACATTGAGGCGAAATCCGAGACCGGTTCCGCCTGGACGACCGAGACATAGGCGATCTTCGCCAGCACCGCCAGGGTCACCATCAGCAGCACGAAGGAGCGGTCCTGGAACCGGGCGGGCCAGAAGCGGGCCGCCGCAACCGTCCCCACCACGACCAGCGCGAGGAGAGCGAGATCCTTGCGGAACGCCGCATTCGGCTGCAGAAGGCTGTCCAGGGTCTGCGAGCTCGTCGTAATGAGCCCGAGGAGCGCCGGCAGGGCCAGGCCGGCCGCCGTGACGAGGAACACCGCGGCGCGCACCGTCCCGTCCGGCGAGAGGGCGTGCCGGCGGCCGGTGTGGACGGCGTAGAGGAGCGCCCCCAGGAACACGAGCGCGAAGACCACCGAAGCGGGGGCGAGCACAAGGAGAACGGCCGCCAGCAGGACCGCCCCGGCGACCGCGATCCTCCCCGTCGAGAGCGTTGGGAGGCGCCGGCTCATCCTCCTGCCCCTTCCTCCCGCTCTCCGCAGGGCGCTTGGCGGAGGACCGCATATTCGAACCGGACCGAAGGCGCCGGGGAGGCCGGGGAAGCCGGGGAGGCCCGGGGAGCCGGGGAGGCCCGGACGGGATCGGCCCGCAGCTCGAGGCGGACCTCCACCGTCCCCTGCCGGGGGCGGACGCCTTCGATCGAGACCCCTTTCCCCGGGGAGGCCTCGGCGAGCGGCGCGGACCAGGCGATCTCGTCGTTGACGGCGATGATGCTCTTGGCCGTGTGGATTGGGGTCGGGCTCCACACGTAGACGCGGAACCGGTAGCACCCGTCCCCGTCCACCTCGAAGGTGCGCTCGGCCGCGAGGAAGTCCGACGGTGAGCCGGGTCGCGCGAGCCGCAGGTCGAGCTGCAGGGGCCGGAGGTCGGAAGGGGCCGTCTGGGCGCTCTTGAAGACGGCCGCGGCGTCCGGTCGCGACCCCACCGGCCGCCATTCCCGCAGGTCGAGCATCAGCAGGTCGGTCCGCGCGGCGACGACCTCCAGGACGGCCAGTCCCAGGCAGGTCGCCGCGACCGCGGCAGCGGCGACGATCCTCAGCTCGGGGGAACGGAGAAGAGTGGGGCCCATCGTCACGGTCCAGAAACCATCACCGTATCCCGTGCCGGGGGACCTCCGCAAGCCCGGCCGCGCTCACGGCTCCGCTCACCTTTCGGACACTCCGTCGCGATTTCCGGGCTCGCCCGCGGGTGGTGGTCTTTTGGGGACCAGAAATCACTGATCAACGGCTCCGAGTTTCTCCGTTCAGTATCGCTTTCCGGAAAGAAGTCCACTCTTCCAAGTAGGCGGAGCCCGCCGTGGCCATGGTGGCCGCGCGGACTTCAGATCCGCCGAAAGGAGACCACGTCATGTCCGGAAAGATCCGCACCCTCGCTCTTGTCCTCGTCCTCGCCGGCCTGCTCGCCAACGCCGCGCACGCCCTGCCCGGAAGAGCCGGCTTCCCGGTCCCCGACCGCGGCGGCCTCACGGCCGTCTTGTGGAGCTGGCTGAGCCGCCTCACGGCGATCTGGGAGAAGGAGGGGAGCAGCATGGACCCGAACGGCCAGCCCCAGGGCGACGCCGGCAGCCAGATGGACCCCGACGGCAAGCCCCAGGGCACCCTGCCGCCGAGCTCGACGGGTGAGGAGGGGAGCCAGATGGACCCCAACGGCTAGCCGCTTCACTCTTGGGGGCGCCGGTTCCGGGAACCGGCGCCCCGATTTTCTTTTCCTCTCGGTGTCACGTTTCGCCCCCCTGCGGTAACTAGTGTTGTAGAGGCGGTATGCGACCGCTCTCATACCGAGAGAGGAGGCGGCGTTGAAGGTCCATCCCAACAACTTCGTTCTGGAGGAGTTTCTGCTGTCGCTGTCGGACGACCACCTCGCTGTGGTCGACCACCTCACCGTGTGCTCGACCTGCCGGCGCCGCATGCAGGGCTTTCGAAACCAGCATCTGAGGCGGGCCCGCAGGATGGCCGAGGTCCTGCCCTGGCCCGGCACGACTGCCGACTACACCGGGGCCTTCCGGCAGAGCGCAAGCACCGTTCAGCGCCTTGGGCGGACGTTGGAGAAGGAGCGGGCCGAGGCCCCCGGGCTCTTCCTGGAGCTCACCGGGCACCCGCCGGAGCAGCGGGACCTCCTCCTTCATAATGCCCCGCGCTTTCACACCTGGGGTGTCTTCGAGCTGCTCATCCAACGAAGCCTGGAGGTGACCCCCAAGGATCCGTCCTATGGAGAGGAGTTGGGGCTCCTCGCGCTCCAACTCTCCGAGTTCCTGGACCCCGAGCGCTACGACCCCGATCTGCTGGAGGACCTCCGGGCGCGCGCCTGGGGCTACATCGGCAACGCCTGCCGAGTGAGGTCCGACCTCCAGGGAGCCGAGGAGGCGTTCGCCGCCGCCTACCAGCACTTCCAGCAGGGCAGCCGGGATCCCTTCGAGCGCGCGCTCCTCCTGGACCTGGAGGCTTCGCTCCGAAGAGACCAGCGCCGCTTCGAAGAGGCCCTGAGGCTCCTGCGGCGAGCCGTGACCATCTTCCTCCAGAACAATCAGCGACACCGGGCCGGCCGGTCCTTGGTCAAGATGTCCACCGTCCATCACAACACCGGCAACCTCGATGAAGCCATTCAAGCGCTCTCCCGGGCTCAGGAGTTGATTGATCCGGAAGAGGAGCCCCGCCTGCTGCTCTGCGCCCGGCACAATCTCGCCGATGACCTCGCGGAGGCCGGCCGCTTCCTGGACGCCCAGGGGGTCTATCGCCAGACTCGTCCTCTCTATCGCAGCTTCCCGGACCTCTGGACGCAGAACCGGCGCAAGTGGGTAAAGGGAAAGATCGCCCGCGGTCTCGGTCAGGCGGAGCAGGCCGAGTCGCTCTTCCGGGCGGCCCGGGACGGCTTCGTCGCCGAGGGGATTCCCTACGACACCGCGCTGGTCTCGCTCGAGCTCGCCACCCTCTACGCCGAGCAGGGCCGGATGGCGGACCTCAAGCGGCTGGCCGAGGAGATGGTGCCGATCTTCTCGTCCCTCAACATCCACCGGGAGGCGCTGGCCGCCCTCGCCTACCTCAAGCAGGCCGTGGACGCCGAGCGGGCCAGCGTGGAGCTGGTCAACGGAGTGGCGGCCTACCTGCGGAAGGCCCAGCACGCCCCGGAGCTGCGGTTCCAGGCGCCGGGAGAGTAGAGGGAATCGACGGCTGACAATCCACTGCGGAGGACATATGCTGGATGTGACCGATGGGCCGGGATTAGCCGGCCCCGAGTTCCCCTCCTCTCCATCCTTCTGATACAAGGGCCTCCGTCAGAATTCCGGAGGCCCCCGATGCCCGTGTTCCCACGCCCTCGCGTTCTCCTGTTCGTCCTCACCCTCTCCCTTTCCGCTCTCCCGCTGGCCGCCCAGCCGGCCGTCACCCTGGAGGGGCTCCTCGCCTCTCCGTTCCCGTCCGAGCTGCTGGCGGCCCCCACCGGGGGGAAGCTCGCGTGGGTGCAGAACGCGAAGGGGGTGCGCAACGTCTGGGTGGCCGAGCTGCCGGAATACCGGGGACGGCAGGTCACCCGGTACACGGGTGACGAGGGCCAGTCGATCAGCGGGCTGGAGTGGACGCCGGACGCGAAGACGATCGTCTACGTCCGCGGCGGCAGCGCCAACCGGCAGGGGGACCATCCGAATCCCGCGAGCGATCCCGCCGGGGCCGAGCAGGCGATCTGGCGGGTCTCCCTGGATGGTGGGGAGCCGGTGAAGATCGGAGCGGGGAGCGGGATCGCGGTCTCGCCCCGGGGAGACGGAATCGCGTTCTTCCGCAGAGGGCAGATCCACTGGGCTCCTTTCGAGGGCGGCAAGGAACCGGTCCAGTGGGTGCAGGCCCGGGGGAGCGCACGGCAGCTCCGCTTCTCTCCGGACGGCTCGAAGCTCGCCTTCGTCAGCGATCGGGGGGCGCACAGCTTCATCGGTCTCTACGATGTCACCGGCAAGAAGGTCCTCTGGCTCGGGCCCAGCGTCGATGCGGATTCCGATCCAGTCTGGTCGCCGGACGGTACCCGGGTGGCCTTTCTCCGCATCCCCGCCTCGAAGAAGCTCACCCTCTTCCGCTCGAACCGGTCGGCTGCCCATCCCTGGTCCATCCTGGTGGCGGACACCGCCACGGGACAGGCGAAGACCGTCTTCCGCGCCGAGCCCGGCCCGGGAAGCGCCTTTTACGAGATGGTCGCCGCGAACCAGATCCTTTGGGGGGCGGACGACCGGCTGGTCTTCCCCTGGGAGCGGGACGGATGGCTCCACCTCTACTCCGTCCCGGCCTCGGGCGGTGCGCCGGCGCGGCTCACCCCCGGGGCCTTCGAGGTCGAATCCGTCAACCTCACCCCGGACCGCCGCGAGGTCCTCTACAGCTCGAACCAGGACGACGTCGACCGACGCCACCTCTGGCGGGTGGCCGTGGCCGGCGGCAAGCCCGTCCCCATCACCCGGGGCCGGGGAATCGAGTGGCTGCCGGTCGCGACGAGCGACGGCAAGGCCGTGGCGTACCTCCGCTCGGACGCCCGGCGGCCGGCCCATGCTGCGATCCAGATCGGTTCCGGCGCTCCCCGCGAGCTGGCGCCGGGGACGATCCCGGCCGAGTTCCCCGAGAGCGCCCTGGTCGAGCCCGAGCCGGTGATCTTCCCGGCTGCCGACGGCCTGTCCATCCATGGGCAGCTCTTCCTCCCACGGGGCACGGCCAGGGGAGAGAGGCGCCCGGCGGTCCTCTACTTCCACGGCGGCTCTCACCGGCAGATGCTCCTCGGGTGGCACTCCTCGTCCTATTACCACAATGCCTACGCGTTCAATCAGTACCTGGCGAGCCGCGGTTTCCTCGTGCTGTCGGTCAATTACCGGGCCGGCATCGGGTACGGGATGGAGTTCCGCGAGGCGCTGAACCAAGGGGCCGGCGGGGGGAGCGAGTTCAACGACGTCCTGGGCGCGGGCCTCTACCTCCGCGGCCGGCCGGACGTGGACCCCAAGCGCATCGGCCTCTGGGGGGGCTCCTATGGCGGCTATCTCACGGCCATGGGCCTCTCCCGCGCCTCGGACCTCTTCGCCGCCGGGGTGGACATCCACGGCGTCCACGACTGGAACGTGGGCACCCGCACCTTCATCCCGAGCTACGACCCCACCCCCGAGGAGGAGCGGCTCGCCTTCCAGTCCTCCCCCATGGCCTCCCTCGACACTTGGCGCTCGCCCGTGCTGGTGATCCACGGGGATGACGACCGCAACGTCTCCTTCAGCGAGACCGTGGACCTGGTCGAGGCTCTGCGCGAGCGCGGAGTGGAGGTGGAGCAGCTCGTCCTCCCGGACGAGATCCACGGCTTCCTCCGCTACGAGAGCTGGCTGGCGGTCTTCCGGGCGGCGGCGGAATTCCTGGAGCGGAGGCTGGGCCCTCACCCCCGGCCCTCTGCCCGGCTCTACGGGAGATTTATGAGCGGGGAAAGGCCCTTCCCCGGCTGTACGGGAGATTTTCAAGCGGGGAAAGGCACTTCCCCGGTGGGAAGAGGCTTCTCCCCACTCGAAAACGTCCTTCCGGTGGTCGCTGTGGCTCGCCGTCGACCCGATAAACTGGTTTTGCACCCTCTCCCTTTGGGAGAGGGCCGGGGGGAGGGGGCCGCGAAGCGGCCTGCTGAAACATCCCGGCCCCGGTTCTCGTTGTGAGGGAGGGTGATTCCATGAAGAACCGCAACCTCCCTCCCGGCATCCATCCTATCCGCGGCGTCATGAGCGTCTGCCACCTCCTCGTGGAGGGAGGTGACGCCTGGCTGATCGACACCGGCATGGTGGGAGAGCCGCTCCTGCTCCGGAGCCTCCTGCGCCGGCTGGGGCTCGGGCCCGAGTCGGTCCGGGGGATCCTCCTGACCCACGGGCATCTGGACCACGCCGGCAACCTCGCGGTGTTCAAGGAGTGGACCGGCGCCCGGGTCTACGGGCATCCGGCCGAGCAGCGGCACGTGGACGGCTGCTATCCCTACGAGGGGGCCGCCCGCTGGTGCGGCCGTCTGGAGGCCACGGGCCGCACGGCGTTCCGCTACCGGCCCGCGAAGATCGATGAGCCCCTCACGGACGGCGACCTCCTGCCCGTCTGGGGCGGCCTGCGAGTCGTCCACCTGCCGGGGCACACTGAGGGGCACTGCGGCTTCTATAGCGAGAAGCACGACCTCCTCTTCTCGGGCGACCTTTTCGCCAGCTACTTCTTCAACACCCACCTGCCGTCGCCGATCCTGAACAGCCGGCCCGAGATGATCCCGGCGAGCCTGCGCAAGGCCGAGGACCTGGACCCGCGCCTCATCGTTCCGAATCACTACGACCTCCCGGACGGCGAGCTCCACAAGCGCCGCTTCCAGGGGCTGTGCCGCAAGGTCTTCGCGCGCTCGCTGCCTCTGATGGGGAGGGCTTGAGCGATGGACCCCGGGATGGAGACCCTGCTCCTCCTCCTCGGCGCCATCCTGGTGGTGGTCGGCCTCGCCGGCATCCTCCTGCCGGCCCTCCCCGGCACCCCGCTCGTCTTCGTGGGGCTCCTCCTTGCCGCCTGGGCCGAGGGTTTCGAGAAGGTCGGCTGGTTCCCGCTGACCATCCTGGGGGTCCTCACCGTCGCCTCCCTGGTGGTCGATTTCCTGGCCACGAGCCTGGGGGCCAAAAAGGTAGGCGCAACCTGGAAGGGGATGGCCGGCGCGGCCGTGGGCACAGTCGTCGGGATCTTCTTCGGCATTCCCGGCCTGCTCCTGGGTCCCTTTGTCGGGGCCGTCCTTGGCGAGTACATCTCCCAGAGAGATTGGAATCAGGCGGGGAAGGCGGGCCTGGGCACCTGGCTCGGCCTCATCTTCGGCACCGCCGCCAAGATCGCCCTGGCGTTCGCCATGCTGGGGGTGTTCGTGACGGCGTATCTGATCTAGCGATCTCTCTCCACCAGCGGCTCGATGCAGTCCGGAGCGTCGTAGACAGGTTTGTTGACGGCCCGGCTCACCGGCACGGTCTCCCAGTCGTCGCCCGGCGCCGGGTCCAGCAGGGGCTGGAGGCGGGCGGCGTCTTCGATCTTGGGGTCGAGCCAGAGGTCGAACTCGTCTTTCTGGAGGATCACCGGCATGCGGTCGTGGAGAGGGCGGATGAGGCCGTTCGCGTCCGTCGTGAGGATGGTGAAGGTCTCGACGGGCTGCTCCCGCTCCGGGTCCTTCCAGGTGGACCACAGGCCGGCGAAGGCGAAGGGTTTGCGGTCTTTGCGGCGGATGAGGTACGGCTGCTTGGCCTTGCCTTCGGGTTTCCATTCATAGAAGCCATCGGCCGGGATGAGGCACCTCTTCTTCTTGAAGCTGAACTTGTAGGCCGGCTTCTCGGCCACGCTCTCGGACCGGGCGTTGATCATCCGGTTGCCGATCGCCGCCTCCTTGGCCCAATAGGGGATGAAGCCCCACTTCAGGAAATCCAGCCGCCGCGGCTCGCCGGGCGCCACCACCCGCACCACCGCCGCCTCCTGCGTCGGGGCAAGGTTGTACCGCGGGGGAAAGGGCAACCATTCCTGCAGGTCGAAAAGGAGGGCGATCTCGTCGCCCGGGGAGCTCAGGGTATACCGTCCGCACATGGGATCTCCTCAACAGCGGTTGCCCGGGCGGCCAGGGAAGGCTCGGCCACCCCAGATATTCGTCCAATGAAAAGTCATCCACCTGGATCGCATCCCGCCGCGCCGCCTCTCCCTCCGGGGTCCGGGCGTCCAGCGTGAAGGCCCTCTCCAGACGCCCGACGGCCTCCTCGGGATCGGGCGGCAGGTAGACGTCCGCCGTCAGCCGGTTCCGCTGCTCGCCGGGCACCTGGAGGAGGGACGCCACGCGCGAGCCCTCCCGGTCTCCGGGCGGCGCGCCGATCGGGTTCAGGCGGGACCAGAGGGCGGCGGGGCCTCGCATCCACCACCCGATCAGTCCCCCGAAGTTGCGATAGATGCCGTCGAAGGCCTTCTGGATCTCCGCAAGGCTGTGGTCGAGGGCCCAGCCGACCAGCGGAAGATCCTCCATCCGGCGGCCCTCGGCCTCGAAGCGGCGCAGGGTGCAGAAGCCCAGGACCATCCAGGAGAGGGCGTCGGCGAAGCGGCCGGAGAGCTTCTCCCGGAGCTTGAGCTTCCCGCCGAGGGTGAGCAGGGCGAGATCCGTGAGCACAGCGAAGCGCGCCGAGGCCCAGGCGAGCCGCCGGTAATACCGGGCCGTGGGGCCGGAGACCGGCGCGCGAGCGAAGGTGCCCCGGGTCAGACCGAGGAGGGCCGCGCGGACGGCGTTGGCCAGGAAGAACCCCGCGTGCCCCAGGAGCGCCCGGGTGAGAGCCTTGCCATCCCCCGCGCCCACCGCCGCGACCTCCCGCTGGATATACGGATGGCAGCGGATCGCTCCCTGGCCGAAGACGATGAGCGTGCGGGTGAGGATGTTCGCCCCCTCGACCGTGATCCCGATGGCCGCGCCCGTGTAGCCGTCCGCCAGGACGTTGCGCGGGCCGCGGCAGAGCCCGGCGCCGCCGAGCACATCCATGCCGTCCAGCACGAGCCCGCGCAGCAACTCCGTCTCCTGGTACTTCAGGAGGGCCGAGACCACCGCCGGCCGCTGTCCCGCATCCATCGCTCCGCAGGTGAAGACCCGCGCCGCCTCCATGAGATAGGTCAACCCGGCGATACGGGCCAGCGGCTCCTCGATTCCCTCGAACCGGCCGATCGGACGGCCGAACTGCCGCCGGATCGCGGCGTACGCTCCGACCACCCGGGCCACCAGCTTGGCCCCGCCCACCGATTGCGCTGGCAGGGAGATCGACCGCCCGGCCGACAGGGCCTCCATCAGCATCTTCCAACCCCGCCCGGCACCGGCCGCGCCGCCGATGACCGCGTCCAGGGGCACGATGACGTTCCGGCCCTCCGTGGGGCCGTTGGGGAAGGGAATGCCCATGGGATCGTGTCGCCGCCCGATCACCACCCCCGGAGTGGAGGTGGGGACGAGCACGCAGGTGATCCCCAGGTCCTCCCCCCTGCCCAGGAGGTTCTCCGGGTCCCGCAGGCGGACGGCCAGGCCCAGCAGCGTCGCCACCGGGGCGAGGGTGATGTAGCGCTTCTTCCAGTCCAGACGCAGCAGGATCCGGCCGTCATCCCCTTGGAAGACCACCCCCTGGGAGATGAGGGATGCCGCGTCCGACCCGGCCTCGAGCTCGGTCAGCGCGAAACAGGGGATCTCCTCGCCCCGGGCCAGTCGGGGGATATAGTGCAGCCGCTGCGCATCCGTGCCGTAGGCGAGGAGGAGCTCCGCGGGTCCTACCGAGTTGGGGATGAGCACCACGGCCGAGAGGGGGAGGGAGCGGGAGGCGAGCTTGGCGAAGATCGTCGAGCACGCCAGGGCCGAGAACGCATGGCCCCCATACTCCTGGGGGATCGTCAGCCCGAAGAAGCGCTCCCGCTTGAGGAAGGCCCACACCTTCGGGGGGAGCTCCCGCCGCTTCGAGAGCTCCCACGGGTCCACCATCTGGCAGGCTTCCTCGACCGGCCCGTCCAGGAACGCTCGCTCCCGCTCGGTCAGCTCCGGCCAGGGCTCGCCGAGCATCCGCCGGAAGTCCGGTCTCCCCGAGAAGAGCTCGCCGTCGAGCCACACCGTCCCTGCCTCGAGCGCCTCGCGCTCGGTCTGCGACATGTGGGGGAGCAGCTTCCTGGCTCGATCGAGGAGGGACACTGCGCCATTGTATCCGGACCCTTCCGGGAGGCGCAATCCAGGCGAAACTGCGGTATGCTTGCGCCATGGCAGGAACGGCCCTCAAAGGACGCGGCGCGACGGAGAACCCCACCAACCGCTTCGAGCGGATCGCGATCGAGCGGGACCCGGAGATCCCCGGCCCCGAGCGGATCGAGACCGAGCTTCTCCGGGACACCTCCCGCTCCATCATCACCCGGAACGACAGCCCGGACGTGGGCTTCGAATTTTCGCTCAACCCCTACCGCGGGTGCGAGCATGGCTGCGTGTATTGCTACGCCCGGCCCACCCACGAGTACCTGGGCTTCTCGGCGGGGCTGGATTTCGAGACTCGCATCCTGGTCAAGGAGGATGCCCCGGAGCTTCTCCGCAAGGAGCTCTCCTCCCGGAAGTGGAGCCCCAGAGTCCTGGCCATGAGCGGGGTGACCGACCCTTACCAGCCGCAGGAGCGCAAATTGGAGATCACCCGCGGCTGCCTGGGGGTCCTGGCCGAGTTCCGCAACCCGGTGGCGGTCATCACCAAGAACGAGCTGGTGACCCGGGACCTCGACCATCTGGCTGAGCTCGCCGCCCACGGTGCCGTGGCCGTCTCCCTCTCCATCACCACCCTGGACGGCGACCTCGCCCGCGTGATGGAGCCCCGGGCCTCCCACCCCCGGGACCGCCTGAAGGCTGTCGAGCGTCTCGCCGCGGCGGGCATCCCGGTGGGCGTGATGGTGGCCCCGGTCGTGCCCGCGATCACCGACCACGAGATCCCGAAGATCCTGGAAGCCGCGGCGAGCGCCGGGGCCCGCACCGCCGGCTACGTCGTCCTCCGCCTCCCCGGAGCCGTGGCCGGCCTCTTTGAAGCCTGGCTCGAAGAGCACTTCCCGGATCGCAAGGAGAAGGTGCTCAACCGCGTCCGCGACCTGCGCGGAGGCCAGCTCTACGATCCCCGCTTCGGATCCCGCATGCGCGGCGAAGGCCTCTTTGCCGACCAGATCCGCGCCACCTTCCAGACCTTCAAGAAGCGGTACGGGCTCGACCAGCCCTACCCCGAGCTCTCCACCGCGGCCTTCCGCAAGCCGGGGACCGCGGAGCAGTTGGGGCTGTTCGGGTCATAATGTCCGCGAACGAAGAGTGCGAATCATGACCGTCAAGATCCCTTCCCAGGCGCGGGTTCCCCTCTCGACGGAGGCGATCGTGGAGTTCTGCCGAAAGTGGCAGATCCGCGAGTTGGCGCTTTTCGGCTCAGTGCTGCGGGAAGACTTCTCCCCGGACAGCGACATCGACGTGCTGGTGACCTTCACACCCGAGGCCCGTTGGACCCTGTTCGACATCGTCGAGATGAGGGAAGAGCTGGGACGGATCTTCGGCCGCGAGGTCGACCTCGTCGAGAAGCAGGCGCTGAGAAATCCCTTCCGGCGTCGCGAGATCCTGAACACCCATCAGGTCGTCTATGCAGCCTGACGAGCACGACGCCGCCTCTCTCTGGGACATGCTCCAGGCGGCGCGCTCCATCCAGGAGTTCGCGCAGAACACGAAGCAGTTGGAGCAGCTCCTGCCTGAGTCGGAGTAAATCGTCTCCAGAAGAACCATGTGTAGGGTGGGGAAAGAGCGCGGCGGAAGGCCCGCCGCGCTCGATCGGTTGGATTAATCGCGGGGCGGCGGAAAACAGATGAAGCAGCCGCCACAGGTGGAGTAGGCGGTCTTCACGCCCCAGGCGACCCTGTTGTTGCAGCAGTCGTAGCCGTACTGGCCCACGACCGTGGTCTTGCTGGCGTCGCGGTAGTAGGTGCAGTTCCCGGAGGGAGCGGCCTCGCTGGTGGGGGCCGAAGCGGTCATCGCCAGGGCCATCACGCCGAGGAGAAGCACGGCGAGGAGGGCCCGCCGGCGCGTGGCGGGGGTCAATCTGCTCATCAGAAGTCTCCTTTCTGTGGTCCGAGGCTTATGCGGGCCTCGCTATGGACTCTAGTGCCTTTGAACGAGGAAAGCGAGTCCGCCGGTCAGCCGGTGCGGGTGCGCGGAGGGCGGGGAGGAAGGGGCGGGGCGGAGCCTTTCCGCTCCGCCCCACCGGATGATTGCTGAGCGGCCGTCTACGGTTCGTAGGGTGGCGGCGGGGGCGGATAGCAGATGAAGCAGCCGCCGCACTCGTAGTAGGGCGACGTGACGCCCTCGGCGATATAATTGTTGCAGCAGTCGTAGCCGAACCGGCCGACGACCACCTTGTGGCTGGGATTGCTGTAGTAGATGCAATTCCCTTCGGGGGCGGCCACGCTGGAGGGGGCCGAGATCGTCATCGTCCAGGCCAGTGCTCCCAAAAGGGAGGCAGCCAGGAGGGCCCGCCGGCGTGTGGCGGGAGTCACCTTGAGAGCCATGTGGATACTCCTTTCCAGTTGCGAGACAACGCAAGTCTCTCGATTGGGGGGCCGACCTTAGCGGGTTTTGGCTGAAAAAGCGAGCCCGGCGTTGTCTTATACTTCCTCGCACGCTGAATGAGGGACCCTCTAGTGGCAGGCGAGACCACTTTCCCGAGCATCGATTCACTACCGACGGCGGATCAGCGCTGGGAGGCGCTCCTCGACCTGATGTCGGTCCCCAATCATCCGGGGCTGTACGTCCTCGGCTGTTTCGCTCCTCGCGTCACCTTCCTCTCCCAGCAGGTCCGCGCTCTTAACCTGGTCGACGCCCTGTGCAAGACGGGACGCGTCTCCAGTCGGAGCAAGGTCGCGGTGGTGGGAGCCGGAGTGGCGGGGCTCACCGCGGCGGCCGGTTTGGCGGTCCGGGGTGTCCCTGTGACTCTCTTCGAACGCTATGCAGGCCGCCTTATGCCACTCCAGAGGGAAAGCGGCGAGCGGTGGGTCCACCCTCACATCTACGACTGGCCCGTTGAACAATCCCTGGAGAAGACGGCTGGATTGGAGATCCTCGATTGGGGCTCCAACAAGGCGCAGATGGTCATCGAGGAGATCGAGAACAACTGGAAGAGCCTGCCCCAGGACGTCCGTGACCGGATCGAAGTTCAGGACAAGAGAGAGATCCGGATCGATGAGAACGGCCGGCTGATCTGGGGCGACAACCTGAAGGAAGATTTCAGGGCCGTGATCCTCGCTGTCGGTTTCGGCGTGGAAGAGGAGACCGGGACGAGCAGCTACTGGACCAACGACGGCATCGACTCCGTGGAGACGGAAAGGAAGAAGGGGAGATGGTTGGTCTCAGGGGTGGGGGACGGGGGGTTGACCGATTTGATGCGGCTTTGCATCCTGAACTTCCGCCATGGAGACGTGCTCTACAAATTCGCTGAGCACGCCCGGGATTCTGCCCCCGAGATTGCTCGAGATCTCCTGGATGCTGAGGCTGACTCCAGCGCCGACTATTTCCAGAAATATCAGCAGGCTGCCGAGAAGTTTCCCCAGAGGCTTGTCGATCGCCGGGAAATCAAAGTTTTCCTCAATTGTGATCGAGAGCGTCTTTTTTTGCCGGGTAGCTCGATCCTCAACCGACTGATTGTCGCCTGTCTGCTCCGCTGGGAGGCCTTCAAACTCGTGGACGCTCCGGGACGTATCCGTGTGCCCGTCGAGTGGGATGGTAAGCGTTTCGAAGTCATCTTTGAGAAGGAAGACAAGACGATTGATCGAATTGAGTACTACGATCACGTGATCGTGCGGCATGGGCCGAAAAGTGCTCTCAAGAACGTGGTGCAGGGCAAGCTCTGGGAGGCCTGTAGGAAGAAGAAGGAGATCTGGGATCTGGCCCGTCGGCAGCAGGGGATCGACTGGACGCGGACTCCGTTGTGGAAGAAAGGGGAGTTTACTCCTGGAGGCGGAGAAATTCCCCCCCTGAGAATCGATTGGGGAGAGAAGGTCGGCTGTCTTGTCGTCGTTCCCGATGGCGGCGCCGGTCTGGCCACAGGGTATGTGAACCAGGCGTTGAAGGGACTCTCGAAGATACTACGGCCTGGTTGGATAGGCAGCCGAAGCCTTGCGAATCGATCGGAAGTGATCGAGATCGGCAAGGCCTTCGCGACGCCCGACCGGTATGCTCGCACGATTCAAGCTCTCTGTCAGGCCGAGATCGTGGTGTTTCACATTGATGGATACGACTGCGCAGGGCTACTGCTCCTGGGAATACGTTCGGCGGCACGACGGGGTGTTACGATCACCGCCCTCTCCGAGCCGCTCGATGATGCCACCTGGGCCAGGTTGCCTTTCAACCTCCGGGAGATCAAGCCGCTTTCTCTGGCAGGTGATCGGGGAGACTTTGCATCGAACCTCACCAAAGCGATCGGGGCGGGGTTCGAAAAGATGTCGGTCCTGCCGCGTGGCTATCTCGATCTGCCATCCTATGACGCGGTTCGAAACCTGGGCTCGGAGTCGCATCATTACAGGCCCTTCTCCCCCTCCGAGCAAGTGCTCATCCTCAGCTCCTTTGGCGAGAGGTATCTGAAGACACCCGAGGCCGGGCCCTTCGTCAAGAGCGCGATCGATACGGTTTGTGCGGAACCAGGGAGCCACGTCGCAATCCGGATCGGGGAAACTCCTTCTCCGCAGCTCGTCAGCCAGCGTCTCCACGAGGCGATCCGGCGGTGCCAGCTCTGTATCGTGGACTGGACGGAGTGGAAGGCGAACGTCTTCTATGAGTTCGGGGTCCGTCTGGCCACCAACAAAATCGAGCCTCTGTGTATCTTCAAATCGGACTGGCCGGCCAGTGAGGAGAACGAAGATGAAAAGGTCAAGCTGGAGAAACGCAAGCGCCATGCTGCGGCTCTCCAGGCGCTTTTCGACCCGGTGGACTATTCTGAAGCGGACTTCCTGGGCTTCGAGGAGAAGGTAGAGCGTCATAGATCCTCGATCAGCCAGGTAACGCCGGATCTCCGTCAGCGGGGTCTCCTGTCGCCCGGGTTCACCTATCGTGTCGTGATGGATGCAATAGATATCCGCCGGGAGCCGGGAGGTGTTCCTGTCACGCGTGTCTTGGAAGGCTTCGTCAACGAGATGATCGGTCAAGGCCCGATTCAGCAAGGAACGCTGCCACCGCTCTACTCCGATCATCCGCGACTGTGGCTACAACTCCAGGAGTCGGCACTCGAGCACCTGCTCGCAGCCTGGTACTATCTGCATCGGAGGGCACGCCTGGACGAGTGCCTGGAGCGGAATGAGTTTTCGAGCCAGGACCCAAGACTGGAGGAATTCCTGGATATCGGCAACAGGATTATCGAGGTACTCGATAGTCTGGGTGGACACGAAGATTTGAAAGCAGAGGTGGGGGAGGTCCTGGATCGTTTCGAATCGATTGGGAGGGTGAAGAAATGAGTGACGTGCTCAGGGATGCTAGAAAGCTCAAGAATCAGGCGCGTCGGCGTCGGGAAGCCCAGAGGTACGAGGAGGCTGCGGACCTCCTCAAGGAGGCTACCGACCTTCTCGAACCAACCTTGATCGACCTCAAGTCTGACGATCCGAGTCTCTTTGAAACCGATGTGGCCCGGGAGCTCTCCGATTGCTATGGCTCCCTGGGAGGCGTTCTGCGATCGGCTGGCCATTTTGAGGATTCGGTCAAGGCCTACGAAAGCGGCTACGGCCTCGAGAAGGACAAGCGGTACGGGATGATCAATTCCTACAACCTCGTCCAGCGTCTCGTCGCGCGCATGCTTCTGAAACCGGAGCTGATCGGCTCTGCCGAGTGGGTTGTCAAAGACATCGAAGACGTCGAAGACTTGGACATGTGGAAGGCGCTTGATGATGCCGCATCCGTGATCCAGGAGCAGCGAAGCGTGCGGGCCACAGATCCGTGGTTTCTGGCCGATCGTGCGCTCGTCTTCCTTCTGCTGGGGCGTCCCGAGGAGGAGGAGGCCTGGCAAGAGTTCCGGCAGGCTCCCTCCTTTGCCTATGCAATCACCTCGACACTCCGGGTGATCAACGACCTGCTCGCAAGCATGGGGGAGGTGAAGAATTCCGGAAGTGTGGGTCCCCGGTCCGAGGAGGTCTATCGGCGGCTCGCCAGGGCACAGGCACTCCTGGAAAATCTTCAAAGCCTTCAGCAGGCCTGAGCCGGCCGAGACGTCTACGAACCTGCTCGCCGCACGCGGAACGCCGCCATGGCCTGCGGTTTTTCCCCCTTGGGTAGCGCCTCGGCCAGACGCCGGATGGCCTTGCTCCAGCCGGTCTGTGCGGTCCATTTCTTGACGTCGATGGGCTCGGGCCTCAAGGTCTCGGAGGTGAGGCGCTCGGCGAGGTCGGCTCGGAACTCGCCCCGGCCGGCCACGGCGACGGCCCGCCAGTCCGCTCCGGTGCCGTAGATCGCGAGGAGACCGAAGGTGTCCTCGTCACCGGGGATCTGGAGGAGGGCCGCCCGGCCGCGGCCCCCCTCTTCGAGCTCGTAGAGGATGCCGTCGACGAGCGGATGGCCGGAGGAGAAGAAGTCCAGGGTCTCCCTCTCCACCGCTTCCTCCCGGCTGAAGGTGCCGAGCCAGCGGGAGCCGGGCGGCACGTCCGGGATGTAGTCCACGATCGCCTCCCAGCCGAACTCGACCAGGTAGGTCGAGGGCCCGCTGTGCTCCTCGACCAGGAAGCCGAAGCGGGCGGCGGCGCGCAGGACGACGTCCTCGTTGAGCTGGTCGAGATGGGGCGGCACCCGGGAAAGGATCTCCGGCGCCATGTCCGGCCGGTAGGGGTCGCGGTGGAGCTCATGATAGGCGGCCTGCTGAACCCGGGTGCGGGCCTCCTCGGCCTCGCGGAGCACGGCGTCGAACGTGGGCTCGCTCTCTCCGGGCTCCTCGATCGCGACCCGCTCCACCTCGCGGGCCACGTGCCGCAGCTCCCGCTCGAGCCCGCCCAGGGGCTCCCGGAAGAGGCCGATGGCCTCGTACAGGCGGGCGACCGCCCGGCCGAAGCCGGCCGGGGGCGGAAAGTAGACGATCTCGGTCGGGATGGTGCGCCCGATGCGGTCGAGGCGGCCGATCCGCTGCTCGACGACGGTGGGGTTCCACGGCAGGTCGAAGAGGACGAGCCGGCGGCAGAACTGGAAGTTCCGCCCTTCGCCGCCGGCCTCGGTCGAGACGAGGACCGAGGGCCCGTCGGGAAGGCGGAACTGGGCGACCTCGATGTCCCGGCGCTCGGTGGTGAGGTCCTCGTGGAAGATGCCCACCCGGCGTCCCTGCCGCTCCATCGCGCCTTTGAGGAGGTCCAGGCTCTCCCGGTGGGCGACGAAGACGAGGGTCTTCTCCTCCGGACCGGTCCAGCGGGCCGCCTGATCGACCAGCCAGCGTACCCGCGGATCCTGGCGCTCGGCCTCCGCCACGAGGGCGGCGGTTTCGGCGTCGTCCCGGTCCAGCATGGGAGTGAGTGCGGCGGGGGAGGCGAGGGCGCGGAAGACCCGGTCCGCCTTGCGCCGGCGGGCGGTGGGGCCCTCGGCCGGGCGGGAGCGGAGATGGCGCACGAGGCGGTCCATCGCCTCCCAGCCATCGTCCTCGATCGGGACCGGGACGGGCACCCGCGGCGGCAGTCCGCCGATGTCCACCCGGCGGGTGGCGCTGGTGCAGGGCGGCAGGGGCTCACGACGGGCGAGGCGTTCCTCGAAGCTCTCACTTTCGGGAAATTCCTCGGGCCGGAGAAGCTGGAGGAGACGGAAGAAACCGTGGGCGTCATCCTCCAGCGGCGTGGCGGTGAGCAGCAGAACGTGCCGTCCCACGCTGGCGATGGGGGCAACGGCCCGGTACGCCTCATTGCCGGGATGCCCCTTGGGGCGCTTCAGGTGATGGGCCTCGTCCACGACCAGGAGGTCGATTCCCGCCTCCACGGCCTGCTCGGTGAGCCGCCGGCGGGCGGCGAGGAGCTCCATGGGGACGATGGACCTGCGGTGCACGTCGAAGGGATTGAACCCCTCGCCGTAGTCCCTGGCCACGTCCTCCAGACGCTTTTCATCCAGCAGGACGAAGACCTGGTGGTACTTCCGCCAGAGCTCTCCCAGCCACTGGAGGACCAGAGTCGCGGGAGCCACCACGAGCGTGCGCTCGGCCCGGCGGGTGTGGAGCAGGCGGTTGAGGATGAGGCACGCCTCCACGGTCTTGCCCAGTCCGACCTCGTCGGCCAGCAACCAGCGGGCAGGGTCGCTGTGACAGGCGCGCTCGGCGGCGTAGAGCTGATGGGGAAAGAGCTGGATGCGCCCGCCCAGGAAGGAGCCGAGGCCGCCAGCCTGGCGGATGCGCTGGAGGCGCAGGCCGTCGAGCCGGTTGGCGAAGTCCTCCGAGGAGTCCACGTTGCCCCGGGCCAGCCGTTCCACGGGCGGAACCTCCGCCGGGAGCGGCCAGAGCTCGTCCAGCTCCGCCTCCCGGCCATCCGCCAGACGGCAACGCCCGTCTTCGCAGGACTCGACGATCACCACCTCGCCCGAGGGCTCCAGCCGCGCCCGTCCGCCCGGCGCGATGGTCAGGGGGGCGAGGGCGTCCGTCCCGGCGGCGAAGCTCAACGTCTGACGGCTCTCGGGGAACTCGACGAGAAGGCTGCGGCCGCGGATCTCCTGGACGCGGCCCGTCCCGAGCTCGGCATGGAATCGATGTGTGACGCGGTCTCCGGGCTTCCACATGCCGGGGGGATTGTACCCTTGCGAGGCGTGCGCGGTTGGCGAAGGGCTGGGAAACTTCGCGACGAGGTCCGTCTGCATAGGGGGAGCCGTTCACGCGTATAATGAAGATCTAGGCTTGAGTCGTGCTGCCGCAGAGTTTTTCCCAACTGGCTTCGGATATGCAGGCGATTTGGTCGGCTGATTGGCTGTTCTACGCTCTAGGGCTGGTGGCCGCCGGCCTGCTCCCGGTCAAGAAGCGGCTTGCGGACTGCGGAGTCTCCCTAGTTCTCGCCTGCCTCTGGGGGATGCTGCTATACCACATCGGCCGTAGCTCACAACAAAGTCAATCTTACGTCTGGGTTGCCTTGGCGGTCCTGGAGTCGCTGCTCTTGTTCGTGCTTGGCACATGGGGCCGGCTTCGGTTTCCGGCCCGGAGCGGCGCCTGGGCAGTCGTTGGCACCGCTCTGATCTTTTACTCGCTGATAGCGTTTCCGATCCTGGCTCGCATATTCGATCCTTTCGAAGAGTCCGTTTTTGGCACTCCGTTTCCGCTGGTGCTCTTGACCTGCGGAATCCTGTTCTTTGCCGCTGGCTGGATCGCCAGCCTTGCCTTGGTGGTGCCGCTCGTCTGGGCGTTGCTGGGCGGCCCGGGCGAAGCAGCCAGCTCTCCCGAGATTTGGGGTCTGCGGCTGGTCCTCCTAGCGGGAACCTACTTCGCCTTGCTGCCCCCCGAGCTTCGGAGTGGGAGCGAGCGCAGTCCTTCTCCGGGGGCGGACTACCGGTTCGCTCACAAGAGCCGCGTAGCCTTCGGCTATGGGCTTTGGGCTCTGGTATTGATCACCCTTTTCCTTCTGTTTTCGGTGTTTTTCGAGGGGGGGGCGGTCGGCGATACCCAGATGGGTCGGGTCACCATCAATCTGACTCTGCTGTCCGCTTTCGGGATTGTGCTCTGGCTAGCGTTCCCGGCATGGCAGAGCCTCTGGTTCCGGTTCGTGGCCTGGTGGGTGGTCCGGGCCTGGGGCCGGACCAGTGGTGCTTGGAGATGGGGTGCTTTCCTGCTCACCATGGCCGTCCTGGTGGCGTCCTGGCAAGTACAGGGAGCGGACGGAACAGAGGAGAAGCGGACCGGCGGTCAGCGCACAGAACCGACCTCCGGTCAGGCGGGGGGGGCGGCTGGGAAGGACCAGTATGCCACCGAGCCGAGCTCGCCCGCCCTGCTGGAGCGGGAAGTCCGTACACCCTGGGGCTCCTTCGAGCTCGAGACCCTCCTGCTTCCGATCCTCTTGACAGCGGCGCTGCTTGGGCTGATCTATCTTGCCTACCGGGGGCGCAAGCGCCTCGTCATCGGGACCTTCTCGGATTACTCCGGCGCCAGCAATCTGAAAGATTGGGTCCCTGGATTGGGACCCCGATTGCAGAATGAGTTGGCCAGGATCGCCGATTTGTACAAAACCATCGACGAGGCGCGGCCTCCCCAACAGGGGAGCCCGGTCATCGAGGTCACTCCAAGCGTCCGAGACGTGGGAGACATCCTGAGGGATGCGGCCGGTACCGATCCTATCAAATTAGGACCTATCCGCATCCCGACGAACCTTCTCCTGGGATTCGTTGGCTGGCTGGTGAGCGGTCCGCGGTTGACGGGCGCGCTGCACAAGGTCGAGAAGGAGTTCGTTCTCACCGCCGAACTCAGCGGCGGAGGACTCGCAGCGAACTGGCTCGTGGACTCCAGCAAGCTCACCGAGGAAGAGAAGGGGCTTCCTGACCAGGCTGTGATCCACAAGCTCATCGAGGAGCTCGCCTTCCGTATCGTTACCCGTCTCGTGTCGATCGGCTCGCCGCGCTGGCGGGCTGTTCGTTGCTTTACCGAGGGGTTGCGTTTCTATCGCGAGACACAACGGAAGGAGAAAGACAGAAGTCGCAATCTCCGCGAGGCGGAGAGTTGCCTCATCCGTGCATTGAACGACGACAACAAATTCGCGCAGTGCCACTACAATCTGGGCGTCGTCTACCGGCGGCTCGGCGAGCTCGGCTCGGCGGAATCGGCCTTTCGGCGTGTGCTCATTGAGGACCCCGACAACTTCGAAGCGTGCTATGCACTGGCCGAAACTTCCGGGCAAGGAGGCAACCACAGGGAAGCTGTCAGGTTCTGCGAGGCGGCAATCGCCATCAATTCCGCCGACGCGCGGGCCTGGAATCTCAAAGCCTATGCTCAGCGGGAACGCGCCCAGGAGATCCACCGTGTCAAGGTGGCCCTGCCGCCCGTTCATTCCGCTTGGACGGACATCCTGGAAATGACCGAGATCGCCGTGGCGCTCGCTTGGCGGGCATTGTGCCAGCAGGCGTTGCGCGGGTCATCCGAGGCGCTCCAGAAAGAGAAGGACACCGCCTTCCTATGCACACGCAACCTTGCGATCCTGCGCGCTCGGGTGGCGCACTATCCCGAAAGCGAGCGTCTGTTCCAGCAGGCTGCCTGGCTTGCGCCTCACGACCCCGATCTCCGGCTTTATGAGGGGAGGACCCTCTTCTGGAAGGAGAACTGGGATGGGGCGGCCAACATCCTGGAAGGCGTCCTCGACGACGGACTGGCCGCCCAAGGACGAGGGTTGCTCTGGAGTCTTTTGGCACGGACCCGCGCCAACTCCAGCCCGGGTACGGACCGCCGCGACGCTGTCCGGTTGGCACACAACCGCTTCCTCGATCTCGCTGCCGATGCGAGCGCGGAAGACCTCCAGAAGTTTCTAGACTTCAGTTTGGAGCTACCTCCTTCCAAAGAGAAGGCCCGGGAGCAGCGCCCGTGATTGGTTTCTTTCGCCTTTCTAGGACCCTTCCCACGCAACAGCAGGACCCTTCGTGGCAGGCTGTGGAGAAATATCAGAAAAAACTCCGCTCATGGGGGCTGGAGCGGGATCCTCGGGGATCCGGTTACCGCAAGCGCCTGAAGCGCCTCTGTCGTTTCCTGCTCGAGTTGGAGCAGAAGGACAAAAGCAAACGCGCCGGGGAGAGCGGGCTCGAGAAGCTGCAGAGGGAGCTTGGAAAGATCGAAGGGTTGGAGGAGGCGAGAGGTCTCTACATCCAGCGTCTGGAGAATTTCCAGACGGTGATGGGTGAAATCGAGAGAAGAGACCAGGAGAGCGAAGAGGAGTACCTCTCACGCTTGGAGAACTGGTCCCCTCTCGATCGCCTGCAGCATCAGCCGGTCGGAGATGAGTGTCGCTCCCTGAAGACTGCTCTCAGGCTCCTTCTGCTGCCGGCTGCTCCCGCGAGCCCGAAGTCGGAAGACTCCGCGCTGACCCTCCTGAAGGCGATTCAGGAGCACCTCAACAAGATCCGGCCCACGCCGCAAAACTCGAAAAGGATCGAGGAGGCAAAAGAGCTGTGGCAGGAATGTTTCGACGGCTGCGTTGCCGACTGGGAGTGGGCGTACCTGCAGGTCCTGGTTCGTCTGGCGCGGCAGTGCCTGACTGAGAAGCCGAGTGGCCCCGATTGCTGCGCGCTTTTTGAGAAGGCGGCGGCATGTCTCGAGAAAGCGATCCCGAAGCTGGAGAAGAACGGTTTGCTCCAGGCCCGTTTTCAGGGCCTCTATGGGCTTCTGGCAGAGACTTGCCTCAGCCGCGCAAGGGTGCCGAACAGCGGGCCAAAAGAGCGATTGGAGCTCTCCTATAAGGCCCTGGTCTATGCGCAGCATGCCGTCCAGATGGAGCCCGAGAGCGTCCGCGAGCGCCTGAAGCTCATCGAGATCTTCTCGACCCTCGGCGACTACGAGGAGATGAAGGCTGAGGCGGAGATCGCCCTCAATCTCGACTCCGGCTCCAAGACGCTGAGGGGCATCGGCGCGAGCTTCTGGGACCGGGCTGCCTCCCTGCGCGGGAGAGGCGCTCGACGGAAGGTATTGCGGGAAGCCGCTCAATTCTTCGCGGATGCGCTCAAGCACGTCGAAAGCGATCCGTTCACCGGCGACAGTCCGCTCGAGCAGGTGCAGGCGCACGGCTGGGCGCACTACTGGCTCGGACGATTCCAGTGCGAGCGCGGAGAGTACGACGACGCCACCGCGCACCTGAGGACCGCGAGATCCCTGGGCTTCAAACCCTTCGAGTCCAGGGTCGAGTTGGCTTGGGCCTACCTCTTGGCCAGAGACTACAAACGGGCGGATCAGGCCTTCCGCGAGGCTGCCGAGGAAGCTGAGCATCAGCATTCTGGAGGAGCTTCGATCGCGTGGGGTGCAGGAGAAGAGAGGGGACTCGATGATCTCGAGTTCGACACCTATCTCGGCTGGGCGTTTCTTTGCTGCGAACGGGATCCGGACCGGGCAAGGGAGAAGATCGAGTGGGCAAGGACGCTACTCTCGCTCATCAACCGCCCGAGCCAGGAGGACCTTGAGGCAGCCCTGCTGGAGGCCAGCGGCCGGGCCAACCTCAGGGACAGGAAGGTCGAGCATGGTGTCAGGGACCTCGAGGCGGCCGTGCGACTGAGCCCCCGGAGCGGCGCCTACTGCTACCTCGCATTCGCGAAGCTGGAGCAGGCGGAAGCTGGGGGCGAAGCCGCACCTGAGGCTCTGCGGGAAGCGCGAGAGGCCTACCGGTTAGCGCGGGAGACCGATGTGCGCGGGCGGTATCGCCGCGAGTTCTGGGAGCTGGGGCGGCGGTTGCAAAAGATGGAAAAGCCCTACAAGCCAACCACCCCTTCGGCCCCGCCGCAGTCTCAGCAAACAGCTCCGCCAACATAGCAACCTCCCCGGTGGTACAAAACTCCTGGGCTGGATTCTCGTATCAGGCGCCCGGGCGGATCGTCCGCCCTGATATCTACGAAGCGTCTCGTTGACAGTACGACGCCCTTCGTATAACCTTTCGCCATGGACAAACTTCCCCGACCCACGGACGCCGAGCTGGCCATCCTGCGGGTGCTCTGGCGACGCGGCCCGAGCACGGTCAAGCAGGTGCACGAGGAGCTGTCGCGCCGCTCGCCGTCGGTCTACACGACGACGTTGAAGCTCCTCCAGATCATGACGGAGAAGGGGCTCGTGACCCGCGACGAGTCGCTGAGGGCGCACCTCTACACGGCGCGCCTTCCCGAGGAAGAAACCCAGATGCAACTGGTGGGAGACCTGTTGGACCGGGCCTTCGAGGGATCGGCGGGCCGGCTCGTGATGCGTGCGCTGTCCTCCCGGCCGGCATCGGCCGCGGAGCTGGAGGAGATCCGGAAACTTTTGGATCGATTGGAAGGAGAGAAGGGATGAACGGGATCGAGGCGCTGTGGTCGTTGCCTTTTGCGCGTCCGGTGGCCTGGGCGCTGGCGCACTTTCTCTGGCAGGGAGCCCTCGTGGGGCTCCTGCTCGCCGGAGCTCTGGCTCTCCTTTCGGGCAAGAGCTCCTCTCTCCGGTACACGGTGGCGGCCGGAGCCATGGTGCTCCTGCTCGCCCTGCCCTGCGCCACAGCACTGTGGCTGGCGCCCGGAGGGGATGTCGGAGCGGCGGCGGAGCCGGTCGCGGCGGCTGCTTCTGCCGCTCCTATCACCGTGAGCCCGATCGTGGACGGCGTGCCCCTGGCCTCGGAGACCGTGGCGTTTTCGCCGGTTCTCCGCCTGCAGCCGCTGTTGCCCTGGCTGCTCGCGTTCTGGCTCGCGGGAGTGGCCGTGCTCTCCTTCTACAACCTTGGGGGATTGCTCCAGGTGCACCGGCTGAAGGTGCGTGGCACTCGTGCCGTCCCCGAGCTCTGGGAACGGGTGGTGGCCGACCTGCGCCGACGCCTGGGCATCCAGCGGGCGGTGCGCATCCTCGAGTCCTGCGCGGTCTCCGTGCCCGCGGTGGTCGGCTGGCTCCGGCCGGTGGTCCTCGTTCCGGCGAGCGCGTTGACCGGTCTTGACCCCCAGCAGCTCGAGGCCGTCCTGGCCCATGAGCTGGCCCACGTGCGGCGGCACGACTCCATGGTCAACCTCCTCCAGACGATCGTCGAGACGCTCCTCTTCTATCACCCCGTCGTCTGGTGGGTGTCCCGCGTGGTGCGGCAGGAGCGGGAGCACTGCTGCGACGACCTGGCGGTGGCGGTCTGCGGCGACCGGCTGGTCTACGCCCGGGCCTTGGCGGATCTGGAAGGGCTCCGCACGCCCTCCCCCCGCCTCGCCATGGCGTCCGACGGCGGCTCGCTCCTCGCCCGGATCCGTCGTCTCGCCGGCGTTCCCGCCGGGCCCTCCCGCCGCTCCTGGATGGCCGGTGCCCTCGCTCTGGGGCTGTTGCCCTCGGGGATGGTGATCCAGTTCGGCGGGTATGACCTGGCGAAGGGAGTGGAGCGGACGGCCGGCATGGCCGCCGAAGCGCCGGTGCGGATCGCGGCGGCCGCCCCCCGGGCGCCCGAGCCCGAGCCCGCACGCCAGAAGTCCGCGCCCGAGCCCGCACGCCAGGAGCCCGCGCCCGCTCCCGCTCGGGCTGGAGAGGCCCGCCGGGGGAGCTACCAGGGTGTCTGGATGGGCGAGCGCAGGGAGGACGGTCGCATCCAGATCCAGATGAAGCCTCGCTCCAAGGACAAGGACAAGGGCGATTGGAACCACTCGTCCAGCTTCTCCGCAAGCGAGCTCCACGGGCTGGACAGCGGCCGCTTCGAGCTGCGCCGCGACGCCGGGACCTTCACCTTCGAGGGCCGGTTCGACGGCACCGGACCCGGAGCGCAGGGGGCCGGCAACTTCTGGTTCCAGCCCGACCCCGGCTACATCCGGGACATGGCGTCTCTCGGGTATCGCGTCGAGGACAAGGTTTTCGAGCTGGCGCTCTTCGACATCTCCCGCGGCTATGTGCGCGAGCTCCGGAGCCTCGGCTACGGCGACCTCTCGCTGGACAAGCTGATCGAGTTCGGGATCTTCCGCGTGACCCCCGAGTTCATCCGGGAGATGGAGCAGATCGGGTTCAAGGACCTGCCGGCGGACCGCCTCGTCGAGCTGCGAATCCACAGGGTCACGCCCGAGTACGTCCGGGAGTGGCGGAGCGCCGGCTATCCCGACCTGTCGCTGGACCGCCTGGTCGAGCTCCGGATTTTCAAGGTCACGCCCGAGTACCTCCGCGAGCTGGCCGCCATGGGCTTCAAGGACGCGAGCCTGGACCGCGCCGTGAGCTTCCGCATCCACCGGGTGACCCCCGAGTTCGCGCGGGAGATGGCGGACCTCGGGTACTCCGATCTTTCGGCGGACGATCTGGTCAGCTTCCGGATCCACCGGGTGACCCCCGAGTTCATCCGCGAGATCGAGAAGCTGGGCTATCGGGACGTCCCGGCGGACGATCTGGTCGCCATGCGCATCCACCGGGTCGGGCCGGAGTTCATCCGGGAGGCCCGGGAGAAGGAGGGGCGGGACCTCTCCATCGAGGACCTGATCGACCTCCGCATCCAGGGCTATACCAAAAAATCCCGGCGCAGCTCCTAGGAGCCTGTCGGGAAACCGCCACTAAGTCGTCTCTTGGGTTAAAATAGCCGCCATGGAGACGACGCGGTTCCTGCGGTACGAGCCCGGCCAGATGTTGCTGCTTCCTCCGGACCTTCGGGAGT
>DASQEB010000474.1:0-9956 GCA_035633875.1 Thermoanaerobaculia bacterium
TCCCCCCCTCCGGCACCTCCAGCAGAAACGGCACCATCTTCTCCTGGCCCAGGCACGACGTGTCGAGCCCCTGAATCGTCCCCCGGCGGAGAAACTCATTCGCGATCCCATCCACGCACGGCGGCGACTCCTCGTGGCTGGCGTAGGGCTCCACCAGGTGGAGAGACTGGGTGAGGTATCGGGCCGCCCGGCGTCCGAAGTCGGGGGGCGTCACCGGGTCGAGATCGCCGTTGATCAACAGCACAGGGACGTCCGAGCGGATCGGCTCCCTCTGCGCAAGGTCGATCCGGGCGCGCGGCCAGAGCTCGCAGGCCGCGGTCTGCTGGCGCACCCGGTAGCCCCCAAGGAAGCTTCCGTTCGTGCGGGCGGGCACCTCGGCGGGGTCGATGAAGGGGATGTCCTCGGCGCAGGTCACGGAGAAGAACATCCCCCGCGCGAGGTAGTCGTCGAGCCCGACCTTCGCGTTGACCGCGGCCTGGCCGAGCGGCTTCCAGTCTCCCGTGGCCGCGTGGCGCAGAAGGAGAGGCAGCGCCGCTCCCGTGGCGTTCGAGTAGAGGAGGAGGCGGATGCCCTCGGCGATCACCTCCCGCGAAAGCCGGACCCGGGCCGCCTGGCCCGTCTTCGGATGGGCGACCTCGACCTCCACGGGTCCCTGGGACAGCCGGTCCATCACCGCCTGGAAGTCCGCCCGCACGCCTGGGAATTTCGCGCGGCAGGCGGCGTCCGCCTCGCACCAGCCGAGCACCAGGTCGAGCGAGCGCTGCCCGCCGGCCGCGTGGGAAAGCGAGATCGGCTCGTCCATGGGCACGACACCCCAGAGGGTGACCGTGCGCACCGACTCCGGGTGACGGCGCAGCCAGGTCTGCGCCGTCCGGGTGCCGTAGGAGAAGCCCACGAGCTTGACCTTGTCGTAGCCGAGCCAGGCGCGGACCTCATCGAAGTCGTCCACGGCGGCGGTCGTGGTGTAGCGGGTCAGGTCGTACGTCTTCCCCAGCTCGTCGCGGCAACGGCGCACGGCGTGCGGCGGGTACGTCTCCCCGAAATAGCTCTGGAGATCGTCTTCCCGATCGGCCAGAATGCAGCCCAGCCGGTCGGGCTTTCCGGTCCCGCGCTGGTCGACGAAGACGAGGTCGCGCTCCTGGCGCAGGGGGCTCCCGGCATTGTACCCGGCGCCCCTCGTGACCGCCGTGCCTGGTCCGCCTGAGAGACGGAAGACCGGGTCGGCAAGAGGGCGCGGGGACAGGGCCGGGAGCACCACGATCTGGAGGCCGATCCTGCGGCCCGCCTTCGCCTCCCGGTCCTCCCAGACCTTGTAGGTGCCGCAGAGCGCGTCGACCGGCTTGTCCTCCTCGCCGGGGACCTTGCAGGGCTCGAGACGGACACGCGCATCCCGCTTCAGCACGAACTCCGGCCGTTTCATCCGCGCCGTGAAGGAGGTGTCGAGCCCTTTGACCGTTCCGGTTTCCACCACTTTGATGATCAGGTCGATGATGTGCTCCCCGCCTTCGATCCCGGAGAAGCTGTGGCCCGCGTCCGGCACCACCACGTGGAGGCTGTTCTTCAGCGTCCGGGCGGCGTGCTCGGCGTTCCCGGGCGGGGTCACGGGATCGCGCTCGCCCGAGATCAGGAGCACCGGTACATCGGAGGTGACCGGCTCGAGGAACTCGCGGCCCACCGGGGGCACCGGCCAGGCCGCGCAGGCCACCTGCTGCGCGCGGATGCGGAAGTCTCCCAGGAACGTGCCCTGGACGGCGGCCGGAATTTCGTTCTCGCGGATGAAGGGGAGCTCCTCCGCGCAGGTGAGGGAGAGATAGTAGCCGTCGGCCAGTCCGGCGACGCCGGCGGCCCAGGCGTGGGCGGTCTCGGCCAGGGGCTTCCAATCCCCCTGAGCGGCACGATGGACCTTGAACGGGAGGCGGGCGGCCGCCACGGGACTGTAGAGCATGGCGCGCAGGGCCTGCGCCACGGCGCTGCGCGTCAGCCGCACCTCGACCGGCTTTCCCGTCTCGCGGTCCGTCACCGGGACGGTCATCGGATCTTTCCCGGCCCGCTCGAGGACGGCGGCCACTTCCTCGCGAAGCCGGGGGAAGGCGCCGCGGCAGGCGGCGTCTCCCTCGCACTCGGCGATCAGGCCGTCGAGGGCCCGCTGGGCGCTGCGGGCCATGTCGAAAGGACCCAGATCGTCCATGGGCACGAGCCCCGAGAGGATCGCCGTGCGCACCTTGTCCGGATGGCGGCGCAGGTAGACCAGCCCCGACCGGCTGCCGGCGGAGCCGCCGAAGAGATTGATCCTGTCGTAGCCGAGGGCGGCCCGCACCTCGTCGATGTCGTCGACGCTGGTGTCGTTGGTGTACTGGGAAAGATCGGCGGTTTTGGACAGGCGCTCGGCGCAGGCCCTCACCCGCTCGGGCGGGAGGAAGTGGTCCAGGGTTCCCTGGAGCCCCGCACTCCCCGGGAGCTCGGTACAGAAAAGGCCGCCCGACCCGCCGGTGCCCCGGAAGTCGACCAGCAGGATGTCCCGCCGCTTGCGCAGGGCTCCGAGCTCCTCGGCGAGCCAGGAAGCGGCGTCGACGTTGGAGTCCCCCGGGCCGCCGCTGAAGAAGACGAAGGGATCGGGGAGCCGGTCGGGTCCGGTGGCCGGGAGGACGAGGACGCGGAGCGGGATCTTCCGGCCGGACTTCGCCGCCCGGTTCTCCCAGACCTCGTAGGTGCCGCACCGGGCCTCCGGCGGCAGGCCGGGGATGCCGGTGCAGGCTCGAAGCTCCAGCTTCGGGGCCGGCACCGCGGTCTCCGCCGCCAGGGCCAGCCCGGGAAGGCAGAGCCAGGTCAGAATCGCGAGCTTCGATCGGTGTGCCATCGTGCTGTGTCTCCTCATGCCCCCGCCAGCAGCGGACGCAGGTCCACTCCGTCCCACAGCCGCTCGCGCATCATTCGCGATTCGGCCAGTCCACGCGCGCCGAGCGCGGTGACGGCGAAGAGACGCCGCGATGCGGCGCCGGCGCCCGACCGGGTGGAGGCGACGAGCCCCTTCGCCTCCAGCCGGTCGAGCGTCGCGTACACGGCGCCGATGGCAACGTCGCGGCCGGTGACGCTCTCCAGCTCGCGGCGCACGTTCATCCCGTACGCCTCGTCGCCGGTGCGAAGCACCGCGAGCATCACATGCTCCTCGAACGTGCCGAGCGGGGCATTGTCGGTCATGGCCACTCTCCCAGGTTTCCAGGTCACGGCTCGTACAGGACCCTCGCCGGATCCACGCGGCTCGCACGCCAGGCGGGCACGAAGGCGGCGAGCATGCCCACCGTCAGCAGCGCCAGGGTCGCGGCCAGGAGCGCCATGGGGTCCGCCGCGCCGACGCCGTACAGCAGCGAGGCGAGCGACCGCGCGAGCACGACCGCGGCGCCGACGCCGATCAGGATCCCCAGGGCGACGAGCGCGGTCCCGCGGCCCACCACCTGGCGCACCACGCGCGCCGGCGTGAGCCCCAGCGCGATGCGGATGCCGTAGTCGCGCTTGCGGCGGCTCACGTGGTGCGCGATCACGCCGTACACCCCGATCGCGCCGAGCACCAGGGCGAGCCCGGTCAGCAGCGTCAGCAGCGTCATGATCTGCCGCACGGGCCCGACCGCCTTGGCCAGGACCTGCTCGATCGTGGTCGCCTCCTGCACGGCCACGCCGGGCGCGACGCGCTGCACCGCCTGGCGCCCCGCCTCCAGCGCCGCCGCCGCCTCCGCCGGCCGCTCCGTGCGCAGCACCAGGGTCTGCAGCTCCGGCGAGTAATCGACCTGGTCGTAGAGAATGTACAGCGCGGGAGCCGGATCGTCGGTGAGCTTCGCCTCGGCCACGTTCTCCACCACGCCCACGATGCGCTGCCAGCCGAACCCGATGTCCACGCGCCGGCCGAGCGGGTCCACCTCGGGGAAGTACTTCTTCGCCAGCGCCTCGTTGACCACAATCACCGGCTCGCCGTCCGGCCGGTCGGCCCCGGTGAAGCCGCGCCCCTGGCGCATCGCGATGCCGAGCGTCGGGAAGTAGTCGCGGGAGACGAGGCGGACGAACGTGGTGGTCGAGGGGAGGTCCGGCCGTCCCTCGACGACGATCCCCCAGCTATCCCCGGAGCCGCGCAGCGGCAGCTTGCTGGTGAGCGCCGCCGAGCCGATGCCGGGGAGCTGCTCCAGCTCGCCCAGCAGGGTGCGCATCGTCTGCTGCCTCTCGCCTGTCTTCATCGCCGCGCCGGCCGCGACGTCGAGCAC
The DNA here is from genome assembly GCA_035633875.1 of Thermoanaerobaculia bacterium. Lineage (GTDB taxonomy): Bacteria > Acidobacteriota > Thermoanaerobaculia > Multivoradales > UBA5704 > DATARR01. The sequence goes on from DASQEB010000474.1 coordinate 4,251, forward strand.
CGCGACGCCCCGGGTGTCCACCCCCGGGTCGATGGCGTACAGGTTCACGACGCTGCGGATGAGCAGCCCGGCGCCGGCGGCGAGGAGCACCGCGAGCGCCACCTCCCCGACCACGAGCCCGCTCTCGACGCGGCTGCCGTGGCCGCTCGCCGCCGTCCGCACGCGCGTCAAGGCGTCGCGCAAGTCGCCGCGCCAGAGCGAGATCGCCGGGACCAGCGCGATGCCGAGCGCCGCTACGAGGGCGAGCGCGATGGCGGCGCCGAACAGCGTCCAGTCGAGCACCGCGTTCTCCGCCCACGCCCCGAGCGGCAGCGCGCCGATCAGCACCCGGAAGCCGGCCGTGGCGAGGAGCGCGCCGGCGCCGCCGGCGAGGAGGCCGAGCACGAGCGCCTCGATCACGAGCTGCTGCGTGATCCGGCGCCGGTCGGCCCCCAGCGCGGAGCGCACCGCCAGCTCGCCGGTGCGGCGGTTCACCTGGCCGAGCATCAGCGCGGCCACGTTGGCGCACGCGATGAGGAGGATGACCGCCATGGCGGCGAGCGTCGCCAGGAGCGCCGGCCGCAGAGAGCCGATCAGGAACTCGCGGATGGGGGTGAGCGCGGCGTTCTTCGTCTTGTCCCACTGTTCGGGATAGTCGAACCGGTCGCCGAGCGCCTTGGTGATGCGGGCGAGCGCGGGGGCCATCCCTGCCATGTCCTGCCCCGGCGCGAGGCGCCCGACGAGCGCGTAATTGCCGCTCTGGTTCTGCGGATCGAGCGGCTCGGGAAGCCAGACGCGCACGGTGGGATTCGGGAACCAGAAGCCGCGCGGCATCACGCCGACCACGGTCCGCGTGATGCCGTCGAGCTGGATGCGCCGGCCGAGGATGGAGGGGGCGCCGCCCATCTCCTGCCACAGCTCGTGGCTGAGCACGGCGGTCGGTTCGACGCCCTGCCGGTCGTCCCCGGGCTTGAAGGCGCGGCCGAGCGCCGGGCTGGCCCCCAGCACCTCGAACAGCTCCGCGGACGCGGAGATCCCTGGCAGCACCCGCGCCGCCCCGCCGCCGGACTCCAGCGTCACGTCCTCGGGCCGGTACGCGGCCACGCGCTGGAAGCCGGGCCACTCCGGCCGCAGGTGGAGGACCTCCGCCTCCGACCAGTCGAACATGTTCCAGAAGACGGTGACCTCCGCCTCCCGAGCATAGGGAAGCGGCTCGAGCAGCAGCCCGCGCACGATGCTCAGGATGGCAGCGGTCCCGCCCACGCCCAGCGCGAGGGTCAGCACCGCGAGGAGCACATACGTCGGACGCGCGACCAGGCGCCTGACGGTATACCTCAGATCCATGATCCAGCTCTCCATACCGGGTCCTCCAGGCAGAAATCGGTTTGCCGCCGGCTCGAAGCCGGTCCAACCGCGCCACCAGCTCCGCCGCAGAAGCGCGGGCGTGGAGCCCAGCACCTGCCGCCAGAGCCAGACGGCGGCCGCCGCTCGCCCGTGCGCGCCGCGCCGGTGCGCGTACTCCTCCCGCAGGTCGCCGAGCACCTCCTCCCGCTCGGCGGCGGGCAGCAACGTGCAAAGCAGCGAGGCGGCGAGGCGGAGCGGCGGCGCCGGAGACGTGGGTGCGCGGTGGGTGGCGGGCGGCATGGTCGGTTAGGTCCTCGTCGGCGGAGCGGCGGTTCTACAATGTAGAACCATACGCACGAAGACCCTCGTAGGTTTCAGGGCGGAGTCAGATCCGCCTTCGGGAGAGCAGGGAGCGGCTTCTGAGGCCGGATGGTCGGGGAGGCTCCCGCCGATCAGACCCTGCGGACGTCGGCGGGCCAGGAGAGCCGGCCCAACGGGATCTGGCTCGCGGCGGGAGCTCGACCAGGCTCATGCCTGGTCCTCCGTCGAGGCCCGCGCTTCGCGCGGCCCCGACGTCTCTGAGAGGGCTAGAATCTAGAGATCGTCGCCAGGCGTGGGGTAATCAGGCCCCCCGCCACCTGGGACGCAGCCGGTGCTGCACTGGCCCACACACCAGGCATTGCCAGAGCCGTCGAAACAACAGGCCTTGTTGACGAGCTGCCCTGCGCAGGTCTCGCAGTAGAAACACTCGACCTGGAAGATGTGCCAACCGGTCGCGAACCATCCCGGGGGCGTGTACGTCCCACCCCACCCCACCGGGCAGGAGGCGGGCTGGTCGTGAGACGCTCGGCCGTTCCCGCTCGCTCTCGTCTAATCCAAGTAGGCCGGCGAGACGCCGGCGCTCCCAGGGGCTCCAACAACCGGTCACTTCACCGCCGGGAGAAGCCGGCTCGCTGCCGGCCCCTCCTGGCTGCCGCGAAGCTCCTATTGCGAGTCGCAGAAGTGCCCGGCCCCCGTGCCATTCTGGGTGGGGAAGCACGCGTTGTTGCCCCGGCCGCCCGTGGCGCCGTTGTAGACGTCAACTCCAGACTTGTCATGGAAGCCCCCGAACCCGGCGAGATCGCCGGAGCCGAGGGTGTTGACCACGCCGGTGACCTCATAGGTATCGGACCCGCCGTACTCGCGCAGGAAGCCGTCGGCCCCGAGCAAGCCGGCTCCGAACAGGTTGGCGTTGCCGGCCCGGCAAACGCCCGTGTTATCGATCACGCCGCCCACCGGGTCATAGGGGACATAAAGGTCGTTTCCGCTCCCTTCCTCCAGGATCCCGAGCCCCACCAGGACGCCAGCTCCCACGGAGCTGCGGATGGCGCTGTACCGGTCGACCCCCGCGTGGTCGCGGAGCAGTCCGAAACCTCCCGCGTGCCCCATCCCGAGGGCAAGCGTCTTTCCCAGATACGAGTCGTTGCCCTGCTCGTCACGCAGAACTCCGACGCCGCCCACGCCGGAGCCGCCGGTCGCAAGGCGCCGCACGATCAGGTCCGTCGTGCAGACGGAATCGGCCTCGGGAGTCTGCAGGCGCTGGTAGGTGTCGTCACCGCGCTTGTCCAGCAGGGCCGCCTCGGCGAGGAAGCAGTTCCCAGACCCTGAGTTGAGCTCTGCGTCGGTCTGGCAGCCGCGGGCCGGTGCGGCAACGAGGGCCGGAGGGGACGCCGGGCCGCGCATCAGGTCGATCACGCTCCCGCCGGCGTTGTTGAAGTATGAGTCGTTCCCGCCGACATCGACGATCAGGATGTAGTCGTGGAGGTACACCGTGTCGGTCCCGCAGCGCTCGTAGTAAAGGATGGGCCAGACGTTGACCGGCGAGCACGCCATGGAGGAGATGCGTGGCGGCAGCGTGTCCAGCAGAGAGGAGAGCAGACCCAGGTCCACCGCCACTTGATTGCCGCAGTTGGTCATCGACTCGGCCCAGGTGATTTCCTCGGGCGAGCCGCCCTCGGCCCGGATGCGACGAACTTCAGAGGCGACGGAGTCGGTGAGGTCCTGGCATGCAAGGAGAGATTCCAAGACCGCAGCAATGCCGGTCGACTCGCCGTGAGACAGTCCGGCGGAAGCCAGCGGCGACAAGTCGGCGGACACCTCGACCGCCTGGGACAAATCCTCGGCCGCATCGATGAGCCGTTGGGTGCCCGAGTCGACCGTTATGGCTCCCGCATTCAGCGCCCCGAGCGACAGGCTCAAGCTGACAACCAGAAGGATAGACCGCTTCGCTGTCATGAGACTTCCCTCCATGAGCTTGGTTAGTAGCACTACTACCACTATCCTACCTATCCTGGTGCGCACGGCGGGAAATTTGTAGCCCGCCGCAACGCCTCGGGCCTCCAGGCCAGCTCCACAGGCTGCGTATCAAGTACTCGGGCGACAACCGCACCCTGCGCTCCAGCAAAACGCGAAGCTTCAACGGGAGGCGCCTCTCTCGGGATTGCAGGACCCGGGCAGGGGGTCGGTTCCGGCGGTCGCCCGGACCTCAGGCCATGGAGAAGGGGATCGGACTGCCGGCGGATCGACCAAGTGGCAGGCAAGGACGGCGAGCCGCTGACCTTCCCAACTCCCTGGCTCCCCACCCGGGCTTCGCGAGGAGCTGATCAGTGCGAACGGAAAAATCTGTTGGGCCAGTTTACCAGCAATCCGAATCGCCGACCCGTTGTCCCTGGAGATTAAGCGATAGCTTCTTCCCGCTAGCTCGTCAAGCGTACTTCGCGAACGATTTCGCATAACAGCGCTCCTGGAGATGCGCCAGCAGCAGGAGACCGGCCCTGGAGGTGAAGCTGCCTGGCGTCCGGTGAAGCCCGTCTCCGTGAGGACCGTCATATCGGGATGCTGTGCTAGGGTGGGTGACTCCTGATGACTTGGGACAGGACTTCTCGACAGCGGAGGAGCGGGCCCCATGATCGAGACGCTCGCCATCGCGAACTACCGCTCGCTGCGCGAGCTGATCCTTCCACTGGGCCGGCTCAATCTCATCACAGGCCCGAACGCCAGCGGCAAATCGAATCTCTATCGCGCCCTGCGGCTGCTGGCCGAGACGGCTCAGGGGGGCGTCATCGCCGCCCTGGCCCGGGAAGGCGGTCTCGGCTCCACTCTGTGGGCCGGGGCCGAAACCATCTCTCGCGCCATGCGCTCCCGCGAGATCCCCATCCAGGGCGGACCGCGCAAGGAGCGCGTGAGCCTCCGCCTGGGGTTCGCCGGCGCCGAGCTCAGCTACGCGATCGATCTCGGCCTGCCAACCCCCAGCAGCTCGGCGTTCGCGAACGACCCCGAGGTCAAGCGGGAGTGCATCTGGGCAGGTCCCCAGCTTCGGCCAGCATCTCTCCTGGTCGACCGGCGGGGGCCGCTCGTCCGGATCCGGGAAGGCAGGAGCTGGCAGGTGCTGACCCAACATCTCGCCACCTTCGATTGCATGTTGACCCAGGTTGCGGACCCCGTGCGTGCGCCGGAGGTGCTGGCCTTGCGCGAGGAGATCCGTTCCTGGCGCTTCTACGATCAGTTCAGGGCCGATGCCGACGCGCCTGCCCGTGAGCCCCGGCTCGGGACGCGCACGCCGGTCCTGTCTCACGACGGCCGCGATCTCGCCGCGGCGCTCCAGACCATCCGCGAGATCGGCGACGGTCCCGCGCTCGATCAAGCGATCGACGACGCGTTCCCAGGTGCCCGGTTGTCGATCCGGAGCGACGACGGGCGCTTCGACGCGGAGCTCCAGCAGGAAGGGCTCCTGCGGCCTCTCCGCGCGGCGGAGCTGTCGGACGGCACGCTGCGAGGTCTCCTCTGGATCGCCGCGCTGCTGACGCCCCACCCCCCGGCCCTCATGGTCCTCAACGAGCCGGAGACCAGCCTGCACCCGGACCTGATGCCCGCCCTGGCCCGCCTCATCCGGCACGCCTCCCGCAACACCCAGGTCTGGGTGGTCTCCCACGCCTCGCGCCTGATCGCGGCCCTGGAAGAAGACCCGGACTGCCTCTCCATCACCCTCGAGAAGGATCTCGGCGAAACCCGCATCGTTGGGCAAAGTCTCTTGGACCAGCCTCCCTGGCATTGGCCGGAGCGGTGAGTCTCAGGGGGTTGACTGCGCTCTGTCGGTCCCCGGAAAGGGGGGACACTTGGAGACGAGAGTCATCCGCGACCGGAGAGGGTCGTTTCGGAAGAGCGCCGGACGATGGCTCCAGTTCACCAGCCTCCGATTCGCCTACCTGTTGTCTCTGGAGAGAAAAGAAGAGCACCTTCCCGCACGCTCGTCACGCCGGACGCCGCAAATGATTTTGCACAACAGTGTTCTCGGAAGCGCCTCGCCGCAGCAACTCTCCCCCAGTATTTTTAACCTAGCCGCCG
>DASQEB010000475.1:0-40482 GCA_035633875.1 Thermoanaerobaculia bacterium
ATCCTGGGGGTCGACCGGTTCCTCGACATGTGTCGCACGGTGCTCAACGTGAGCGGTGATCTCGCGGCGGCGGTGGTGGTCTCGCGGGGAGAGGGAGGCGGGGATATCATCGCACCGCCGGTTCCGGAAGTCTGAAGCTTCACCGTTTTTGCTGTGGACGCGGTTCCGGACGGCCCGCGCCGTCCGGAATACCCCGGTGAGCATGATCGTTGCATGAGGCTTTTTGCGGGAGGCGGGGCAGAAGAAGGGGAGCCCCGCCGCCCCGCTCCCCTGCGAAACCTGCAACGGCGACCCCGGGAACTAAATCCGAGGTCCCCCCATCTAAATGGGGGAGAGGTGACTATGCGGAGATCGATTGCACTGCCCGTCCTCGTCCTCCTGGTGGTTTTCGGACTCACCGGCTGCGGCAAGATCAAGGCTCGCGCCGAGTTGAAGAACGGGAACACCTACTACCAGCAGGAGTCGTACACCAAGGCCCTGGCGCAGTACCAGAGGGGCCTGGAGCTGGACCCCGACGCCACGTTCGCCTACCGCTCCCTGGGGCTGACGGCGCTCGCGCTCTACCGGCCGGGCGACGAAAGCGCCAAGAACAAGGAGTACGGCAACACGGCGATCGAGTCTTTCGAGAAGTACCTGGCCGACTATCCGGACGACGAAAAGGTCCAGGAATACCTGATGGCGACGTACAGCAACATGAAGCGGTACGACGACGCCCTGGAATACCTGGAGACCCAGGTCGCGGAGCACCAGGGCGAGCCGGAGCGGTTGGCGCAGTTGGAGCAGGCGCGGGTCAACCTGCTGACCCAGGCGGGACGCCTGGAGCAGGCCTGGAAGGTGGCGCAGACCCACCAGGGCCCGGACCGGCCGGAGATGCTCTACACGATCGGCGTCTCGGCCTGGGACAAATCCTTCCGCGACCCCACGATCGACACCGCGACGCGGGAGCGGATCGTGGACATGGGCCTCCAGGCGGTGAAGTCGGCCCTGGACGCCCGACCCGAGTACTTCGAGGCGATGGCTTACTACAACCTCCTCTTCCGTGAGAAGGCGAAGCTCGCCGTGGCCGATCCGGCCAAGCAGGCCGAGTACACCGCTCTCGCCAACGAGTGGCAGCAGAAGGCGATCGCGCTGCGCAAGAAGCAGCAGGCGGAGGAGGAGAAGGCACAGCAGGCTGCTCAGGCTTCCTCGGAAAACCAGGGATAGGTGGACGACATGTTTGAAAACTCGCTGATCGATCTGGAAGACAAGAAGTACAGGCAGAAGGGTGTCCGCTGGTGGATCATGCCGATCGCCCTCGGCATCCACATCGTCGGAGCCGGCGCCCTCCTGTTCGCCCAGTACTGGAACGTGCCGGAGGTGGCCGAGCCGCCGATCAACGTGGTGTTTCTGAGCGCGGCGCCACCGCCGCCGCCGCCACCGCCGCCTCCGCCGCCGCCCCCCGCGGCCCGGCCGCAGCCGACGCCGCAGGAGGTGCCGAAGGAGATCCCGATCCGGCCGATGGAGCCGGTGCAGCCGGTGGAGGTTCCCGAGGACATCCCCGATCCCGGACCGGCCGAGACGGTTGACCTCGGCATCGAGGGTGGGGTCGAGGGCGGTGTGGAGGGCGGCGTCGTCGGCGGCGTCGTCGGCGGTGTCGTCGGCGGTGTCGTCGGCGGCGTGCCCGGCGGTGTCGTCGGCGGCACCCCGGGCGGCGTGCCGGGCGGCGTGGTGCAGGAAGACGCACCGCTCCGCGTGGGCGGCGCCGTCAGCCGGCCCGAGAAGATTTCCGGCCCCCAGCCGGTCTATACGGAGATGGCCCGCAAGGCCCGCGTGCAGGGCGTGGTCATCGTGGAGGCCATCATCGACGAGAACGGCAACGTGACGAACGCCCGGGTGCTCAAGGGACTCCCCATGGGTCTCGACAAGGCGGCGCTCGATGCCGTGCAGAGGTGGAGATTCAGGCCGGCCACCCTCAACGGGCGGCCCGTCAAGGTGTATTACTCGTTGACCGTCAATTTCCAGGTTCAGTAACGACCGGCTGAGATCGCCGAAGCCCAAGGAGAAGCGCAATGGATCTAAATCCGCTGGTTTTGTGGGAACAGATGACGATCCTCAACAAGATCGTGATCATCTCTCTGATCCTCATGTCCATCTGGTCGCTCTACGTGTCGGTGGAGAGGACGATCATCTTCCGCAAGGCGCGCAAGCAGTCGCTCCAGTTCGCCCGCCTCGCCACCGAGCACCTCAAGAACGACCGGCCGCAGGCGGCGATCGAGGCCGCGTCCAAGTACCCCCAGAGCCATCTCGCCCGGGTCGTGTCGGCGGGTCTCCAGTCCTACCAGTTCGAAAGCCAGACAAGCCCGCTGAGCGAGATGGAGATCGTCGAGGCCGCCACCCGCGCCGTCGACCGCGCCACCCTGCTGACCACTTCCGACCTGAAGAAGGGCATCGGTTCCCTCGCGACGATCGCGACCATCACCCCGTTCGTCGGTCTGTTCGGCACCGTGATCGGCATCATCAACGCGTTCCACGGCATGGCCCTGACCGGCTCGGGCGGTATCGGCGCCGTGTCGGCCGGTATTGCCGAGGCGCTCGTCGCCACTGCGTTCGGTCTGGGTGTCGCCATCCCGGCGGCCTGGATGTTCAACCACTTCACCAACCAGCTCGAGCGGCTTCAGGTCGAAATGTCCAACTCCGCCTCGGAGTTGGTCGACTTCTTCATGAAGCGCCAGAGGGCCAAGCATGCTGCATAGAAGGGTCAAGAAGCCGAACATGGCCATGTCGGTCCGCAGCGACATCAACGTCACGCCGCTCGTGGATGTCTGCCTGGTGATGCTGATCATCTTCATGGTCGTCACCCCGATGCTGCAGAAGGGCGTGGACGTGGCGTTGCCGGAAACGAACCAACCGGAGAAGATGCCGGAAGGCCAGAAGCAGCTCACGGTGGCGATCAAGGCGGATGGCAGCGTCTTCGTGGAGCAGAACTGGGTCCCCGAGGAGAACCTGAAGACCCATCTCGCCGAGATCCACGCCCAGACCCCCGACAAGGACGTGGTCATCAAGGGCGACCGTCGCCTCAAGTACAAGCAGGTGCGGAAGCTCATGCAGGTCGTCAACGAGGCCGGTTTCAACCGCGTGGGCGTGGTGGCCGAGAAGCAGCAGAGCGGCGTCTAGTCCGCCACAAGGAGTCTACGAACATGGCAATGAACGTTTCCGGTGGGGAGGGTGGCGTCCGGAGCGACATCAACATCACGCCGCTCGTCGACGTGGTGCTGGTGCTTCTGATCATCTTCATGGTGGTCACGCCTCTCCTCCAGATGGGCTATGAGGTCCAGGTGCCCCCCAAGGTCGAAACCCAGGTGATCCCCCCGGTCATGGAAGACCAGGTGATCGTCCGCATGGACGCCGAAGGGAACTACTGGATCAACAAGCAGCGGATCGCCAAGAACGAGTTCCCCGGCAAGCTCAGCGACGCGCTCACCGGCCGCCAGAGCAAGGTGGTCTTCTTCGCCGCCGACGGCGAGCTCGAATACGACAAGGTGGCCGACTTCATGGACCTCGTCCGCGACAACGGCGCCGAGAACCTCGGCATCGTGTTCGACGACATGAGGGGCGCCGGCGCGGGCGGCGCGCAGACGGCCAGCGTGAGCCCCGGCGGCTGATCCGGTCTCACCCAGGGCCAGGGGCCGTCCCCGGACCTCCCCTTTCCCCCCTCGTCTCCCACGGCTAGGGGGGAAAGGCCAATCCCCTCCTCCCCCACCACCCGTTTTTACCCTATACTCAAGCGTCAATAAAGAAGTCGCATTTTCCTTCCCTCCCACGGGGAGATGGAGGTCAGCACGATGTCCAGCCGGAGCGTCTTGCGCATCCTGGTGTTGGTGTCGACTCTGAGTCTGGCGGGCTGCGGCGGCCCGCAGGAGGAGATGCAGGCAGCCCAGGCCACTCTGGCCGCGGCCCGGGAGGCCGGAGCGGAGAGCTACGCGCCCGAGCTCTACGGCAGGGCGAGCGAGCTCCTCGCCCAGGCCGGCAACGAGATGAAGGTCCAGGAGGGCAAGTTCGTCCTGATGCGCAGCCACGGCCGGACCAAGCAGCTCCTCCGGCAGGCCGAGGCCGAAGCCGCCAAGGCGAAGACCGAGGCCGCATCCGGCAAGCTCCAGGCCCGGAGCGACGCCCAGACGGCGATCGACGCCGCGCGCACCGCTCTCGACGCCGCCCTCTCCGCCGTGGCCAACGCCCCCGCGGGCAAGGACAGCCGGGCCGACCTGGCCCTCCTGCGGGGGGATCTGGAGGTCCTCAAGGGGAGGCTGGACGAGGCCGAGGCTGCCCAGGGGTCCGGGGACTACGCCACCGCCCTGGAGCGGGCCGGGAAGGTCCGCCAGGAGGCGGAGGCCATCTCGGCGGACGTGGCCAACGCCCTCCGGAAGGTCCACAGGAGCTGAGCGGGAGCCCCGGCGTGCGCACGGCTCCCGTCACGGTAGGCCTCCTGTCGGCGCTCCTCCTCGCCGCCGCCTCCGCGGCAGCGATCAGCCAGGAGGACCGCTTCCAGGACCCGCGCCTGCGCCGGCTCTGGCAGGGCTGGGTGGACGACACGATCGAGGAGAGCCGCCGCACCGGCGGAGCCGCCGTGATCGTGGACAAGCTGGGGCGGCGGGGCCTCCTGATCGCCGGAGGAAAGGTCGTGGACCAGTACACGGTGGAGCTGGGGCACAACGGCCTCTCCGACAAGCTCTACGAAGGCGACCGCGCGACCCCCGAGGGGCGGTACCGGGTCACCTCCAAGCGGGACCGGGGACAGACCCGCTTCCACCGCGCTCTGATGCTGGATTACCCCACGGAGGAGGACCGGCGGGAGCACGCGGAGGCGCTGCGCCGCGGGCTCGTGCCCCGGGGCCGCGGTCCCGGCGGGCTGATCGAGATCCACGGCCATGGCGGGCGCGGGATCGACTGGACCGACGGCTGCGTGGCCCTCAGGAATGCGGACATGGACCGCCTCTTCGCCGCCGTCGAGGTGGGCACGCCGGTGACCATCGCCGGCTTGGCCCGCTTTCCCGGAGACCCACGATGAAGGAGGCCGCCCCTCTCCCGGCTGCACCGGCGACGCCGGGGCCGGCGAAGGGCGCCTTCAGCGCCCGGCGACGCCTCCCCCTCCGCGCGTTGCTCCTGGTCCTCGGCGGAACCCTCGCGGTGGCGCTCCTCCTGGGCTGGGCCGGCGGCTACTCGTACCGCGACCTGCGGGAGACCGCCCCGCCGGGGCCGCTCTCCATCCCCTCCCGGAAGGAGCGGCGGGAGATCGGCCGGCTCGAGAGACGGATCGCCGCCCAGGCGCCGGCCGGCGTCCACATCGTGGTCGACACCCTGGGGAACCGCCTCGCCCTCAAAAAGGGGGACCGGGTGCTGCGGGAGGCGGTCTGCTCCACCGGCACCGGCGGCGTGCTGGAGGACCCGGCGACCGGCCGCCGCTGGGTCTTCGATACGCCCCGGGGCGTCCACCAGGTTCTCGCCAAGAAAAAGGACCCGGTCTGGAACAAGCCGGACTGGGCGTTCGTGGAGGAAGGCCTGCCCATCCCCAAGGACCCGCGGGAAAGGATGGACGACTATTCCCTGGGGGACTACGCCCTCTCTCTGGGCGACGGTTACCTGATCCACGGCACGCTCTACCAGCGGCTCCTGGGGCGCAGCGTCACCCACGGCTGCGTCCGCCTGGGAGACGCCGACCTCGAGGCGGTCTACCAGGCCACACCCATGGGGGCGTGGGTCTTCATCTACTAGGTGGTGGCAAAGTGTGGAGGCCGCTCCTGCTCCTTCTCCTGCTGCTCGCAGCTCCGGCAACGGCCTCCGGGGGCCGCACGGTGTCCCTGGAAGCCGAGCTCGAAGCCGCCCGCGGCCGGGAGCTCTACCTCCTCCTGGACGCCCGGGGCCGATGGGTGGACCTCAAGGCGAGCGGCCTCCTCCTCCGCCGGTTCCCCGTGGAGAGCGCTCTCTTCGGCAGCCCTCGTCTCGGCGGCGGGGACGACGTCTGGCCCGCCCTGAGCTTCCGGCTGGTCTCCGAGCTGCCGGAACCCGAGCGCCCGAAGATCCCCATCCAGGCTCCCGGCGCCCCGGAGGATCGCTCCGGCCAGCCCGGCCTGGGCAAGCCTGTGACCGAGGCGGACCTCTCCGGAGTCCCGACCCACTACCGGCTCCGCTTCGAGCCGGCCCTCGATCTCTCCATCCTGGGGGAAGCGGGGGGGGAGGACCTCCCTGGACGCCTCTGGCGTCTCCGGCATCGCCTCATGGAGGGATGGGCGGCCCTCGCCCACCGCTTGCTGGCCGAGCCCGTCCCCCCGCGCGTGGTCCTCGTCATGAGACCCGAAGAGGCCCGCAGGCTCTTCGTGGCCCTCAGCCCCGGAGCCCGGATGGTGGTGCGCTGGTAGGACGAACCGCCGCGGGGCCGGGGCTACTTCCCGCCGCGCAGGGAGTGCCGGAGCCGGCCGAGAAAGACGTTGAGCGGGTTCGAGCGGCCGAGGAAGGGGATCACCGGCGAGCTCCGGACGCCCAGATCCTTGCGGAGCCTGCGCATCTCGGCGTTCTGGGGATCGATCTTCAGGCCGTTCCGCAGGGCCTTGACGGCGCCGCTGCGGTCGTTGGCGAGCAGGCAGGCGCGGGCCAGGTTGAGGTGGTTGTCCGGATCGTGAAATCCGATCTTCACCCCGTGCTTGCAAAGCTTGAGGCCGTCGCGGATGCGGCGGTCCACCAGCGCGATGCCGTAGCCGAGATAGGAGTAGAAGACGCCCGGCAACCTGGAGTCGCCAGACTCGCTGACGCGCCCCAGGTGGCGGAGCCCCTCCTTCCAGTCCCCTTGGCGGCAGGCCTCGATCCCCCGGTTGAGGATCTCCTGCACGTGTTCGCCCGGAGTCCCGGCAGGGCCGGGAAGGATGCCGCTGTCAGGGTTCATCACGGCACGCAATTATAGCTCAGTCCGCATGCACAGGGTTCTCTTCAAAAGCCTTTGCGCCATGGTACACTGAGCGTCCTTCACGCGACCAGAGAGGATTGCAGCGATGAGCGATCCGCAGAGCCCCCTCTCCCGGGAGATCGAGGAGCTGTCGAATCTCGCGCGCCGCTTCAGCGAGAGCGGACGCCACGACGAGGCCACCGACCTCCTCCTGATGGCTCTCCGTCTCGACCCCAAGAGCCTCAGCGTCAAGCTGGCACTGGCCGAGGTCCGCAAGCTCCAGCAGCAGGAAGGCGGCAGCTCCCGCAGTCTCCGGGACGTGCTGCGCGAGAGCTTCCGGCGCAACGCCATCGACGCCGCCCACTTCCTGGGCCTCGCCCATCTCTACGCGGACAAGGGGGAGAACGTTCGCGCCGTCGAGTGCATCGAGGTCGCCAAAGCCAAGGACCTGGCGAACCCGTCCACCCACAAGTTGTACGGCCGACTCAGTTTCCGGCGCAAGGATTTCGACGGCGCCGCCGAGGAGTTCGCCCGGGCCCTGCGGTACAACCCGTTCGACCGCGAGACCGCCGAGTGGCTCGGGCGGAGCGAGTACGAGCGCAAGAGGTTCGAGGCAGCGCTCGCGGCCACGGTCCACGCCTTCCTCCTCCTGAACGACGGCGACGAGGAGGGGGTGCGGCGCCTGCGCAAGCGCATTCAGACCCTGAAGCAGATCCTCGGCTGGGGCAACCGGGAGCTCTCCCAGGTCTTCCGCGAGCGCCAGGAGGTGGTCCACACGGCGTTCGACCGGCTGGAGTGGCACCGGGAGCGCTTCCAGGAGCAGGGGGGATTCTCCGGCGCGCTCTTCTCCCTCGCGGCCCCGGCCGCGCCTGCGTCCGTGGACTCCGGGAGCCGGATCGAGCTGGCGGCCCGCCTGCGGCGCTTGAAGCCCTGGTCGCACTTCTCCGACGAGCAGATCTTCCGCCTCACCCAGGTGGTCCGGGAGGAGGAGCACGAGGCCGGGAGTTTGATCTTCGGGCACCGCACCCAGGGCAGGGACCTCTACGTGCTGGAGCGGGGCGCGGTGGCCGTCCGGCGCACCACCTCCTACGGCACCTTCGCCCTGGGCACCCTCCAGCCCGGGGACCTCTTCGGGGAAGCGAGCCACATCACCGGGCACGAGCGCTCTTCCGACGCGGTGGCCGCCCAGCCGTCGCTCCTCTTCCGCATCGACGCCCAGGCCCTGGACCTCCTGCTCGAGGACGCGCCGGAGCTGGGTGTCCAGATCTACTGGAGCCTCTGGCACAGCCTCGCCCGCAAGCTGCGGACGACGAACGACCAGCTCAAGAGCTTCTTCTCCTCCGAAGCCCTGCCGGAAAACTTCGTCAGCCTGCGCAAGCAGCCCAAGGGGGTCGCGGCGGCGGTCAAGGTGGAGGAGTCGGACAAGATCCGGCTCTTCCGGGAGCAGGGGATCTCGCGCCGGGAGCTGATGACCCTCGCCACCTTCTCCAAGGAGAAGCGCTTCCCCGCCGGGGCCTCCCTCTTCCAGGAGGGGGACGAGGGCTCGGAGATGTACGTCATCCTCGAAGGAAGGGTGATGATCAGCAAGTTCATCCCCGGCGCCGGCGAGGAGGCCCTGGCCATCCTGGAGCGGGGGGACTTCTTCGGCGAGATGTCCCTGATCGACGGCGAGCCCCGCTCGGCCGACGCCAAGGCCCACGGCGGCCCGCTGACCGTCCTCGCCCTGGATCAGGGCACCGTCCGGGAGATCCTCTCCATGGACTCCCACGCCGCCCTGGAGTTCCTCCAGCTCCTCTGCCGCCTCATCGCCAACCGCCTGCGGGAGATCGACGAGAAGGTCCTCGGCTGGAAGATCATGTCCGGCGAGCGGAACGACGATATCCTGTCGGCCTGAGGCTACTCGTAGCGCAGCGCCGCCGAGGGGTCGACCCGCGCCGCCCGCCAGGCGGGGACAGAGCAGGCGAGGAGGGTCACGAGGAGGGCGAAGCCCACGATCGCCAGGATGTCCTGGAGCTCGACCCGGAACGGGACGGACTTGATGAAGTAGATCGCCGCCACCTCCGGATCGAAACGGATCAGCTCGAAGGTGGTGAGCACCCAGCAGATCCCCCAGCCGAAAGCGACCCCCAGGAGCGTCCCGAACGCCCCGAGGAAGCCGCCGTAGACCAGGAAGACGAGGCGCAGCCGGCTCGGCCGCAGCCCCAGGGCGCCGAGCAGGCCGATGTCGCGCATCCGCTCCCGCACCAGGACCACCAACGTCGAGGCCACGTTGAAGGTGGAGACGAGGACGATCAGCCCCAGCACGAGGAAGAGGGCTACCTGCTGGAGCCGCAGGGCCGTGAACAGCTCCCGGTTGAGCTGCCGCCAGTCGGTGACCACATAGTCCGGCTCCAGGATTCGGGTCGCGGCGTCGGCGATGCGCTCCGCCTCGTCCGGGTCGGCCACCGTGAACTCCAGGAGATCGATGGCAGCCTTCGCCCCCATCAGGCGCTCGACCACCGGTCGGTCGAGGAGCACCCAGCTCCGGTCGAACTCGGCGAAGCCGGTGGAGAACGTGCCGGTCACCCGCAGGCTCTGGTAGCGGAAGCGCGGGCGGCCCTCGCCGAACCCCAGGGCCACGAGGCGCAGCGCATCCCCAGGCCGGATGCCGAGCCGGTCCGCCAGATCCTGCCCCAGAACCGCGCCGGGGATCCCCTCCGCCGAGGGCCGGAGCTGCTCCGGGGTCGCCGAAAGCTGCCCGCCTCCGGCGTCCACACCCCGCAGGATGACCTCCACCCCCTCCGCCAGGCCGGGGCTCGACAGCGAACCCTGCCCGTAGGCCACGCGGCCGATCTTCTCCACCCCGGGGATCGCCCGCAGCGCCTGGAGCTTGCTCTCTGCGAGCTCTCCGGCCTCGCCCCCCACGGGATAGGCGATCACCGCCGCATTACCCCGCACGAGCTTGCTCTGGAGGTCCTGCCGGTAGCCGGTCATCAAGGCCATGGCCACCACCATCGCCGTCACTCCGAGGGCGGTGGCGAGGAGGGCCGCCCGGGCCGTGCCGTCCAGCAGCCGGCTGCGGCTGCCGCGCAGGAAGCGCCAGGCGATGACCCAAGGAAGAGGACCGGAGAGGAGGGGCTCGGCCGTCTTCACGGCCGGCGCGGACCCGCCCCAACCGCGTCCAGGAACCGGTCGAAGAGGCCCGAGGCGTCGTGCGGCCCGGGGGCCGCCTCCGGGTGGTACTGCACCGACCAGACCGGCTTGTCCGACACGGCGAAGCCTTCCACCGTGCCGTCGTTCAGGTTGATCTGGGTGACGGCGCAACCCGGGGGCAGCGATCCCGGCTCTACGGCGAAGCCGTGGTTCTGGCTGGTGATGGCCACCTTGCCCGTGACGAGGTCCCGCACCGGCTGGTTGCCGCCGTGGTGGCCGAAGCGGAGCTTGAACGTCCGGCCCCCCAGGGCGAGCCCGAGGAGCTGGTGGCCCAGGCAGATGCCGAAGACCGGGACCTCGGCCGCGACGATCTCGCGGACCGAGTCGATGATGCCGGTCAGCGGCTCCGGGTCCCCGGGTCCGTTCGAGAGCACCACCCCGTCCGCGCCCAGGGCCAGGGCCTCCCCGGCCGGGGTGCGGGCGGGGAGCACGGTGAGCCGTGCGCCGCGCCCGGCGAGCTCGCGCAGGATGTTTTCCTTCACCCCGAAGTCGTAGACCGCCAGGTGACAGCGCTCCTCCCCCACCGGAGCGACCTCGTAGCGCTCCGCACAGGTCACCTCGTCCACCAGGGCCCGGCCGGCCATGGTGGGGAAGTCCGCCAGCTCCGCCACCAGGCCATCCACGTCCGAGCGCTCGGTGGTGAGGACGCCGCGCAGCGCCCCGTGCTCCCGCAGCCGCCGGACCAGGGCCCGGGTGTCGATCCCCTGGAGGGCCGGCACCCCGTACCGCCGGAGGTAGGAGACCAGGCTCTCGTCCCCGGCCACCCCCGACGGGCGCCGGGTGAACTGCCGGGCGATGAACCCCTCGACCCAGGGCTTGCGCGACTCGGCGACCTCGGGGGTCGTGCCGTAGTTGCCGATGTGCGGCTGGGTCATCACCACGATCTGGCCGCGGTAGGAGGGGTCCGTGAGGACCTCCTGGTAACCTGTCATGGAGGTGTTGAAGACCACCTCGCCGAAGCGGGTGCCGGGGGACACGGCCTCTCCTTCGAAGACGCTCCCGTCTTCGAGGGCGAGCAGACCGGGCTGGAACGAGAAGCTTCTCAACGCGGGCGGAGGTCCTTGGGGCCGTGTGCCATCGGGCTTTGTCCTCTCCGGGATCGCGAGGTGGTTCCGCGGAGGGCCCAATCAGGATATCATGAGCGGACTTGACGAGCCCGGCAGGAAGAGAGGAGCTCCATGCGGCATGTACGGCTGACCCCCTTCGCGATCCTGGCCCTGGCGCTCGCGCTGACGGCGAGCCCCCTGGCCGCCGCCTACCTCATCTACCTCAAGGACGGCTCCACCATCACGGCCAAGGACAAGTACACGGTCAAGGACGGCCGGGCCATCATCACCCTGGCGAACGGGACGCAGACGTTCGTCAAGGCGGCGGACATCGACGTTCCCCGCACCGAGAAGGCCAACAAGGAGGGCTACGGGGATGCGGTGCTCCTGCCGGGCGACCCCCGTTCCATCGGCCCGTCCACGGACCCGGGCAAGAAGGACAAGACCCTGGCGGACCTGATCGCCAACCGCGAGGCGGCCCCCCGCGATCTTCCGGTGAACCGCCGGAACAAGGGTGAGGCCCCCACCGGCACCGTCACCAAGACCCGGGCGGGCTACACCGACCTCTCCACCCTCGTGCGCAAGCCCTACCGCCACCTGGACGTGGCCTCCGAGCTGCAGCAGTTCTTCCGCGGCCAGGGCGTCGAGGAGGTGGAGATCTATGAAGGGACTGAAGGGGACCGCCCCCTCCTCGAGCTCACCACCAACTCCGAGGCCTCGGTCTTCCGGGCCCTGACCGTCGCCGCCAACGCCCTGCTCCACATCCGCGGGACCCACTCCCAGCGGGTCGCAGCCTTCGAGCTGCTGATGTCCAGCGCCTCCCGCCAGCGGGCCGGCCAGTTCGTCCTCACGCCGAAGATGGCCGAGGATCTGGCCGCCAAGCGTGTGGAGGTCTCCGCCTTCTTCGTCCGGAACGTGCAGTTCTAAGCAGGGACCCCGGTTTCCGGGGTCCAGTGTCCCGCCTTCTCCCCCCGGGTGCACTGTAGAACCGACGTTTGCAATCATATCGGCGGGCTTTGGTTCCGCCTCCATTTCGGGGGAGAGGAGTCGACAGTATGAGCAAGCTGTCCAGAATCGTCCTGGGCACCTTCGGTGCCGCTTGTGTCCTTGCCCTTGCCCACGCCAGGTTGAACCGCGGAGTCGACCCGCTTCGTTCCTTGGGTCTCAGCAAAGAAAAGGAGGTCGCGCAGGAGACCCGGTTCCGGGTCGGCTTCCTGCCCGTGACCTGACACCTCACGTGCCCCGTCACCGACTGGATCAACAAGAACATGGTCGGCGAGGGGTTCTATGAACCCGTGAGGTTCAGCGGCTTTCCAGAAATCAAGGAGTCGGTCATCGCCGGCCATCTGCCGGCCACGTTCATGCTGGCCCCCCTGGCCATGGCTCTCGTCGAGCAAGGGGTGCCGGTCAAGATCGTCTATCTGGGCCACCGCGACGGAACGGCTCTGATGGTGAACCGGGAATCGGACGTCCTTACGGTTCGGGACCTTCGTGGCAAGCGGGTCGCGATTCCCAACCGCTTCTCGAACCAGAACCTGCTGCTGCGCAAGGCGCTGGCCGACCAGGGGATGACGGTGGACGACCTCGAGATCATCGAGATGCCTCCGCCCGACATGCCGGCGGCGCTCTACTCGAAGGCGGTCGACGGCATCACCTCGGGGGAGCCGTTCATGGCGCAGACGGAGATGGACGGCTACGGCAGGGTCCTCTATCAGGCCAAGGACATCTGGCCCAGCTTCATCTCCTGTGTCCTGGTCGTCTCCCAGAAGACGATCGACGAGAACCCCAAATGGGTCCAGGACCTCGTCACCGGCATCGCCAAGAGCGGAATGTGGCTGGAGGGAGGCATGGACCACCGCATGGCGGCGGCGCAGGCGGTGGCGACCCAGTACTACAACCAGGACCCCCGGCTGCTCCGCTTCGTGCTCAGCAAGCCGCCGGACCGGGTGACCTACAACAAGCTCCGGCTGGCCCGCGCAGACTTCGACCGGATTGCCGGCATGGCCGTCGAGGCCGGCATCCTGACGCGGCGCCTGGCCTTCGAGGAGTACGCGGACACCCGGTTTTCGGAGAACACCACTGGAGTCGGCGCTCATCCCTGGGAGGCGAAATGAAAGCGAAAATCCAATCCGTTCTGTTGCCTCTGGCCGTCGCCGTCGTCTTCGTGACCGGCTGGCACTTCCTGGTCAAGTGGACGGGGAGCGACATCTTCCCCACACCGGGGCAGGTGATCGCGGGCACTGTGGAGCTCGTCGAGAAAGGCGTGCTCCTCAAGTACATCGTCGCCTCGCTCTTCCGGGTGACCACCGGCTATCTTCTGGCGGTGGCCGTGGGCATCCCGGCCGGGCTCCTGATGGGCTGGTTCGCCCCCGCCCGGCTGGCCTTCAACCCGGCGATCCAGGTGCTGCGCCCCATTTCGCCCATCGCCTGGATCCCGGTGGCCATCCTCTGGTTCGGCGTGAGCGACGCCGCGCCGGTCATCCTGATCTTCCTGGCGAGCCTCTTCCCCATCACCACGTCCGCGATGGCCGCGGTGCAGAACATCCAGCTCAACTACATCCGGGCGGCCCGTAACTTCGGCGTCCGCGGGCTCGCCTTATTCAAAAAGGTGGTCTTCCCGGCCGCCCTGCCGCAGATCCTCACCGGTCTGCGCCTGGCCCTGGGGGTCGCCTGGCTCGTGGTGGTGGCGGCCGAGATGATCGCCGTCAACTCCGGGCTCGGCTATCTCATCATCGACGCCCGCAACGCCGGCAAGCGCTACGACCTCGTCGTGGCCGGCATGGCGATGATCGGGCTCATCGGTCTGGGGCTCGATTACCTCGTGCGCCGGCTCGAAAAACTGGACGAGGTCCGCTGGGGTCTCAGCGGCCGGTAGGACGTTCTCTTCTATCTTTTTGATGCGTTACCATGGAGGGGAGAGTCATGATGAGGATTCATATGGGCCAGACGACTCGAACAGCCCGACCCAAGATCGTCGTCCGCGACCTGTGGATGACCTTCAAGGCCACCGACAAGACCAAGGCGGACGTCCACGTCCTGGAGGACGTCAACCTGGAGGTCAGCGACGGCGAGTTCGTCTGTATCGTCGGTCCCTCGGGATGTGGCAAGTCCACCCTGCTCAACGTCGCCGGCGGCTTTCTCGCCGGCACGCGGGGAGAGATCCGCATCGACGACAAGCCGGTCCGTGAGCCGGATCCGCGCCACATCTTCATCTTCCAGGAGAATTCCGTCTTCCCCTGGCTGACCGTGGAGGACAACGTCGGCTTCGGCGTGAAGCGGCCTACCGTCGAGGAGAGGAAGAAGGTCGTGGACCACTACATCGACATGGTGGGCCTGACCGGCTTCGGCAAGGCCTTTCCCCGGGAATTGTCGGGAGGCATGAAGCAGCGGGTCGAGATCGCCCGGGCCTTCGCCGCCGAGCCCGACGTCCTCTTCATGGACGAGCCCTTCGGGGCTCTCGACTACCTGACCCGCCTGCGCCTCCGCGCCGAGCTGATCCAGATCTGGCAACGCGAGCGCAAGACCGTCCTCTTCGTGACCCACGACGTGGAGGAGGCCGTCCAGCTCTCCGACCGTGTCGTCGTGATGGGCAAGCGCCCCTCCCGCATCCGCGACATCGTCACCGTGGACGTCCCCCGGCCTCGGGACATGGACAATCCGACCTGCCGACGCCTGCGCGACCACATCTTCAACGTCATGGGCCTCGATCACTCCGGCCACTCGGTGGAAAGATCTCCCGTGGACCCTACCCCTCCGGCCCCGGTTGACGAGGGCGGGGGAGAGGCGGTGGTGGTGTCGATGGCAGGGCGGCGGTAGAAGGGTAGGGGCGGGGGGCCTACGACGGCACCTCGCCCCCCTCACCTTCACCCTCTTCCAGCCCCAGGTACCGCTCCACCGGCATGCCCACCCGGCGCTGGAAGCGCTGGCGGTAGCTCTCCACCTCGCCCACCGCCTCGTCGAGAAAGATCCGCTCCACGCGGAAGAGGGGGACGAACATCGTGGACAGGCCCAGGGTCTGGGTCTCCCCCCTTGCCGCCTGGGCCATCCAGTCGTCGAAGGTAGAGACGTTGATGCCGCGCAGGACCACCCCGGCCGTGCCGAGCTCGTGGAGGACCCCCCAGAACTTCTCCGTGGGGTTCACGAGGTGAACGATGACGAGGGAGCCCGCCGGCATCATGACGGATGGGGCTCCTCCGACAGCTCCAGCAGCACCCCTCCCGAGCTCCGGGGATGGACGAACTGGACCCAGCAACCGCCCGCGCCCTGGGTGGGCTCCGGACGGAGGACCTCGTAGCCGCTCTCCCGCAGCCGGGTGTCGTCCGCCCGGACGTCGTCGCTCGCCAGGCACAGGTGGTGGATGCCCGGGCCCCGCTTCTCCAGGAACTTCGCGATGGCCGAGTCCTCGGACGTGGGCTCCAGCAGCTCGATCCGCGACTCGCCGCAGGGGATGAGCGCCACCCGCACCCCCTCCTGAGGAACGTCCTCGATCGCCGCGATCCGCAGACCCAGGGCCTCATAGAAGCCCCGGACCTCCTCGATCGACCGGACGGCGATCCCGATGTGCTCGATTCTGTCGATCATGCCATGCGCTCCTCGGTCGGCCCGGAGGGACCGTCTTCCGAAGCCAATTCTACGGAGGCAGCGTCCACCAGCACACCGGTGAACAGCCGGTCGGCCACACGATAGGGGTCCACCCGCTCCTCGTACCCGCGCTCCACCTCCCGGTCCACCCCCAGGACCCGGTCGGCGGCGGCAATCACACGCTCTTTCAAGATCGTCTCCACCCGCAGGCGCAGGTGGGACCGGCGGCGCCGCTCCATCTCGCCGGAGGTCTCCAGGTGCTCGCGGTGCCGCTCGATCTCGGCCAGCACCCGGTCGAGGCCCTCGTCGCGGGAGGCCACCGTCTTGAGGATGGGCGGGATCCACGCGCCGTGCTCGCCCAGGGAGAGCATCATCTCCAGGTCCCGGGCCGCGCGGTCCACCCCCTCCCGGTCCGCCTTGTTGATGACGAACACGTCCGCGATCTCCAGGATCCCCGCCTTGATCGCCTGGATGTCGTCCCCCAGGCCGGGGACGGTCACCACCACCACCGTGTCCACCGTGCGGACCACGTCCACCTCGTCCTGCCCCACGCCCACGGTCTCGACGAGGATCCAGTCGAACCCCGCGGCGTCCAGGAGGTCCACCGCGTCCCGGGACGCGCGAGCGAGGCCGCCCATGGCGCCCCGGGTTGCCATCGAGCGGATGAAGACGCCGGGATCCGTGTAGAGGCCCTGCATGCGGATGCGATCTCCCAGCAGCGCGCCGCCCGTGTAGGGGCTCGTGGGGTCCACGGCCAGGATGCCCACCGTCTCCCCCCGCTTACGGCAGAGCCGGGCCAGTCGGTCCACGAGCGTGCTCTTCCCCGCCCCGGGCGGCCCGGTGATCCCCACCACCTTCGCCCGGCCGGTCCTGGCGAACACCCGGCGGATCAGCTCCCGCTGCCCTTCGCCGCCGTCCTCCAGGATCGACACTCCCCGCCCCACCGCGCGGGCCTGGCGCTCCAGGACACGGGGGACGAGGTCGTCCAGGGCGGTGGCGAGGTCGCCGGAGTGCCGGGCGCGCATCATCAGCCCTTGAGGAGCTGCCGGGCAATGACCAGCCGCTGGACCTCGCTCGTCCCCTCGCCGATGGTGCAGATCTTGGAATCCCGGAAGAACTTCTCGGCCCGGTAGTCCTTGATGAACCCGTAGCCGCCCAGGATCTGGACCCCCCGCTCCGAACAGAAGACCGCGGCCTCGCCCGCGTAGAGCTTGGCCTCCGAGGCCAGACGCGAGACCTTGAGCCCCCGGTCCATGGCCTCGGCCGCCGCGAACGTCAACGCCTCGGCCGCCGCGATCCGGGTCGCCATCTCCGCCAGGTGGAACTGGATCGCCTGAAACTGCGCGATCGGCTTGCCGAACTGCTCCCGCTGCTTGGCGTAGGCCACGGACGTATCGAAGGCGCCCATAGCCGTGCCCAGCCCCAGCGCCGCGATGGAGATCCGGCCGCCGTCCAGGATCTGGAGGGCCTGGATGAAGCCCTCGCCCACGTCGCCCAGGAGCCGGTCCTCGGAGACGAAGCAGTTCTCCATCACCACTTCGGCCGTGTCCGACGCGCGGATGCCCAGCTTGTTCTCCTTCTTGCCGGGGCGGAACCCCTCCATCCCGCGGTCGAGCACGAACGCCGAGATGTTGTGGTGTCGCGGCCCGGCCGGATCGGTCACGGCGAAGACCACGCAGATGTCCCCCACGCTGCCGTGGGTGGTGAACGTCTACGCGCCGTTCAGAACCCAGCCGCCGTCCACCTTCTCGGCGCGGGTGCGGGTGCCCGCAGCGTCGGACCCCGCCCCGGGCTCCGTCAGGCTCCAGGCGCCGATCTTCTCCCCCTGGGCCAGGGGCACCAGCCAGCGCCGCCGCTGCTCCTCGTTGCCGAACTTGTAGATGTGGTTGCTGCAAAGCGAGTTGTGGGCCGCCACGCTGATGCCCACCGAGGGGTCCACCCGGGACAGCTCGGTGATGACGATCACGTATTCGATGTATCCGAGCCCCACGCCGCCGTACTCCTCCGGGAAGATGACCCCCAGAAAGCCCAGCTCCCCGGCCTTCCTCCTCACCTCGCGGGGGAACTTCTGGGCCTCGTCGATCTCCTCGACGATGGGGTCGATCTCGCGGCGGGCGAACTCCCGCGCGGTCTCCTGGATGGCGCGCTGCTCGTCGGTCAGGGAAAAATCCACGTTCTTCCTCCTCCAAGGCTCACGGAAGGCCGGACGGCCGGGCGGGATCGGGCCGCGGCAGGCCGCGCGGCCCCTGTCGAGCCCGCGCGGAGCAACTGGCCCGGCGATGCTATCGCGGGGGAGGGGTTTGGGCAATGAGCACCCGGTCGGGGAAGGGCGATGGGAGAGGGGGACAGGGGTGAGGTCCAGTAAGATAGGCGGATGTCCGCCCACGCCCCCCTGCTTCGCAAGATGATGGCCGGCCAAGACCTCAGCCGCGAGGAGAGCGCCGCGCTCCTCGAGGGCCTTCTCCGCCACGACACCGAGGGCTGGAAGCTCCTCGCCTACTCCGTCGCCTCCCAGACCAAGGGGGAGACCCTCGACGAGCTCCTGGGCATGTGCGATGCCTTCTATCGCCTCACCGGCGACTACGACCTCGACCTCCGGGGGCGCCGGCCCATGGAGGTCTCCAGCGGCGGCGGCAGCGGCATCCGCAAGATCAACGTCTCCACCCTGATGGCCCTGATCGTGGGTGAGCCCGAGGTGCCGGTCCTCAAGCATTCCTTCTGGAAGGTCACAGGGATCGCCGGCAGCGCCGACGTCCTCGCCGGCGTCGGCATCTTCGCCCCGGCCGTGACCCTCCCCCGGATCCAGGAGGCCGTGGAGCGGGTGGGCGTCGCGTTCTACTCCCCCCTCTTCGTGAGCCCCGAGTTGGGGAACCTCACCAACTTCGGCCGCGCCCTCGCCGAACACCAGGTGGGGGTGAGCACTCCGTTCCACCTCCTCGCTCCCATCTTCACTCCCGTCCGCCTGACCTACCGGATGTTCGGCCACAGCAACCCGCGGCAGCTCGATCTGCTGATCGACCTCTTCAAGGGCCTGGGCTTCCGCAACGCCCTCGTCGTCCGCGGCGCCGAGGGGCTGGACGAGGCCACCCTTTCCGGCCCGAACCGCGTGCGGGGGTACCGGGGCGGCGAGGACTTCGACTTCGAGCTCACCCCGGAAGCCGCCGGGCTCGCCCCCGCGCCGCCCGAGGCCATCGCCCCTGCGGACGCGGCCTCCAACGTCCGGGACTTCCTCCGCATCGTCCACGGCCTGGACAAGGGACCCAAGAGGGACGTGGTGGCGCTGAACTCCGGTCTGGCTCTGTGGATCTCCGATCGCGCCGCCTCGATCGAGGAGGGGGTGCGCGAGGCCCTCCGCCGGATCGACAGCGGCGAGGTCCGGGAGAAGCTCACGGCCGTCGTCGAGCTGACCGGAGACCCCGAGGTGCTCCGCCGCGCCGAGCTCGACCACCTCTCCGCCTGACGCCCGCCATGGACATCCGCCGCGAGATCCTCCGCAACGTCGTCCTTTGCCAGTCCCTGCCCCTGGGGACCAAACCCGGCCGCTCCGGCGCGGAGACCCCGGCGGGGAAGGTGGAGCACTTCATCGTGGCCGGCGTCAACAGCTCCTGGCCCTTCTACGACCTCGCCGACCGCGTCCTCCAGACGGGCGGCCAGCCGGACTGCATCTTCGACCTCGCCTACGAGGCCCAGAGCTCCAGCGTCCGCAACCGCCTGGGCGGCAAGATCAATTACGCCCCCATCTACCTCCTGGTGCCCGTCGTCACCGCCCAGGTCCTCGAATACCTTGACTCCGGCACCCGGGAGAACGTCGAGGCCATCCTGAACCGGACCGGGGACGTCCTGCGGGCCACCACCGCGGCGGACGTGGAGTTCCTGGAGCGCTTCATCCACCTCGGCTACGAGATCTCCGCCCGCCACCGCGAGCGGATCGGCAGCCCCAAACCGCCGCGCTACCCGGTCCTCCAAGGCAAATACACCAACATCTGGGATGCGGCCCGCGACTACCAGAAGATCCACACCGTCCGGGAGATGCTGGAGGGCTACCCGCGGAGCCAGCAGGTCTACCGCTTCCTCCTCCACAACCAGGAGACCGGCATCCTCCCGGCCACCGAGCTGATGTACAACCTCCTCCTCCCCCAGGTCGGCCGCCCCGACGCCGCCATCGACCTGATCGTCGTCGGCCTCTACCTCGTCCTCACCAAACACCCGGAGAGCGTGCTGTTCGTGTGAGGCTCAGCAGCAGGAAATCCCCCGCCCGCTCGACGTCCTCCAGCCGGAACCGCACAGGCGCCGTCCCCCCCTCCTCGAACAGGCGAACCGAGCGCGAATCCAGCACGGCCGGCATCAGCATCACGTAGAGCCTGTCCACGAGATCCGCGTCGAGAAGAGCCCGGTTCAACTCCCCGCCCCCCTCCACCGCCACGTCGCGGACGCCCTTTCGGGCAAGCCCGCCGAGGAGATCCCGCAGATCGCACCGCCCTCCCTCCCCGCCGCAGGGCACGGCCTCGACCCCGCGCCGGTCGAGGAAATCCAGGTACTCCTCCGGCGTCGAGGCATTCACCCCGACGAGCGTCCGGGCCGCGCCGTCGAAGAGCCTGGAATGCCGGGGAATCCTGCCGAGCGGGTCCACGCTCGCCCGCACACCCTCCACTCCCGGCAGGACATGGGACCGGAGCGAAGGGTTGTCCACCAGGACCGTGTTCGTCCCCACGAGCACCGCGTCATGCCGGCGCCGGACCTCGTATTTCCACTCCAGCACGCGCCGGGGGGCTTCCAAAACGGAGACCAGCTCCTCTCCCGACCTCCCCCGGGCCGCGGTGATGACGCCGTTGAGGGAGGACGCCGTCAGGATCGAGACGCTCATGCGCCTCCCCTCTCGCTGAGATAGCGTCGCGCTTCGTCGAGGTCCGCGGGCCTGTCGATCTCGAACACCGGGGCGGTGTACTCCCGGACCAGCACCGGCTCCCCGGCCGCGATCGCCCGCTGCGCGAAGTCCTCCAGCGGCTCGCGGTCCAGATAGGAAAAGATCCTGTCCGAGCAGACCACGAAGTTGGGAATCGAGAGAGCGTACCCGGGCGACCGCGTCACGACGATCTCCGGCCTCGTCTCCTGCAACAGGACCTTGGCCTTGAACCGGTCCGTCCGGCAGTAGAAGAAGGACAGGATCGGTCCCCCGGCCCGGTGGACCGCCAGGAGCTCCTTCAAGGGCGCGAGGTCGGTGAACAGCATGTCGGCGGCGATCCAGCAGAAATCTCCGGAGACATGCCCCCGCAGGTACGAGAGCGTCTCGATCATCCCCACCGGCGCCGCCTCGACGAGCACACCCGCCCCCGTGCGCCGGAACACCTCCTCGAACTCCGGCCGGGTGACCACCAGGGGCTCGGCTTCGAGCAGGGCGGCCAGCTCCAGATAGCGGGAGAACAGGCTTCGCCCGCCGACTTCGAGAAAGGTCTTGGGGCGGCCCAGGGTCTCGCTCCGAAGGCGGGTCCCAAGGCCGGCGGCGAGGATGGCGAGCTTCATGCCGGCGAGGAGGACCCTCCCTAGACCGATCCACGTTCGACGACCCACTCCGCTGGTTGCCGGGTGACCTCGGCGATCAGGTCGTAGTCGTGATCGTAGTGCAGCAGGATCAGACCGGAAGCCTCGGCCGTTGCCGCGATGATCAGATCGGGAATCGGCACGCGATGACGGCCACTCCGGGCCAACTCTGCCTGAATATCGATGGCGCGTTGGAGGACCTTCTCGCTGATCGGGACGGAGCGGTAGGCGAGGGACCTCCGCTGCCGAATGCGTTCGTGGTCCTCGGCGTTGCGAGCGCTGTACAGCACTTCTAAATCAATGATCGAGCAGGTCGCGGCCTCGCCGGCCTCAATGATGGGGGCAAGCCGGCTGCGGACCGGGACCAAGGGCATTCGGGCCAGGGCGCCCTTGTCGATGAGATACCGCGCCCTCACGAGCGCCAGGCTCCGGACATGACTTCCTCGTCCAGCAGATCCATGCCACGCATCGAGGCAAGAGCCTCGACCTCCTCGCGCCTGGCCTCGGCCCGCAGAACCTCTCGAAATGCCTGCTCGATGGTGTCCTTGAGAGTCGCCGTGGAGAGGACCCTCTGAACGGCAGCCAGGAGCTCCTCGTTGATCTCTACGCTGGTTTTACGAACGCTCATGGCATCACCTCCCGGCCATAGGATATCACGGCCACTCTCTGCTGGATATCCAGAAGGGGAACGGCAGGATTTCCTAGCCCTGCAACCGAGCCGCCCAGCGAGCGGTTCGGCGGTTTTTCAGGGCGATTGCCGCCTGTAACCTTCTGCACGGCCCGACGCCTCTCTTGATAGAAAACTGGAGGAACCACGTCATGTCGAGCCGAACGCTTCGTCGTTTCATCCTGATCCCCTTCCTGGCTCTGGCCGCCGGCCAGGCCGTCGCCGCGGACCTCACGGTGGCTGGCTTCAACGTCGAGAGCGGCGCCGCGAATGCCCCGGTCATCGCGGAGCAGATCGGTCCCTTGCGGGACATCGACCTCTGGGGGTTCTCCGAGGTCAAGAACACCAGCGAAGGACAGATCCTCGCGGAGGGCGCCGCGGACGGGGAGAGCGGCACCTTCGAGAGCATCCTGGGGACCACGGGAGGGCAGGACCGGCTTCTCATCGTCTACAACAGTGACCGCCTGGACCTGATCCAGACGGGCGAAATCCACGAACTGAATATCGGCGGCAACGTGCGCGCCCCGCTCTGGGCCCAATTCCGGCTGAAACCTTCGGGACCGGAATTCATCTTCGTCGTCAACCATCTCTACCGGGGCAACACCGCGGGCCGGCATGCCCAAGCCCAAGGGCTCAACCAATGGGCGCGCACCCGGACCGTCCCGGTGATCGCCACTGGTGACTACAACTTCGATTGGCATTTCCAGACCGGCGACACCAACCACGACCAGGGATACGACCTCATGACCGCCGGAGAAGTTTTCAAATGGGTCCGGCCGACCACGCTCGTGCCGACGAACTGCAGCTTCCACCAGTCTGTCCTCGACTTCGTGTTCGTCTCCGGGGCGGCGCAGAGCTGGGAGGGAGAGGGAGAGATCCTGTTCGCCCAGCACACCTACTGCCCCGATAGCACGAGCACGAGCGACCACCGCCCGGTCCTCGCGAGGTTCGAACTGGATTCGGTGCCGCCGGATGATTTCGCCCAGAAGAAGCAGGAGGTCCTCCAGAAGATCCAGGATCTGGAGCAGGAGCTCGGGGCGCTGCGCGCGCTGGTCGAGGCGCTGAGCTGCGGGGGGAGTTAGCTTCGGAGGAGCGTCATTCCTGAAGCCTCTTCCAGACCTCGAACGCGGTCCAGATCACCGTAAGGAGCGCCCCGGCGGCGGCCGTGATCTCCGTCCAGCGCCAGCTATGGTGGAAGACCTGGAGCAGCGTCAAGCGGCGGTCGCTGACGAACTCCCCAGCCCGGCTGGTGGCCCGCTCGGTGGTGCCGTCGAAACGTGCGCGCAGGGCCTGCTTCTCGGCATCCAGCTCCAGGCTCCTCAGCCGGGCCTGCGAGAGCCCACCCAGTCCCACCGCTTCGTCCGCCTCGATCGTCACCACCGGGACGGAAGGATAGTCGGGGTAGCTGAGGACGGCCTTGTCGCGCAGCGGCGAGGTGAGCGTTCCTTCGAGATTCTCTTCGAGCAGCTCAACAGATGCGAGCGGCAGGTCGAGGGGTTCGCGGAAAAGCTCCGAGAGCTGACCCTGCAGGGGCGTCACGATCAAGACCAGGCCCTGCTCGCCGCTCTTGAGGTCGAGCGTCCGGCGAGCTTCCGGGAGCCCTGCCCGATACGTCAGGAGATCGGCGGAGAAAGGTACTGCGATACCCTCGGGCTTGACGAAATCGGCGACGATCTCGAGCTCCGGGCCGAGCGCCAAGCTGAGCTCTTGGGACGCCTCCATCTCCAGACTGAGAGCGGGTTCCCGGCCCGGGGAGACCTCGAGGACCACCTGCGCGCCGGGCGCGAAACGGATCCGATCGAGGATGCCCAACCGTCCGGCGGCAGGATCGGGGTTCTGCAACGTCAGCTTGGCCGCCGGGTCACGGCACGGGAGCTTCACCGGATCAGTGGGATTGAGCCCACGCCACGCCGCAGCGGGGAAGCGCGGTGCTGCGCCGGCCTCGGTTCCAGGCACGAGCTGCCGCGGATCCGCAACCTCCAGTTTTTCGGCGGCGAAGACTAGGGTCCCACAATCCTCAATCACCAGGGATGAGAACGGCACCGAGCGATTGAGGATCTCGTGGGGCTCCTCGCCGCCCAACGTGAAAGCGAACCGTGCCGTTATAACATCAAGCTGGACCCGGCTGGGCAGGTGCCAGAAGGCCGAGAGCAACAACAGCAAGGCCAGGAGAATGAGCGTCGACAGCGCGAGCCAGAGGCGCGGGCGCGAGCGGCGCGGTGCCGCTCTCCTGCTCCCTTGAGGACGGTGCCTTCCGGCTGCAGCGCTCATCTCCAGGCAGCCCGGTGGTAAAAGGTGACCTCTTTGGCGAGCTGGACGTTGTTGTGAAAATAGCCCGAGAGCTCGAGGCGGTACTCGCCCTCCGATTGGCCCTGGGCGTTCCAGCTCAGAGTGAAGGGGCTGCCGGCCCTCTCCCGGTTCTGCGGCCTTTCGTGGACCCTTCTGTCTCCCCGGTAGATCCTGCCGGTGACGAACGCGGTGCCGTTGGTCTTGAACGTAAAGCGATAACCCTCCGCGGCCCTCGGCGCCTGCGTATGAAAGAGCGCCGCCGGAGCGATCGTCTCTTTCCTGGATGGATCCTGGTGACTCAGGCGCACCACGACGCCCAGATCCTCGAGCTTCACCGAGCTCAGCTTGCGGAGCACCGGCTCCGTGGGCCAGGCGAATTCGTTGAACGCCCGGGGCCGCCAGGGCGCCGGGGGCACGATCTTGTCGAGCCAGTAGTAGGCCGTCCTCGGGCGCGGCTGGCGGACGGTGACGAAGACCGGCTCGGCGGCCGGAAGATAGAACTTGAGGCGCAGCGTCTCAGGCCAGTTGGGGCTCGGCTCCCGGTAATCGACGAGAGCCGAGAGAAGCTCCACGTCATAGCCGCTCACCGGCTTGGGTTTGAGCCCCTCGTGACGGTTGCCGCGGTCCTGATACTGGAGCGCGGGGTCGTACTGGGCCAGGAGGGGCAGGGTAGTGATGAGGAGGGCCACTGAAACCGCCTTCCACGGCTTGCATCCCAGCCGCCGACCGTCTCGCTTTGTCTCTGCTCTCATGGGGCTAAGGAAGAGAAGGGTCAAAGAAGCAAGGATCAAGGTTGCCGACGATGGACCAGTACACAACGGAAGCCGGAGGCCCTGGGCTTTCCCCCGGGCCAGAACACTTCTGGAACTTGGAACCGAAACTCTGACTTAAGGATCGAGGCGTGAAAGTTATAGGCGCCCCCACGCTGCAATCGGCGCTTACCTGTCGTAGGACCGGAGGGATCAGCTTGTACCCCGCTGGGGTAGGTTCCGTACCAGTCAGCCACCCACTCCCACACGTTGCCGTGCATGTCGTGGAGCCCCCAAGCGTTGGGCTTCTTTGTGCCGACAGGGTGCGGCATGTTTCCCGAGTTCTCTACATACCACGCGTACTCGCCAAGCTCTTTCTCGTTGTCACCAAACGACCACGCGGTCTGGCTACCGGCGCGCGCAGCGTATTCCCACTCCGCCTCGGTGGGAAGACGGCCGCCGAAGTGCTCGCAGGCAGCCTTCGCGTCAGCCCAGATCACGTCCTCCACCGGCAACCTGTTATCACCCTGGTGATCGGAGCGGAACCGGCGGTACTGCTCGTTGGTGGTCTCAGTCTTGGCGATCCAGAATTCGCTCAGCGTGACCTGGTGAGCCGGCTTCGTGTTGTCGAAGGCATCCTTGTCGTTCTCGGCCGAGCCCATCGTGAAGGTTCCGGTGCAGATGCGGCCGAAGATGATGCCGCTTTCTGTGATCTCTTCTCCGGGGAGACACGGTTTCAGGTTCACCCCCCAACCCTCCAGCGCCTCCCGCGCCACCACGGCGTTGACAGCATACGTCGTCTGGCCGTCCGTGTCGGTGACCACGCCCACCACCTTGCCACCTTGGAGCACAGGACCTCCGGAGAAGCCTTCCCCGATTCCCTGATCAATCAGCAGCAACGTGCCACTCCGGGCGGAAAGCACTCTTTGGGTCGTGCGTGGCGCAGGTGCCATCTCCGGAAACCCCAACAGAAACAACGCCTCGCCAAGACCAGGCCTGCTCTCGACATCGAAGCTCAGGGTGGTCACCCCTTCCGGGAGCGCACCGCGAACCTGGAAAGCGGCCAAGCCGTTCGGGCTTCCCGCGTCCATCCCGAGCACGCCCGCGGCCAAAAAACTCTCGGTGAGGTCGGTCGCGAAGGCCACCTCGAGCTGCTGCGCCCCCTCGACCACGTGCGCGGCGGTGACGATCGTGGCCTTGTCGCGGTCCAGGCTGACCACGAAGCCGCTTCCCCGCACCGGCGTGCCACCGCGCGTGCCGGAGATCCTCACCACGGCAGATAGAGCCATGTCGAGATCCTGCGCGGAGGCGGCAGCAGGGAGCAGCAGGAGCAGGGCGAGAGCGGCGCGGTTCAGCATAAGCTTCAAAAGTCAAGTCTGGCCGCGGGTGGCGCGGACGCAGCGAAAGCCGAAGTACCTGCCCAAAAACTCGGGCCAGTTCCTGACCCGAAACGCGGAGCGCAGGACCCTGGCCGGGTTGACGAAGGAGCCCCCACGCAAGACGCGGGATTCTCCCGAGGGAGGGCCTTTCGGATCGCTTTGCGCCGTGCTCGGGTAGGGGCCGTACCACTCGGCCACCCACTCCCAGACGTTGCCGTGCATGTCGTGGAGACCCCAGGCGTTGGGCTTCCTAGTAGCGACGGGATGTGGCTTATTTTCAGAGTTTCCGTCAAACCATGCGTGCTCGCCGAGCCTCTTCTCGTCGTCGCCGAACGACCAAGCGGT
Organism: Thermoanaerobaculia bacterium; assembly: GCA_035633875.1. GTDB lineage: Bacteria > Acidobacteriota > Thermoanaerobaculia > Multivoradales > UBA5704 > DATARR01. The sequence continues at coordinate 26,700 of DASQEB010000475.1, forward strand.
CCGGCTGCCGGCGCGCGCGGCGTATTCCCACTCCGCCTCGGTGGGAAGGCGCCCACCGAAGTGCTCGCAGGCCGCCTTCGCATCATTCCAACTGACGCCGGTCGCCGGCAGTCGGTCTTCGCCCTGCTGATCCGAGCGGAAGCGGCGGTATTGTGCGTTGGTGATCTCGGTCTTGCCAATCCAGAACTCGCTCGTCAGCGTGACCTGGTGAGCCGGATTCTCGTCGGCGTCGACGTTCTTGTCGTTCTCGGCGGAGCCCATTGTGAAGGTCCCCGGGCACATGCGGACGAAGTCGATGCCGTTTTCTGTGATTTCTTCTCCAGGAACGCACTTCTTCTCGACCGGAGTTGGAGGCTTGGCCTGTATGGCGTTATTCGTCACCGGTGTGCTGCTCTGCCCGCCGAGCCTCACCCCCCAACCCTCCAGCGCCTCCCGCGCCACCACGGCGTTGACAGCATACGTCGTCTGGCCGTCCGTGTCGGTGACCACTCCCACCACCTTGCCAGTTTGAAGCACCGGGCCGCCGGAGAATCCTTCCCCGATTCCCTGATCGACCAGCAGCAACGTCCCGCGCCGGCTGGACAGCACTCTTTGGGTTGTGCGTGGTGCGAGCTCCATTTCCAGAAATCCCAGCAGGAACAACGCATCGCCGACACCGGGCCGGCTCCCGACCTCGAAGCTCAGGGTCGCCACGCCTACCGGGAGCGCACCGCGAACCTGGAACACGGCCAACCCATTGGGGCTGCCGGCATCCATTCCGAGAACGAGATCCGCCGGGAAGGGTTCAGTGGGATCAGCCGCGAAGGTCACCTCAAGTTGCTGCACCCCCTCGACCACATGTGAAGCGGTGACGATCGTGGCCTTGTCGCGGTCCAGATCGATCACGAAGCCGCTTCCCCGCACGGGTGTGTCGCCGCGCGTGCCGGAGATCCTCACCACGGCAAACAGAGCCGCATCGAGATCCTGCGCGGAGGCGGCGGCAGGGAGCAGCAGGAGCAGGGCGAGAGCGGTTCGCAGCAGCATGGGTCGAGAACGGTCGGGGCCCGGTGAAGGGCCAGGATACCATTCCTGGTTGGATCCTCGTGGCTCAGGCGCATCACGACGCCCCTCATCGAGCGCGGTTGCCGCGGTCCTGGTCCTGGAGCGCAGGGTCGTACTGGGCCAGGAGGGGCAGGGCGGTGAGGAGAAGGATTGCGGCGAACGACCGCCCAAACCGACTACCCCCCGGCCGATGACACTTCCGCTTTATCGTTCCTCTCATAGGCTAGAATTCTACGATGTCCGAAGCATATCTTTTGACGACACCTGATTGTCACCCATCGGCCACCCACACACAACGAAAGCCGATGAACCAGAACCGGTACCCAGGCCAGTAACTGATCCGGAACGCGGAGCGCAGGGCCGAGACCGAGTCGAGATAGGAGTAGGAACCCCCACGCAATATGCGGTACTCCCCTGATGCTGGCCCTGTAGGGTCGGTTTGCGCCGCGCTCGGGTAGGGGCCGTACCAGTCGGCCACCCATTCATAGACATTGCCGTGCATATCGTGGAGACCCCAGGCATTGGGCTTCTTCGTACCAGCGGGATGTGGCTTGCTGCCCGAATTTCCCTTATACCAGGCATACTCACCGAGCCTTTTCTCGTCGTCACCGAATGACCAGGCTGTCCGGCTGCCAGCTCGCGTGGCATACTCCCACTCCGCCTCTGTGGGAAGCCGGCCACCGAAGTGCTCGCAGGCAACCTGTGCATCAGCCCAACTGACGCCGGTCGCCGGCAGTTTGGCCTCACCCCGATGAGCAGGGCGGAAGCGGCGGTACTGCTCGTTGGTGATCTCGGTCTTGCCGATCCAGAACTCGCTCAGCGTCACCCGGTGAGCCGGTTTCTCGTTGGCATCCGCGAACGGGGCATTCTCGGCCGAGCCCATCGTGAAGGTCCCCGGGCAGATTCGCACGAAGACGATGCCGTTCACGATCCGTTCCTCCCCGGGGCTACAGGTTATCACTCCCCAACCATCCAAGGCCTCGCGCGCAACCATGGCGTTGACAGCATACGTCGTCTGTTCGTCGGCCTCGGTGACCACGCCCACCACTTTGCCATCCCGCAGCACCGGACCACCGGAGAAGCCTTCTCCCACCCCCTGATCGACCAGCAGCAACGTCCCACGGCGGCCAGAAAGCGTCCTTTGGGTGGTGCGCGGTGCCGGCTCCATCTGCGGAAAGCCCACAAGAACAACGCCTCTCCGAGGCGAGGCCGGCTCTCGGTCTCGAAGCGCACGAGGGTCACTCCCGGCGGGAGCGGACCGCGAACCTGGAAGGCGGCCAGACCGTTGGGATTGCCAGCGTCCATCCCGAGAACGACATCGGATGCAAAACGTTCAGCAGGGCCGGCGGCGAAGATCACCTCGAGCTGCTGCACCCCCTCGATCACATGCGAAGCGGTGACGATCGTGGCCTTGTCGGAATCGAGCCCGACGACGAAGCCGCTGCCCCGTACCGGTGTGTCGCCGCGTGCCCCGGAGATCCTCACGACGGCCGAGACTGCCGCTTCGAGCTCGTTTCGGGCTGGCAATCCGGGATCCTGCGATGGACTCTCCTGCGTACACGCAGCGGTCAGAAGCAGAAGCAGACGAGGGATGGCTCGGTACAGCATGAGCGTCATGTCACGCCCCACCGCGGGGGGCGAGCACGCAGCGGAAGCCGATGAACGGGTATCTGACTTCTGGGCTCCTACCGAACCGTTGTGCAGAGCGCGCGAACTCAGGTCCCATGACAAAGGAGCCGCCCCGCAGAATGCGTGAGTCGCCATTCGTGGGACCGGCAGGATCGGTTTGCGCCTCACTGGTGTAAAGAGCGTACCGGTCGGCCACCCATTCCCAGACGTTGCCGTGCATATCCTGGAGGCCCCAGGCGTTGGGCTTCTTCATGCCGACAGGCTGTGGCGCGAAAACCGAGCGATTCCCCTCATACCATGCATACTCGCCGAGCCTCGTCTCGTCGTCACCGAACGACCAAGCGGTCTGGCTGCCGGCGCGCGCAGAGTACTCCCACTCCGCCTCGGTGGGAAGGCGCCCGCCGAAGTGCTCGCAGGCTTCCTTCGCGTCGGCCCAGGTCACATCCACCGCCGGAAGGTTGGCATCACCTCGATGATCAGAGCGGAAGCGGCGATACTGCTCGTTGGTGATCTCCGTCTTGCCCATCCAGAACCCGCTCGTCAGCGTGACCTCATGAGCCGGTTTCTCGTCGTCCTTGGCTGGCGGATCGTTTGCGCCCGAGCCCATGGTGAAGGTTCCCGGGCAGATGCGGACGAAAACGATGCCCTTTTCGGTGCGCTCTTCTCCAGGAACGCACTTCTTGTCGACCGAGACTGGCGGCTTGGCGGTGGTCGTCACCGATCCACTGCTCTGTCCGCCGAGCCTGACCTGCCAGCCCGCCACGGCATCTCGGGCCACGAGGGCCTTGACCGCAAAGGTGATCTGCGGGTCCTCGTCCGTCACCACCCCCACCACCTTGCCCTTCCGCAGCACCGGAGCGCCGGAGAATCCCTCCCCGACGGAAAGATCCAGTTGCAGGAGGTTGCCGTTCGGGCCGGCGAAGGTCCTCCGCAGGGTGAGCGGCGCCAGGGACATGTGGGGAAATCCCAACAGAAAGAGATCCTCGCCTCGTTGCAGTTGGGCTTCGGTCTCGAAGCTCAAGGTGGTCACCCCCGAGGGGAGCGCCCCACGCACCTGGAAGACGGCCAGGCCACGCCGGCTCCCGGAGTCCAGCCCCAGCACAGACCCGGCGGGAAAGCTCTCGGTGAGGTCGGCCGCGAAGGTCACCTCGAGCTGCTGCACGCCCTCGACCACATGTGCGGCGGTGACGATCGTGGCCTTGTCGGGGTCCAGGCCGACCACGAAGCCGCTCCCCCGCACCGGCGTGTCGCCACGGGTCCCGGAGATCCTCACCACGGCGGAGACGGCCGCATCGAGATCCTGCGCGGATGCGGCGGCGGCGGGGAGCAGCAGGAGCAGAGCGAGGATGGTCCGCAGCAACATGGGCGTCGAGAACGGTCTTGGTGAATGGGTAGGATATCCCAGGAACTGATGAGAAGCTGCACGGCTAAGGCTGGTAGCGGGGGCTGCGGGCACAGCGAAAGCCAACGCCTCTGATGAACCAGCGCCGGTGTTCAGGCTGGTACTTGAAACGGCTCGCGGAGCGCAAACCCCCGGCCCCGTAGAAGAAGGAGCCTCCACGCAAAACATAGGTCTCGCCTGTTGTGGGGCCGGCCGGATCGGACTGCGCCGCGGCGGAGTAGGCGCCGAACCAGTCGGCTACCCACTCCCAGACGTTACCGTGCATGTCGTGGAGGCCCCAGGCATTGGCCTTCTTCGTGCCCACCGGGTGTGGCGTATCGCCCGAGTTGTCGACATACCATGCGTACTCGCCGAGCCTCTTCTCGTCGTCACCGAACGACCAGGAGGTCTTGCTTCCAGCACGCGCGGCATATTCCCACTCCGCCTCGGTGGGAAGGCGACCTCCGAAGAACTCGCAAGCCGCCTTCGCATCGGTCCAATTCACCTTGGTTGCCGGCAGCCTGGCCTCACCCTGATGATTGGAGCGGAAGCGGCGGTACTGCTCGTTGGTGATTTCGGTCTTGCCGATCCAGAACTCGCTCAGCTTGACCTCATGGGCCGGCTTCTCGTCCTCAAAGGCTTGCAAGTCGTTCTCGGCCGAGCCCATGGTGAAGGTCCCCGGGCAGATGTGGACGAAGACAATGCCGCCCTCGGTGAGCTCTTCTCCAGGCACGCATTTCTCCACGACTTGTGGCGCCGGCTTCGCTTGAGTGGCGGTGCTCGGAGTGCTGCTCTGCCCGCCGATCTTGCCCCCCCAGCCCTCCAGGGACTCGCGCGCCACCACGGCGTTGATGGCGTAGGTCGTCTGACCGTCCGTGTCGGTGACCACGCCCACCACCTTGCCACCTTGGAGCACAGGACCTCCGGAGAAGCCTTCCCCAATTCCCTGATCAATCAGCAGCAACGTGCCACTCCGGGCGGAAAGCACTCTTTGGGTCGTGCGTGGCGCGGGTGCCATTTCCGGAAAGCCCAGCAGAAACAGCGCCTCGCCAAGATCAGGCCTGCTCTCAACCTCGAAGCTCAGAGTGGTCACCCCTGCAGGGAGCGCACCGCGAACCTGGAAAGCAGCCAAGCCGTTCGGGCTTCCTGCGTCCATCCCGAGCACGCCCGCGGCCGGAAAGCTCTCGGTGAGGTCGGCCGCGAAGGTCACCTCGAGCTGCTGCACCCCCTCGACCACGTGCGCGGCGGTGACGATCGTGGCCTTGTCGCGGTCGAGGCCGACCACGAAGCCGCTCCCCCGCACCGGCGTGTCGCCGCGAGTACCGGAGATCCTCACTACGGCGGAGACGGCCGCGTCGAGATCCTGCGCAGAGGCGGCAGCAGGGAGCAGCAGGAGCAGAGCGAGGGCGGTCCGCAGCAGCATGGCGTCGACGGTCAGGGCTCGGTGAAGGGGTAGGATACCCCAGGTCATTGGGCCGCTTGAAGCTGAGCCCTTGTCGGAGTCTTTGGAGGAGCCCCCCGATCCTTCAGGCCACCAAGGCATCTGATTCCCTACACTCCGAGCCATGAGGACAATCCCACAACGCGAGTTGAAGAACCACAGCGGCGAGATCCTGCGCCAGGGGCAGGCGAGGAGTTTACGATAATCGTGGGTTTGCGGCAGTGGATTTGTCGGTGTATACTGCTTTTCAGGGAGTTTTTATGGCCGAACACCTCCAGCCAACCCAAATCCTGCTCGAGCCGGAGCAGCACGAGAAGCTTGCCCGGATCGCGAGCCGGGAGCACCGGACCATCTCCGAGCTCGTCCGAGAGATCCTCCAGGAGGAGCTCGAAAGACGTGAGGAAGACGCCGAACGCCAAAGTCAACGCCTGGAGCAACTCGAACAGCTCAAGCGCCACCGTGAGGAGATGCTGGCCAGGCGGGGTGGCAAGCCGTTGAACGTCAACGTGGCGGAGCTCCTGAACGAGATGCGGGACGAGAGGGACGACGAGATCCTTGCCAACATCTTCCCGCCTCGTCCTTGACGCGAACCTCGCGGTCCGTGCCCTCGTGGCAACAGCTCGTCACGAACCCGCCGTCGAACTGATCGCAAGTGCTCATGAGGAGGAAACCCTCCTCCTCGCCCCAAGTTTGTGGGTTGCGGAGGTCACCTCAGCTCTTCGGAAATTGGTGTACCGCAAAAATCTCGCCCCGGAAGAGGCGGATATCGCCTTGTCGGATCTTCCTTCTCTCGGAATCCAGGTCGTCCCGATGGATCTCGCCCTCGCCCGCCAGGCGCTCGCCTGGGCGGAACGTCTCGGTCAGATTCGGGCCTATGACGCCTTTTACCTGGCGCTTGCCGAAAGAGAGGACGCCATTCTCTGGACCGGCGATTGGCGGCTGGCGGACCGGGCTCGGCAGCTTGGGATCGACTGGGTACGATTCCTGGAAGAACCCGAGGTATAGAAGGGGTGCTCGGACAAGGCTTCAGTCCCTCCAAAGTCCGAGACGTCCCCAGTTGCCCAAGAAAACTCCTGGCACGTCCGTCTCATGGGTTGAACGCGGTCACTGGAGGACTACCATGAGAATTTGTATCGATCCCGGACACGGCGGCGCGGATCCAGGAGCTATCGGAACCTCTCCCATCACCCTCGAGGAGAAGGCGTTCACTCTGCGTGTTTCGCTCTTCCTCAGAGAGGAGCTCGCGAACGCCGGCCACATGGTGATCATGACCCGGCAGCAGGATGTCTTCGTCCGGTTGGAGGATCGTGCCGCGATCGCCAATCAGGCAGATTCTGATCTTTTCATCAGCATCCATGCGAACGCCGCGGCGAATTCAGGACCGGAGGGGATGGAGGTCTTCTGCTTTCCCGGAGCGGTCCGCGGCCGGGACATCGCGGAAAGGGTCCTCGACAGCATGCTGGCCGAGTTTCCTGGCCACAGGAACCGAGGGGTCAAGGAGGCGAACTTCGCCGTCCTCCGCCTGTCCGGAATGCCGGCCATCCTCGTCGAGTGCGAGTTCCTGACGAACCCGCAGCAGCTCGAATTCCTGGCGGATGAGACCAATCAGCAGGGGCTCGCGGCGGCCATCGCCCGGGCAGCTCCGGCCAACTGACAGCTTGGGAACAACCTGCGCGGACCCCGGCCGGCCGCGGAGCCGGGGGCCGCGCTGCGATCCTCCCGGACGGGGGTGGCCCAGGCCCCCTCGGGAGGTCCGTCAGTTGTCAAAGAACCGTGCCTCCTTCAACTCGCTTTGAGATCTTGAAGCGGTCGAAGAAGGCAGGGTCGATCGTCAAACCCTGAAGAATCCGTCCAGGGCACGATCCCAGGAGAACTCCAGAGGACTCTCCCGTGCTCAGGTCAACAGTCTAGCATAAAATCCAGGAAAATTTCAAATATCCCCTTGACATTGTCTCATCCTGCGTGGACAATGCTCCACGCTGTCGCCAGACCCGATGACTTTCCGGCGCCATGACGGCGCCGGATTTCGAGCCCCGAGGGGCTCAGAAAGAAGGAGACGCATCATGGCATCGAAATCGAACCCTGAGGCCGTGGGGGACTGGCAGAATCTGCTGGCCTCCATCGAGGCGAACTCCGCGGACCTCGCCCATCTGGAGTTCTCCCGCCTGAAGCTCAGCGGGACGTTGGACCGGGTGGTGGACATTACCAAGCAGCAGTCCGCTCTCACGGCCAGCAAGCAGGAGATGACCCGTCAACTCCGGGAGGCCCTCGCCGAGGGCAACCGGCTGGCGACGGTCCTGCGCCTGGCGATCAAGGAGCACTTCGGTATCCGCTCGGAGAAGCTCGCCGAGTTCGGCATGCAGCCGTTCCGCGGCCGGCCCCGCAAGGCCAAGCCGCCGGCTCCGGAGCCGGCTCCGGACGTCAAGCTCTAGCCTGCTTCAACCCGTATGGGGGTGTGCTTCGGCACACCCCTTTTTTTGTCCGCTCTCCCCCGGGTTCTCCCTGGAGTCTGCCGACGGCACGACGCCGTCTCCGGACGGTGGCTCGCGGAGGGAGACGGAGCCATGCCGTCCGGAGACAGAGCGATTCTTCCCAGGACGGCGCGGCAGGATCGACGGACGGAGCGATGCCGTCCCGGGATGGCGAGGTCCGTCCGTGGACGGCGAGCCGCCATCCGGAGACAGAGGCCGATGTCCGCAGACGGCGGCCCGCGGATGGGGACGGCGGGGCACCGTCCCGAGACGGCGGACGATGTCAGGGGACAGAGAGGCTCCGTCAGGAGACGGCGCGGCATGTCCCTGGACGGAGGGTCGCTGTCCGCTGACCGCGCGCCCCGTCCCGAGACGGTGAGGGACGATCCCTGGATATGGGCGGCCGTCACGAGACGGAGCCCTGAAGTCCGCAGACGGAGGACGGTGTCCGGAGACGCAGCCTCACGGTCTGTGGACGTGCGCCACCGTCTGCCGGCTTTCGGCTGCTGTCCGTGGACCTCGCGCCCCTGCGTCTCATCTTCGCGACAAATTCCTGCGGCGAGTGCCGGAAATCCACCCCCGATTGCTCGGGCACAAGAATGGGTTTTCGGGTATACATTAGCATCGTCAAAAAGACTAGACTGCAACTGGCTTCAGGAGTATAAATACACGTTATCTCAGCCTGCGGCTGAGGGTTCGGAGAACCTGAACGAAAGGAGTCTCTATGCCTTCGAGCCCCCCCTTCCGGCGTTGTTGTTGGATCCTTGGAATCCTCCTCACGCTCCTGGCCTTACCCCCCCAACTCCCCGCCCAAACCTGCAACCGTGTCCTCGAAGCCGAGGTCGCAGCGTTCGATCAGCCGTACTTCTGGAACCGGCTGGGAGCGGTGCAGCCGCACGGCATGGTCTACGCGTTGACGCGGGACGTGGTGGCGATCAACTCGGGCACGAGCCCGGGGCCGGGCAATGCGGTGCTGCGCCGGGACAAGCGGCCACGGCCGATCGTTCTGCGCATGAACGTCGGGGATTGCCTGCGGATCACCTTCCACAACTGGCTCGCTCCGACACCGGTCGACGAGGAGCAGGCCCACACGCGGGAGGCCTCGATCCATGTCGTCGGCATGCAGCTCGTCAATTCGATCGCCGACGACGGCTCCTGGGTGGGCCAGAACGCGAGCAGCCTCGTGCCGGTCGGCGGTACCGCCGTCTACACGCTCTACGCCGAGCGGGAGGGGACCCATCTCCTGCACAGCACCGGAGCGCTCGTCGGCGGCGAGGGGGACAACGGTACCATCTCCGCCGGCCTCTTCGGAGTGGTGAACGTCGAGCCGGCCAACTCGATCTGGTACCGGAGCCAGCTCACCCGCCAAGAGATGGACTGGGCGACCCAGCGCGACGGCAGCGGCAACCTCCGCTACACGGCCAACGGCCATCCGATCCTGGACTACGACGCCGTCTACCCGACGGGGCATCCGTTCGCGGGGCGGCCGATCCTCAAGATCCTCGACGGCAATCAGATTTTCCATTCGGATCTGACGGCCATCATCGCCGGGACCGGTCCGAACGCCGAGATCGTCCCCAATCCCTATCCGCCGGTCGCAGTCTCTCCCGACAGGAACGAGCCCTTCCGCGAGTTCACCATCGTCTTCCATGACGAGATTGCCGCAGTACAGGCCTTCCCCCAGTTCAACGACGCCGTGCTCGGCCACACCCTGCACAGCGTCCGGGACGCTTTTGCCATCAACTACGGCACGGGCGGCATCGGCGCCGAGATCCTCGCCAACCGTTTCCAGGTGGGGCCGATGCACCAGTGCGCCGAATGCCTCTATGAGGAGTTCTTCCTCTCCTCCTGGACGGTGGGCGACCCGGCGATGGTGGTCGACGTGCCGGCCAACGCGCCGTGCACGATCTCCCAGCTCCGGCAGGAGGACCACACCACGCCGCCGTGCACGCCGACGCCCGGCCCCAAGGCCACCAAGGTCTTCTACCCGGACGATCCCTCGAACGTCTATCACTCCTATCTCAACGACCACGTCAAGTTCCGCAACGTCCTGGCGGGCTCGGAGGACCATCACATCTTCCACCTCCACGCCCACCAGTGGCTGCACACGCCGGACGGCGGCCGGTCCACCAACCTGGACAGCCAAGCCATCGGACCCGGCGCGGGCTTCACCTACGAGATCCTCCACGGAGGCAGCGGCAACCGGGCCAAGACGCCGGGCGACGCCATCTTCCACTGCCACTTCTATCCCCATTTCGCCATGGGGATGTGGGGCCTCTGGCGCGTGCACGACGTCTTCGAGGAAGGCACCATCATCGATGAGAACGGGCGGCCGGAAGCCTTCGTGTTCCCGATCGAGGTCTCGCCCGGGGTGTTCCGGGATAGCGTGCTCGTCTCCAGCTCCCGCGCCCTGCCGGACGGGGAGATCCCTCACGGCACGCCGATCCCGGGAGTCGTGCCGCTGCCCGGCCAGCCGATGCCGCCGATGCCCCAGGTGCAGGCCGGCGTCCACGACGGCCAGCCCTGGCTGGCCAACACCCGCGGCAACCCGGGGTTCCCCTTCTTCATCCCCGCCGTGGCGGGACACCGGGCGCCGCACCCGCCGCTCGACTTCTACAAGGACCCGGTCACCGGCGTGGTGCACAACGGTGGGCTGCCGCGCCACGTCATCACCGCGGGCACCTACTCGGAGCGGCACGACCGCCTGTCCTTCGAGAAGCATCTCCTCACCGCCCGGGGACGCGAGCTCAAGGAGGCGGGCGAGCCGATCGAGCTGCGGGCGATGGCCTACCACGCGCAGGTGAACCATCCCACCTGCCTGCCGAACGGCACCTGCGATCCCGCCCTCGACCCCGCCAGCTCGCAGTCGGTGCGCTTCCCGACCAACGGCGCTCCGGCCATCGCGGGCGCTCCGTACGCCGACCCGTGCCTGGCCAGCCCCGTGTCCACCACCACCCCACCGCCCCTGCGGTTCCTCACGATGAAGGCCGCGAACATCCAGATGGACGTGATCTTCAACAAGGAAGGGTGGCACTTCCCCCAGCAGCGCCTGACGGCCCTGTGGGAGGACGTCGACGACTTCCTCAACCGGACGCGGCCGCCGGAGCCGCTCTTCATGCGGGCCAACACCCGCGACTGCGTCACCTACCTGCACACCAACCTGGTGCCCGCCGAGTATGAGCTCGACGACTTCCAGGTCCGCACGCCGACCGACATCCTGGGCCAGCACATCCACCTCGTGAAGTTCGACGTCACCGCGTCCGACGGCGCGGCCAACGGCTTCAACTACGAGGACGGCACCTTCAGCCCGGAAGAGGTCCGCACGCGCATCGCCGCCATGACCGCGCCCGGCGGATTCTGGAATGGCGCCGCCCCGCTGCAGGCCAAGCCGCACCCGTTCTTCAGCCAGTTCAACAACCCCGACTGGCTGGGGGCCCAGACGACGGTCCAGCGCTGGTACGTCGACGACGTGCTTGACAACGACGGCGACGACCGGACCCACCGTACCGTCTTCACGCACGACCACTTCGGGCCGTCCACCCACCAGCAGACGGGTCTCTACGCCGGCGTGGTCGTCGAGCCCACGGGCTCGCAGTGGTTCCACAACGAGACGGGCGTCCAGCTCGGCACCCGTCACGACGGCGGGCCCGTCTCCTGGCAGGCGGTGATCGAAGGCGTGGAAGACGACGAGATCTACCGGGAGTTCCTGTTCGAGTTCGGCGACTTCCAGCACGCCTACAAGCCGGGCTCCCCGGCGACGCCCGACCCGGAGCTCGGCTTCGCCGATCCGGCCCGCGCGATCAACCCTCCCGGACGGGTCGAAGAGTGGGAGCGCCTGCTCATCGACAAGCCCTGGGTGTTCGAGAAGCCGTTCTTCGCCGGTGAATGCCCCGGGGGCGTGCCTCCCCCGTGCCCGGAGGCCATCGCGGCGAACGATCCCGGCACCATCATCGTCAACTACCGCAACGAGCCCTTGGCCCTGCGGATCTTCGACCCCGCGAACAACTTCCAGGCGGCCGGCCTTGCGGGCGACCTCTCCCACGTCTTCCGCTCGAACGTCACCCGCGTCATCCCATCGCTCAACACGCAGCCGGGGTTCTACCCCCCGCTCACCGCGGACGTCGCGCCCGGCGACCCCTACACGCCGCTGCTGCGGGCCTATGAAAACGACCGGGTGCAGATCCGCTTCCTGGTGGGCTCGCACGAGGAAGACCACCATGTGTCGGTCCACGGCGTGCGCTGGCTCTTCGAGCCCTCCGAGCCCAACTCCGGCTTCCGCAACACGCAGATGATGGGCATCTCGGAACACTACGAGTTCGAGATCCCCAACCTGCCCAAGAAGCAGATCGCGACCCACGGGTCCGTCGACCACCTCTGGAAGGTGGGCGGCTCGGTGGACGACCTGTGGAACGGCACGTGGGGGCTGCTGCGGGCCTACCGCGGACAGAGGGGGGACCTCGTCCCGCTCTCGAACAACCCCGAAGGCCTGGCACCGATCGATCCACCGGGCGCCTTCAACGGCATCTGCCCGCAGAACGCCCCGGTGCGGTCCTTCGAGGTGGCGGCCATCGCGGCCCAGCAGGCCCTGCCGGGCGGCACGCTCGTCTACAACAGCCGCCCGGGCGGCGGCCTGCAGGCGTGCCAAGCGACCAGCTCCAACAGCGTGAGCTGCTCCCCCTCGGGCCTCCAGGGGCCTCTCCATGACCCCACGGCCCTCATGTTCGTCCGCAAGTCGGACCTCGTCTCCTCCAACGGCGTCTGGGTGCTCAACTCCAACGTGCGGACCGAGCCGCTCATCCTGCGCGCCAACGCCGGCGACTGCATCGAGGTCAAGCTCTACAACTACCTGCCCGAGACGCCCTTCGACCTGCGGGGCTACAACCTGATGCCGAACATCATCGACCGGTTCAACATCAATCAGGTCGTGCCTTCGACCGCCGTGGGCCTGCACCCGCAGCTCGTCTCCTACGACATCACCCGCTCGGACGGCGTCAACGCCGGCTTCAACCCGATCCAGACCGTTCAACCGGGCCACTTCCAGACCTACCAGTGGTACGCGGGACAGATCGTCTTTGACCCGGTCGCCAATTCCCTCAATCCGGTCGACACCGAGTTCGGAGCGATCAACCTGACCACCTCGGACCCGCTCAAGGGGACGAACAAAGGCCTGGTCGGAGCGTTGATCATCGAGCCCAAGGGGGCCACCTGGGTGGAGAATCCGGACGCCCAGAACCCGGCGACGCGGGCGACCGCGGACGTCTACGCCGCCAACGCTCCCACGGATCGCGCCTTCCGCGAATTCGTGAACATCATGCAGAACGACGTCAACCTTCGCTACTCCAACGGCCAGCCGGTGCGCCCGACCGCCGTCAAGGAGGACGCCGAGGAGAGCGGCCAGGACGCAGCCAACTACCGGACCGAGCCGGTGTGGTTCCGCAAGAACTACCTGCCGGAGACCGAGCCGCTGGCCACGCGGCAGTTCCAGTTCGCCAACGTCTTCTCCAACACCGCGATCGGCGGCGTGGATCCCGAGACGCCCGTCTACATCGCCCCCGTGGGCGAGGAGGTCCGGTTCCGCCTCCTCATGCCGGGCGGGCACGCGCAGAGCCATGTGTTCGGCCTGCACGGCCACATCTGGGACGAAGAGCCCTACCAGAGCAACTCGACCATCCTGGCGCACAACCCGATCAGTGAATGGAAGGGCGTGGTCTGGGGGCATGGGGCGGGCAACCACTTCGACGCGCTGATCCGGCGCGGCGCCGGCAGCGCCTTCCATGTGACCGGCGACTACATGTGGCGGGATTACATGACCTGGCGCCT
>DASQEB010000476.1:0-24437 GCA_035633875.1 Thermoanaerobaculia bacterium
GGCACCGGGGAGGTGGGCATGGGCGGCGGGAATCCTATACGAGGAAACCTGTCGCAACGCGGCCCTCGGCATGCTCGATGCAGATCTCCTCATTGAGTCATTGAGCCCGCTGTCGACGGCAGCGGGGCTCGGAAAGGAGAAGCGACATGAAAACACTCCGGCTTGCCAGCCTTGCCCTTCTGCTTCTGACCTCGGCTCTCGCGCCGGGCCTCTCCGCGCCCGCCCAGGGACAGCCGCCGGTCCCTCCGGGTGCTTGCAGGATCCCGCCGCCTCTGAAACCGGAAAGCTGCGTCTGCCCGCGCTATTCCTTCCCGGTGTGCGGGTGTGACGGCAGGACCTACGGCAACGACTGCGTTGCCCGCTGCGAGGTGCTGGTCTACACCCCCGGAGAGTGCGGCACCCTCCCGGCGGGCTAGAGACCTGGACGTTCCCCTTGACAATCTACAAGAGACCCGTCACTCTCTTGTAGAACGACAAGGGGAACGATGTGACCGACGACACCAAAGCCGACCTCCTCCAGGGCACCCTCGACATGCTCATCCTGAAGGCCGTCTCCACCGGCCCGGTCCACGGCTGGGGGATCTCCCAGCGCATCCAGCAGATGTCCCGCGACGTGCTGCGGGTCCAGCAGGGGTCCCTCTACCCCGCCCTCATCCGCCTGGAGCGGAAGGGGTGGATCGGGGCGGTGTGGGGCGCCTCCGAGAACAACCGGCGTGCGAAGTTCTACGGGATCACCGAGACCGGGCGCCGCCAGCTCGTGGCCGAGACCGAGAGCTGGGAGCGGCTGTCCGCCGCCATCAACCACGTCCTGCAGACCGCCTAGGAGGGATGACGATGTTCTCGCTGCAATCCCTCTTCACCCGCGGGCGCGCCCTGGCGCATCAGGGACGGTTCGAAAAGGATCTCGACGAGGAGCTGCGGTTCCACCTGGAGATGGAGACCGCGGCCAACCTGGAACGGGGCATGAGCCCGGAGGAGGCCCGGCGGGAGGCGCTCCTGGGCTTCGGCGGCGTCGAGAAGGTCAAGGAGGAGTGCCGGGACGAGGACCGGCTGCGCTGGATCGAGACGCTCGCGCAGGACCTCCGCTACGGCGCACGCCTCCTGCGCCGGAGCCCCGGCTTCACCGCCGCGGCCGTCCTCACGCTCGCCCTGGGCATCGGCGCCAACACGGCCGTGTTCAGCGTGGCCGACGCGGTCTTCCTCCGCCCGCTCCCCTTCACGGAGCCGGAGCGGCTGGTCGCCGTCTGGCTGAACGGGCCTGATCACTCGGTCTCGCAGGCCTCGTTCGTGGAGCTGAGGGAGGCGAGCCGCTCTCTCGCGGACGTCGCCGCCTACAGCGCCTGGGGGTTCACCTTCACCGGGTCGGGAGAGCCGGAAATGCTCAAGGGGGCGCGCGTCAGCGCCGGCATGTTCCGTCTGCTGGGCGCCCGCTCGGTCCTGGGGCGGACGTTCCTCCCCGAGGACGGCGAGCCCGGGCGCGGCAAGGTCGCCCTCCTCGGCAACCGTCTGTGGCACCGGCGCTTCGGGGCGGACCCGACGATCCTCGGCAAGACGATCACCCTGAACGGAGAGAGTTATACCGTCATCGGGGTCCTGCAGCCCGGTTTCCACTTCCCCCAACGCGAGTCTTCGGACCTGTGGCTGCCGTTGACGATCGACCCGGCGGCGGAGGACTTCAAGGCCGGCTACCTGACCCTGATCGGGCGCATGGCCCCCGGGGTCGCCGCCCCGCAGGCCACGGAGGAGGTCCGGGCGATCGCCCGCCGGATCAGAGAACGCGAGCCGGACGAGGAGGAGGAAGCGAACGCTCCCACGGTGGTGCCCCTCCAGACCGAGCTGGCGGACGACCTCCGGCCGGCTCTCCTCGTCCTGCTCGCGGCGGTGGGCTCCGTGCTGCTCATCGCGTGCGTCAACGTGGCCAATCTGCTCCTCGCTCGCGCCTCGGTGCGGCAGCAGGAGATCGCGGTGCGGCTGGCCCTGGGCGCCGGCCGCAGGCGCCTCCTCCGCCAGCTCCTGACCGAAAGCGTGATGCTCTCCGTCCTCGGCGGCGCGGCCGGAGTGCTGCTGGCCGGGGCGGGCGTCGGGCCCTTGGCCGCGGGGGTGACGGCTGGCAGCCCGCAACTGAACGAGGTGGCGCTGGACGGCCGTATCCTGCTCTTCGCGCTGGGGATCTCGCTGGCGGCGGCCCTGCTCTTCGGGCTCGTCCCCGCCCATCCCCTTGCCCTGGTCGCCGAGGTCCGCGAGGCCGTCTGGGGCCTCGACGCCGACGTGCCGATTTCCGAGGTGGCGCCCCTGGAGGAGGTCGTGGCCCGGTCGATGGCCCGGCCCCGGAGCGTGACGCTCCTCCTGGCGGTCTTCGCCGGCATCGCCCTGCTCCTGGGTGCGATCGGCATCTACGGCGTGATGGCCTACTCCGTCGCCCACCGCCGCCACGAGATCGGGATCCGTCTGGCGCTGGGCGCCCGCCAGGGGCAGGTGCTGCGGCTGGTCCTCGGCCAGGGGCTGGTGCTCGCGGCGCTCGGCCTCGCGGTGGGGCTGCCGCTGGCCGCTGCCGCGACCCGTCTCCTCGAGAGCCTCCTGTTCGGCGTCGCTCCCACCGATCCGCTCACCCTGGGCGGCGTCGCACTGCTGCTCGCGGTGGTGGCGCTCCTTTCCAGCTACTACCCCGCGCGGCGGGCCCTGGAGGTGGACCCGGTGCAGGCGCTGCGATACGAGTAGCTCGCGACCTTACAACCGCCGCTCCAGGGTCGCCGTTCCGAGGAGGGACACGGGATGGAACGCCCCCCAGGGATCGCAGCCGAGCCCCCCACCCGGGCCCTCACCTCCCCGGCCCTCCTCTCCCATCCGACCGCCGGGAGAGGAGGAAGACAGCCTCCGTGGGTCTCTCTACCCCTTCCGCACGTTGTAGACGTACAGATTGTCCTGCTCGCGCAGGTAGAGCTTGCCGTCCACGACCACCGGGTGGGACCAGCTCGGCTTGTCCACGCCGGGGATATCGAAGGAGCCCTTCTCCCGGTAGCCCTGGGGGGTCGCCTCAATGAGGGCCATCTTGCCGTTCTGGTAGCGGAAGTAGAGGTGGCCGTCCGCCGCGGTGACAGCGGCCGATCCCGTGCCCGGGCCCTTGACCTCGCTCCCCTCCCCGCCCCAGACGACCTTGCCGGTCGCCAGCTCGAGGCAGATGGGGAAGCCGCGGTTGTGGCCGTGGCCGGCGTAGATGTGGTCGCCGATCAGGACGAAGCCGCCGTGGTGGTTCTGGAACGACTTGGCCGGGAGGAAGTAGACCTCCTGCGCCGTGACCCCGTCCCCCGCCTTGGAGAGCTTCAGGAGGGCGCTCCCCGTCTGGTAGCCGGTGGAGGCGAAGACGTAGTCGCCCTTGACCACGGGCGTCGAGATGTTCGCCGTGTCGTTGGCGACCTGGTTGTAGCTCCAGAGGAGCTTGCCGTCGGACGCGCGGACGCCGACGAGGCCCCGGCCGGTGAGCTGGACGTATTGCTTGACCCCGCCGCCGTTGGAGATCACCACACCGGAGTAGCCGGCGCCGTCCTCACCCTTGGGGCCGAGCCCTGAGGCCTTGGTGCGCCAGATCTCCTGGCCGGTCTTCTTGTTCAGAGCCACCAGCAGGGCTGAGGGCATCCCCGGCGTGACGATCAGGCGGTCACCGTCCACCAAAGGGGGCTCGCTCCACTTCCACTGGGACATGACCCGGCCGCCGAAGTCCCGCTCCATGTTCTTGCGCCAGACCTCCTTGCCCGTGGCGGCCTCGACGCAGACCAGATCCCCCTCGGTGCCCAGAGCGTAGACCCGGTCGCCGTCCACGGTCGGAGTCGAGCGGGGGCCGGCGAACTGGTCTTCCCACACCGGCCCGATCCTGGTGGTCCACAGGATCTTGCCGTCCGTGCCGCTCAGGGCGATCAACCGCTGGGCACCTTCGCGGTCGCCTAGGGTGAAGATCCTGCCGCCGGAGATCGCGAGGCTCGAGAAACCGCCGCCGAGGCCGGAAGCCTTCCAGGCGAGCGGAGGTCCCGTCTGCGGCCACTGGGTCAGGAGACCCGAGTCTTTCGAGATACCATCCCGGTTCGGCCCACGCCACTGCGGCCACTCTGCGGGGCGGTTGGGTGCGGCGGAGACGAGAGCGGCGAAGACGAAGCAGAGGAGGGTGAGGGAGGGGATGGGACGGAGCCAAGACCTTCGCATGCGCAAGCAGACCTCCTTTCAGGCCCGGGGAAGAAGACACAGAAAGCGTACAGCCTGAATACGGAGAAGGGGAGCCCGCGGTTGGGTAAATTTTCTGTAACGAGTGTTCTGATGGGTCCGGCTCCCAGATTTCTCCCCCACCGACGCTTGCTAAGGTGCGTAGTTTGCTAAGATAGGCTCCAACTTTGCAGGAGGCATTATGAAGAAGACCGTGAAGAAGAAGCTCACACTGTCCCGCGAGACGCTCCTCGCGCTCCAAGGTGACTGGCTGTCGCAGATCCTCGGCGGCACCACCGCCAACACCGACACCTGCACGGGGACTTGCCATGACCGGGAGATCTCCCGCTGCAATTGCACCAAGAACGCCTGCTTGGCTCCGGAGTAGGCGGGAGCCTGCGTTGGGGAACCGGCGTTGCTGAGATGATCTCCTCGCTTCCGCCAGGAGAACGTCATGAAGAAGACCGTGAAGAAGAAGCTCACGCTGTCCCGCGAGACGCTTCCCGCGCTCCAGAGTGACCGGCTGTCGGAGATCCTGGGCGGCACCACTGCCAACCCGGATACCGGCTCGGGCACCTGCATCGAGATCTCGCGTTGCAACTGCACCAAGGACCTCTGCCCGACAACTCCGTAGCGGATGGTCACGGTTGGCGAGTGAGATCCGAGGCGTACCCGCAGCCGTTCCCGGAGCGGACGACTCTCCCGTCGGAACCGGCCTCGTCCGGGGCTTGAGCACCCTGGACGGCGCCCTCCTCACGATCGGCTCGGTCGTGGGAACGGGCATCTTCCTCACTACCAGCGACATGGCCCGGGTCCTGCCCCACCCGGGCCTCATCCTCCTGGTCTGGCTGGCCGGCGGCCTGCTCACCCTTGCCGGGGCGCTCACCTACGGGGAGCTCGGGACGATGTTCCCCCGGGCCGGAGGCCTGTACCACTTCGTCAAGGAGGCCTACGGCCCGCTCTGGGGTTTCCTCTATGGCTGGACGGCCTTCCTGGTCATCATGTCCGGAGGCATCGCCGCCATCGGGGTCGCCTTCGGGGAGTATCTCGGGAGCTTCCTCCCCTTTTTCTCAACCGGGAACGTCCTCGGGTCCGTGCCCCTCGGAGGTTGGACCTGGACGCTCTCCGGCGGCCAGGTCGCAGCGGTAGGTGCGATCGTGGTCCTCACCGCAGTGAACCACCTCGGGCTCAAGGAGGGGGCGTGGGTCCAGAACGTCCTGACGGTGCTCAAGATCGGTGCGATCCTGGGCCTGGGCGCCCTCGGGCTTCTCGTACCGGCGCAGGCCGCTCCCAGGCTTCTCGCGCCCGTGGGCGGAGTCCCGGGCGGGCTCCTGGCCGCCTTCGGAGTGGCAATGATCGCAGCGCTCTGGACCTACGACGGCTGGTACGGTCTGACCTGCTCGGCCGGGGAGATGCGCAACCCGGGGCGAAGCCTGCCGCTGGGGCTCATCCTGGGCACGCTCGTGGTGACGGTGATGTATCTCCTCCTCAACCTCGCCTACCTCCGGGCCCTGCCGGTCTCTGCCATGGCGGGGGCGCCGCGGGTGGCCGAGGCAGCGGCCGCGGCCCTCTTCGGCCCTGCGGGCGCGCGGATCGTCTCCCTCGTCGTCCTCGTCTCAGCCTTTGGATGCCTGTCCGCCACCATCCTCTACAGCTCGCGGATCTACCTGCCGATGGCGGAGGATGGCCTGTTCTTCCGTTCCCTCGCCCGGGTCCATCCGCGCTACAGGACGCCCGTGGCCTCCCTCTGGGCGCAGAGCGGGTGGTCGGCCCTCCTGGCCCTTTCGGGGACGTACTCGCAGCTCTATACCTACGTGATCTTCGCCTCGGTCGTGTTCCACGCCATGACGGCCGCGGCCGTGTTCATCCTCCGTCGGCGGAGGCCGGACCACCCCCGGCCCTACCGGGCCTGGGGCTACCCCGTCGTGCCCGCACTCTTCATCCTGGCCTGTCTGCTCCTGATCGGGAACACTCTCAAGGAGAGTCCGGTCGAGTCCCTCTGGGGTCTCGGCTTCGTGGCCCTGGGGCTGCCGGCCTATGCGCTGTTCCGCCGTTCCCACTAAGATGCCGCACATGAGACCGCTCCCCGGCCTTCTCAGAGTCATCGCCCTCGCGTTGATCCCAACCCTCTGGCATCCCTGCGCTGTCCGCGCCCAGGAGGAAGGCGATCCGGCCGCCACCTTCTACGGCACGGCCACCGTGCGGGAGAGGCCGCTCTCGTCGGCCACGGGCTCGGTGACCGTGCTGGATCGGCAGGCCATCGAGACCTCGGGAGCCCGGACAGCGGCGGAGGTGCTGCGCTTCGTCCCCGGGCTCGACCTCACGACCAACGGCCGCGGCGGCCTGACCACGGCCCAGATCCGCGGCGGCGATCCCAACTTCACCCTGGTGCTCCTCGACGGCGTGCCGTTGAACGACGCCACCTACCAGGTGGGCGACGTTTTCGACCTGGAGGGGCTGCCGGCGTTCGCCATCGAACGGATCGAGGTCGTCCGTGGTCCCCTGTCGTCGTTCTACGGCTCCACGGGCCTCGCCGGGGTGGTCAACATCATCACCCGGGATGGGAGCGACGGCCCGCCGACCGTCGAGGCGGAGGTGGCGGCGGGCGACGCATCGTTCCGCCAGGCGAACGCCGCCCTCTCGGGAGTGCTCGGCCGGGCCACCTGGTTCGCCGGGGCCACCTTCGAAGAAGAGAGCGAGAGGATCGCCGAGGAACGGTTCCGGCAGACGAACGTCCATGCGAACCTCTCCGCGCCTCTCGGGCGGTCGCGCCTGCGGCTCAAGACGCGCTGGTCCGGCTGGGAGGGGGACGACTACCCGGACGCCTCGGGCGGACCGGTCTACGGCTCGGGCGAGCTGCGCCGGTCGGATCACGAAGAGATCTCCCTCGGCTCCGAGCTCCTTTTCGGCGGCGCGGACGCGGGTCGGCACCGGCTCTCCCTGGCCCTCTACCGGCACGACCTGGACCGGACGAGCCCGGCCATCGGGTTCGCGGTGCCGGCCTCGGTCGAGGCCACGCGCTACACCGTGGCCCGGGCCGGCTGGTCCTCGGTGCTCCGCGCCACGGAACGGATGCGCCTGAGCGCCGGGGTGGACGTGCAGCGGGAGGAGGGGGAGAACGAGAGCGTGCTGCTGCTGCCTCCGGATTTCGGGGGGGACGTCCCTGGCAGCTACCAGATCACCCGCACGCTCCCGGGCGCCTACACCGAGATGATCGCCGAGCGCGGAGGCGTGGTGATCGAAGCCGGCTCCCGCTTGGACGCGCCCGAGGACGGGGCCGTCCAGTGGAGCCCGCGGCTGGGCGTGAGCTGGCGGCCGGGCGGCGGATCGACCCGCCTTCATG
Source organism: Thermoanaerobaculia bacterium (assembly GCA_035633875.1). Lineage (GTDB taxonomy): Bacteria > Acidobacteriota > Thermoanaerobaculia > Multivoradales > UBA5704 > DATARR01. The sequence continues at coordinate 7,535 of DASQEB010000476.1, forward strand.
CCTCCGCGGGCCGGGCCTGGAAGCAGCCCAGCTTCTTCGCGCTGGCCAGCCCGCCCCAGCTCGGAGGCAATCCGGACCTCGCCCCGGAAAAAGTCCTGGGCGGCGACCTCGGGGTGGAGCGCGCCTTTGCCGCGGCCCGGCTGGAGACGGGAGCGACCCTGTTCTACAATCGCTACGACGATCTGATCGATTTCGACTTCGCGACGTTCACCCATCTCAACCGCTCGGAGGTGGAGGCGAGAGGGGTGGAGCTGTCCCTGGACTGGCGTCCGGTCGCGGATCTGGCCGTTCACGCCAACGCCACCTGGCAGCGGGTGGAGGACCTGACGACGCAGGCCCGGCTGCGCCACCGTCCGAAGTGGGTGGGCGGCGCCCGGATCGACTGGCGCCCGGTGCCGCGCCTGGACCTCCAGCTCGACCTCCAGGCCGTGTCCCGGAGCTTCGACGAGCAGATCCCGGTGCCCGAGCGCGACACCGTGGCGGGCTACGGCCTCGTCGGGTTGGCCGGATCATGGAGGCTTGGGGATCGATGGCAGCTCCGGGGGCGGCTCGACAACCTCGGGGACCGGGACTACGAAACCCTGATCGGCTTCCCCGGCCCGGGCCGCTCGTTCCGGGTGGGGCTGCGGTACGGACCATGAAACGCTACGCGCTGCTGACGCTCTCGATGATGGTCCTCTTCCTGGCGCTGTTCGGCCTGGTGGAGCACCTGCGGGTGCCGCTGCTCACCGATCCCGATCCCTGGCTCTCCCGGGGCGGCTGGATCGCGGCGGCTGCGGGGCTTGGCCTGCTGGTGGCGGACGTGGTGCTGCCGGTCCCCGCGAGCCTGGTGATGATCGCCCACGGCGCCCTGTTCGGCGTCGTGGGAGGCACCCTGCTGTCGCTCGCGGGCGCCCTCGGGGCCGCGACGTTCGGCTTCGCCCTCGGACGCCGCGGCGGGCCGCTCCTCGCCCGGCTGATCCAGGAAGACGAGCGCCGGCGGGCCAACGCCCTCCTGGAGCGCTGGGGGGATCTGGCGATCATCGTGACCCGGCCGGTCCCCATCCTCGCCGAAACGCTCGCCATCCTGGCCGGGGCGTCCGGGATGAGCTGGGACCGAATGATCCTAGCGGCGCTCGCCGGCAGCCTCCCCGCCGCCCTGATCTACGCCTTGACCGGCGCCACCGCCCGCAGCCTCGACAGCCTGCCGCTCGTCTTCGGCCTGGTGCTGGGGGTGGCGGGGATCTTCTGGGTCGCCGGAAGAAGCCTGCGGCGGCAAAACCTTGCCCGTCCTCCCGCGTAGAAGAGAGACCGGTTTGGCCCACCGGATGGCCGACTTTTGCCTGAGCCACCACGCAATACGCTACGCTTTGCCCCTGTTTTCCCAGAGACCCGGACGCCCGGCTCCCCCGGCCGTCCCTTGGACCCCTGCTTGGAGGACATCTCGTGAAACGGATTTCCATCGTGTTCGCCCTCGCCTCGCTGCTGGCGACTGGCGCTGCCTTCGCCCAGAAGAACCAGAAGGCCGAGAAGGCCGGCGCGGGTAAAGGTGCGGAGAAGAGTGAGAAGGGAGAGGAGAAGAAAGGCGGCATGACCGCCGCGACCTTCGCGGGCCTCGAGCTCCGCGGCATCGGACCGGCCCTCACCTCGGGACGCGTCGGCGACATCGCCGTCGATCCTGACAGGCCGAGCACCTGGTACGTGGCCGTGGCCTCGGGCGGGGTCTGGAAGACCACCAACGCCGGCACCACCTTCGCCCCCATCTTCGAGGGCAAGGGCTCCTTCTCGATCGGCTGCGTCACCATCGATCCCAACAACCCCCTCGTCGTCTGGGTGGGCACCGGCGAGAACAACAGCCAGCGCAGCGTCTCCTACGGCGACGGCCTCTACAAATCCGTGGACGGCGGCAAGACCTGGGAGAACGTGGGCCTCAAGAGGTCCGAGCACATCGGCAAGATCCTGATCGATCCGGGCGACTCCGACACCGTCTACGTGGCGGCTCAGGGTCCGCTCTGGGCGCCGGGCGGCGACCGCGGCCTCTACAAGACCACCGACGGCGGCAAGACCTGGAAGCCCGTCCTCACCATCAGCGAGAACACCGGCGTCACCGACGTCGTGATGGACCCGCGCGATCCGGACGTCCTCTACGCCGCCGCCTACCAGCGGCGCCGCCACGTCTGGACCCTGATCAACGGCGGCCCCGAAGCCGGCATCCACAAATCCACCGACGGCGGCGCCACCTGGAAGAAGCTGGCGGCCGGCCTGCCGCGGGAACAAATGGGCCGCATCGGCCTCGCCATCGCGCCCTCGCAGCCCGACACCGTCTACGCCATCATCGAGGCCTCCGGCGACGCGGGCGGGTTCTTCCGTTCGAGCGACGCGGGCGCCAACTGGGAGAAGCGGAGCGGCTACGTCTCGGGCAGCCCCCAGTACTACCAGGAAATCTTCGTCGATCCCGAGGACCCCGACCGCGTCTACTCGATGGACGTCCTCCTCATGGTCAGCGACGACGGCGGCAGGAATTTCCGGCCCCTGGGCGAAAAGAGCAAGCACGTGGACAACCACGCCCTGTGGATCAACCCGGCCAACACCGACCACCTGCTCGTGGGCTCCGACGGCGGCATCTACGAGTCCTGGGACCGGGGCCAGAACTGGGACTTCAAGCCCAACCTGCCGGTGACCCAGTTCTACCGGGTGAGCGTGGACAACGCCCTCCCCTTCTACAACGTCTACGGCGGCACCCAGGACAACTACAGCCTGGGCGGTCCTTCGCGGACCAACGCCGTCCACGGCATCATGAACCAGGACTGGTTCGTGACCCAGGGCGGCGACGGCTTCGAGACCCAGGTCGACCCCGAGGATCCGAACATCATCTACGCCCAGTCGCAGCACGGCGGGCTCGTGCGCTTCGACCGCAAGAGCGGCGAGGAGGTGGACATCCAGCCCCGGGGCGACCGCGGCGAGGCCCTGCGCTTCAACTGGGACTCCCCCCTCCTCATCAGCCCGCACAACCACCTGCGGCTCTACCACGCCGCCAACCGGCTCTTCCAGAGCGATGACCGCGGCAATTCGTGGAGGGCCATCAGCCCGGACCTCACCCGGCTGATCGACCGCCGCACGCTCAAGGTGATGGGCAGGATCTGGGGCCCCGACACGGTGGCCTACAACGACTCGACCTCGTTCTACGGCAACATCGTGTCGCTGGCCGAGTCGCCCCTCCAGGCGGGTCTGCTCTACGTGGGCACCGACGACGGCCTGGTCCAGGTCTCCGAGGACCAGGGAGCCAACTGGCGCAAGGTCGAGAGGTTTCCCGGCGTGCCGGAGAGGACCTACGTATCCAGCCTCCAGGCCTCGCGGCATGACGCCAACATCGTCTACGCGGCCTTCAACAACCACAAGATGGGCGACTTCAAGCCCTACCTCCTCAAGAGCACCGACCGGGGCAGGACCTGGACCTCCATCGCCGGTGACCTGCCGGAGAGCCACCCCGTCTGGGCCGTGATCGAAGACCACGTCAACCCCGGCCTCCTCTTCGCCGGCACGGAGTTCGGCCTCTTCTTCAGCATCGACGGCGGCAAGAAGTGGATCCAGCTCAAGGGCATGCCCGTCATCGCCGTCCGCGACCTGGACATCCAGCGCCGGGAGAACGACCTCGCGGTGGCCACCTTCGGCCGCGGCTTCTACATCCTGGACGACTACACGCCGCTGCGCATGCTGAGGCCCGAGATGCTCGACCAGGAAGCCATGATCTTCCCGGTCAAGAAGACCGTCGGCTACTTCGAGGCCGCTCCCCTCGGCGGCCGCGGCAAGTCCTTCCAGGGCGAGTCCTTCTACACGGCGCCAAACCCGCCGTTCGGCGCCGTGTTCACCTACCACCTGAAGGAGGACATCCCGACCCGCAAGAAGCAGCGCCAGGACACGGAAAAGAAAGTCGAGACCGAGGGCGGCAACGCCGTCTTCCCAACCTGGGACGAGCTCCGCGCCGAGGCGCGCCAGGAAGATCCCCAGCTCCTCTTCACCGTATCGGACGAGGACGGTAATGTCATCCGCCGCCTGACCGCTCCGGCCAAGGCCGGCCTCAAGCGGATCGCCTGGGACCTCCGCTTCCCGCCTTCCACCCCCGTCCGTCTGCAGGAGGAGGGCAGCATTTTCGCTGCCATCTTCGGCGGCGGCCCCCGGGGCCCGATGGTGGCCCCGGGCACGTACAAGGTGCAGATGGCCAAGGTCGTGGACGACGTGGTGACGCCGCTGGGCGAGCCCCAGACCTTCGAGGTCGTCCCCCTGGAGAACGCCACCCTGCCGGTCCGGGACCGCGACGGCCTCCTCGCCTTCCATCGCAAAACCGCGAAGCTCCAGCGGGCCGTGCTCGGCGCCGTCCAGGCCGGCAACGAGGCCCGGACCCGCATCAACCACCTCGAGAGGGCCATCCTGGACACGCCGGGCGCCGATCCCAAGCTGGCTCAGGACCTCCGGGCCATCGAGCTGCGCCTGATCGACATCCAGGAGAGCCTCGCCGGCGATTCCGTTCTCGGCGAGCACAACGAGCCCACGCCGCCATCGATCCTCGACCAGGTGCAGGGGATCGTTTCCGGAGCGTGGGACACCACGGCGGACGTGACCCGCATCCACCAGGACGACTACGCCGCCGCATCCGAGGCCTTCGCTCCGCTCCTGGCGAACCTCCAGAAGCTGATCGGCCAGGATCTCAAGGCCATCGAAGACCGGCTCGAAGCCGCCGGCGGCCCCTGGACCCCCGGCCGGATTCCGACCTGGCAGCCGGAGTAGGCCTGCGTCGAATCGAAGGGGCGGCTCCGGCCGCCCCTTTCCTTCTCCCGCTCGGCTTATCTCGTCCTCACGTTGAGGAGCCGCGCCGGCACGGCCCCCAGGCTCTCGATGCGAAATGCCGGGCTCCAGCCTGGTATCGGGTCGCTGCGGAGTCCGTGCCACCGCAAGAATGGCACGGGGCTTGAACTGAAGCGGGTGAAGAGGAGGGGGGGCGATGGAAATCGACGTCCAGCACGACGAAAACGCCCGCAAGTACTACGCCCTGATCGAGGGCAAGGAGTCGATCCTCCAATACAGCCCCCAGGGCGAGGGGACGCTCAATTTCTGGCGCACCTATGTTCCGCCGGAGCTGCGCGGCCGGGGCATCGCCGACGAGATCGTCCGCCACGCCCTGGAGGAAGCTCTCCAGAAGGGCTACAGGATCGTTCCCTCCTGCTGGTTCGTCCGCGTCTACATGGAGCGGCACCCCCGCTATCAGGAGATGATGGCCTGAGGTTAGCGGTCACGGCAGAATCGACGCCTGGAAACCCGTAGCGAAGCGCCCTCGCCACGTTCGCCGTCCGCAAACAACCTTCCGCAGCACCCGCAAATCGTTCCGTAGCACGCACGCATCGTTCCGTAGTCTCCGGACAACGTGCCATAGAATGCGAACATCGTGACGTACCGTTCTCCTTCTTCGAAACCGAGAGAGAAAGAGCAGAGAAGGTGGAGAATTTCGTAGCGAAGAAGGGGAGCTCGAAGCGTCTGCATCCCAGAACGGCTCGCGGAACGCCCTGGGCGTGAAGAAGATAACCTCTTCTGCACAGAAGAAAGAGGACTTCGGCACGGTTCTCGTAGAAATCGTCTCGTAGTCGACCCGTACCGCGACGTAATTTCCGTACATCGTCCGGAACGTTCGAACTTCATGGCGAAGACAGGCGCTGGAGTCGAGAAACATCAGGACTACGTGACGCTCTCTCGTGACCCTCCAAGGTCAAGAGAGAGATCGTTCCGAAGGGAGTTCTCTTCCCTACTCTTTTCTGCGAAGAGGTCCGGCGGGCGTGGAGCCCGGAGAGCGGCGAAAAGGAGATACGTTACGTTGTCTCGTTCTTTCGGCACGTTGCAAAGAAGAAGTGGAGGGCCGCGGCAGACGACGTCCAGCTTGCGCAGAACTTCGGCACGAATTCAGCCTGCTTCGGTACGTTCTCGAGAGAGACGTCACAAAGCGCGGCGGCTTCGCTACGGTCCAGGTGCGCTGGAATGGTGGACGACGGGCGCAGCGACGGAGCGGAGGGACGATGGGTCGCGAAGGAGGAACTGTGAACGAACGGCTGTCCGTCATCCTGAATCCTGCTGTGACTACCTTTCAGGTGCGGTCTGCCAGTGCCTGGGGAGAGAGGAGGCGCATCTCGGCGCGCAGGTCCTCGATCGCCCGGGCGTTCCCGCCCTCGTCGCCGAACAGGGCGAGCTGCCGCTTCTTGTGGGCGAGCTCGGCGCAGAGCTGGTAGAACCGCCGGGTCGCCGCCAGACGGCCGGCGGCGAGGGCCCGCAACCGGATCGCGGCCCGGCTCCAGGTGGAGGTGGCGGAGCGGTATTGGTCCAGAGTGAGGCTCCCCTGGTTCACCTCCTCGGCCAGCTCGACGGCGAGGAGCTTCCCTTCCCGCAGGAGCGCCACCAGGATCACCCCGCCGATGAACAGCCAGCCCGACCAGTCGATCAGGAACATGGCGACCCCGAGCTCCGGCCTCTCGCTCGAGCCTGTGGCCAGACCGTTGTGCAGGGCATGCGCCCCCACCGCGACCGCCCAGCCGGCGGGGGGCGCGAGCCAGCGGACTGTCGTCGAGCGCGAGTACCGGGACGCTGCCAGCCCGATGCCGATGAAGGACGTATAGAAGGCGTGGTCCCACGCCCCGAGGATTCCCCGCAGAACGAACAGGGTGAGCACTCCCTCCACTCCGCTCTCCTCCCCCGCGCTGGCCAGATAGAGCACGTTCTCCGTCGCCGCGAAGCCCAAGGCCACCGTCCCGGCATAGACCATCACGTCCAGGAGGGAGTCGAAATCACGCCGGAGAAAGAGAAAGACCAGCAGGACCGCAAAGCCCTTCAAGCTCTCCTCCGTGAGCGGCGCGAGAACCGTCGTCCCCACCAGGTCCGCAGCCGCCTCCGACCCGGTCGCGAGGTAGACGACGCCCCCGAGGACGAGTTGCGACACCACCGCCCCCAGGACGGCCACCACGGCCCCCCAGAAGAACACGGCTCCCACCAGCAGGCGCGGCTCCTTCTCGTACCGGTCGATCCAGTACACGAACGCCGCGCACAGCAGCGCCGGCACGAAGCTCAGAAGCGTGGAGAGGAGGAGGATCATGGGTGGAAGATTGAGGATAGCACGGCCGGGCGGGCGCCCGGTCTGTTGCGAACCCTCGGCATTTCTTGACATCTGCCGAGGGTTTGTAACAAACCGGAAGGCCCACACGCCAGATCAACTCGGATAGACTGAAACAAAAGCCGTCCCCGAAAGGCTGGCAGCCATGGCAAAAAGCACGACGAAGGATCTCAAGCGCGCTCTGGACATCCTCACCGAAGGCGGTCAGGGGCCGATGGCGAACGAGTTCCGGCTCGAAGCGTTCGAAGCGCAGGAGCAGTCCAAACCCTGGACCACGGCCGAGAACATCCAGGGGCTCGGGATCGCCGAGCGCATCACCGCCGGCAAGAAGCTCGACGACCTGGTCCTCAAGGTCTATGTCGATCGCAAGCTCCCGAAGAGCCGGGTCGACAACCCCGTTCCCTCCAAGCTCGATCTGCCTGGGATCAACCAGACGATCGAGACGGACGTCGAGGAGATCGGCCGGGTCGAGCTCGAGGCGAACACGTCGCGCCACCGCCCGGCCATGCCCGGGTGCGGGCTCGGCCACTTCGAAGTGCCGGTGGGGACTTTCGGCTGCCTGGTGCGCAAGCGGGACGAGCCCGACAACCTCTACGTGCTCAGCAACTCCCACGTCCTTGCCAACCAGGGCTTCTGCAAGGCGGGAGACATCGTCCTCCAGGCCGGCAAGCACGACGGCGGCATCGACCCGGACGACGTGCTCTGCGAGCTGGCGGAGTGGGTTCCCTTCCAGTTCACCGACGACGGGTTCCCCAACCTCGTCGACGCGGCGATCGCCAGGGTCCGCAACCCCGAGGAGGTCACCTCCTTCGTCAACCTGCTCGGAGTGCCCAAGGGCATCAGCACGGTCGTGCGGCGCGGCATGCTGGTCCGCAAATCGGGGAGGACCACGGACCTGACGATCGGCGAGATCAAGGACGTCGACTACCGGCTGCCCATGGTCTACAAGACGCCGGACGGCGAGGGCACCGGCCGGGTCGGCCTGCGCGACCAGGTCCTCTGCACGCGGTACACGGCGCCGGGCGACAGCGGCTCCGCGGTGTTCAACATGCAGGGCAAGATCGTCGGCCTGCACTTCGCCGGATCGACCTCGACCAGCATCTTCAACAAGATCGGCAACGTCCTCGACGCGCTCGGGATCGAGATCGTGACCGAGCAGATCTGAGCGGAGGCAGCAGATGGCCAAGGCATCCCACGTGGAACGCGCCCTCGACCTCTTCGCGGACGTGCTGACGCGCAAGAAGAACGTGGTCGGAGTGGGCAAGGTGCCGGCCGAAGGTGGCGCCGGAGAGTGGCGGCTCGCGGTCTACGTCGAAAAGAAGGTCCCGGAGGACGAGCTCGCGGCGGCCGACCTGGTGCCCAAGACGCTCGAAGTTCCGGGAAGCGGCGAGAAGGTGGAGACCAAGGTCATCGAGCAGGGCATCGTCTCTCTCGAAGACATACCCGGGTAACTCTCACTCCCGCACGATCCGCACCCGCTGGATGCGCACCGTGGGGGCCTCCTCGACGATTTCGAGCCGCGGCCCGCCGGGAGCGGGCTCCAACCCCCTCCGGACGAAGGTGAGCTTCAGGTCTCCCATCCAGCCCCCCTCGGCCTCCAGCTTCCGGACCAGCCGGGTGATGTCGAAACCCACCTTGGCGCCCTTGGGTCCGAACGACGACAGCGCGCCCACATAGTACGGGCTGGCCGGGTCCGGCTTCTTGCCAGCGGGGAGGTTGGCGTAGACGTCGAAGTAGACCCCGGCCTTCTCCATGTCCAGCCCTTCGAGATAGAGCCCCAGCCGACCTCCCTCTCCGCCCACGGACTCCGGAACCTCCATGGAGACCGTGGTGCGCTCTTCCTCCAGGACGATCGGGGTGTTTCGTGCAGCCAGCACCTCGCCGGCAGCGGTTTGCTCCTTGGACTCCATGGCGGAGGGCTCCTCCGGCGCGCAGGCGATCAGGAAGAGGATGGTCAGGAACGCGGCGGACACGGTCCGGGCGTCTCGCAAGGCCTTCATCGGACGCCTCCTTTCGATCCGGCGGAGGGGCCGGGCGTCACTCAATGTAACGCGCCGGCCCTGTCATCCCTTCCAAGACCTACTCGAGGACGATCCTCACCCGCTCGAAGCGGACCTCGCGGGTCTCCGGGATGGACTCGAGCCCCGCCTGCTCGCCTTCGAGCCCCTTCGGCACGAACGTGAGAGCCATGTTGCCCTGGAAGCCCGGCCGGCTGCGCAGCCGATCCACGAGATCGGTGATGTCGTAGGCCAGGGTGGCGTTCTGCTGCAGCGACTTGTCCGCATGCCCGGCGTGCGCCGACTCGCCGTTTTCCAACTGACCAAAGATGGCGAGGTTGCCGACGTAGTGCAGGCCCGTCGGGTTCGGCTGGGTCCCCTGGGGCAGCCCGGCGTAGACCTCGTAATAAAGTCCCGGCCGGCCGAAGTCGATCCCTTCGATGACGAGCGTCAAGCGGCTCGGGCCGCCTTCCACCGCCTCCGTCTCCGCCGGCGGGATCTCCAGGGCCACCTGCGCGCGCTCACGGCGGAGGGTCGTCGGCACCCGCTTGTTCACGATGACTTCCCGTTTGTTGTCGGTGAACGGCGCCGCTGGGATGTCTTCCAGCGCCTGGGGGGTCGGCTCGTCGCCGCTGCCGGGAGCATACTGGTACTTGAGCTGCTGCGCGGTGTCCACCACCTGCTGGCCGGTCATCTGGATAGCCTGGCCGTTCTCGTCGAAGAAGGTAAAGACCTGGGTGGTCCAGGGACCGGTCCCCGGGTTGTCCCGGCCGCCGCCGCGGGAATTCCAGATGCTCCACAGCCGGTCGATGTTCGCGTGGTGGAGCCAGAAGACGGGATCCCGGGCCGCCAGGTTCGGATCGCTCATCCAGCCGGTCTGGCCGCCGACGATGACGTGGATGATGTTGTGCGGCTGGTTCTCGATCTGTCCGAAGACGCCGCCGAAGTGCACCGGCCCGGGCACCGTCTGCCCGCCGAAGCTCAGGCCCGAGCCTTGGGGAGACGCGAAGTTGGTGAACGCCATGGCCTGGGTGAAGGTCGTGGCCGACGCCGGGACCTGGGCGCCCTGGTTGATGCCCGGGGCGCGCTGGGCGACGAAGAGCGGGTTCTGCGCGCCCGCCGGAGTCCGGAGCGGGGCCGGAATCGCCCGCTGGGTGGAATCGGTGTAATCCCAGAACGGCAGGGCGAAGTCGGGATCGCCCGACGCCTTCCGCAGGATCCGCTCGAAGTAATAGAGGTACATCCGGTGCCAGGAGAGGAAGAAGAAGGTGCCGTGCTGGCAGGTGTTCCAGGCCTGCTGGGCCGGCGTGTCGTAGGTGCCGTGGATGTTCGCCTGGTACAGCCAGCTCGTCGGATCGGTCGCCGGCCGGCTCTTCATCACCTGGACGCCCTGACGCAAGGCGGCGATCTCCGAGCCGTTGGGGTCCAGAGTCTTCATGTTGGGCCGCGTGAAGACCTGCGAGCCCGGCGGGACGTCGGTCGTCGGTATGTCCGTCGTGAGATCCGTCGTCAGATCTGTCGTGAGATCCGTCGTCAGATCCGTGGTCATGTCGGTTGTGGGCTGCGGGTTCGGGTCCTCGTCCTCATCGTCACCACCGCAGGCAAAGGTGAAGAGCAGAAGGAGCGCGAACAGTAGAGACAAAGGACTGCGTGCGGGCTTCATCGGCATCTCCTTTCCCTCCCAAGGTCAGGAGGACACTCGCTGCTGAAGCAGTTGAAGGAAATCCTATACTTCACGAATCCTCCTGTAAACAAGCCGGACGGACGCTCGGACGCGGAGCAGACACGTTCTCCGTCCGACTATTACAGGCGAGTTCAAGGAGAAATTGTTACGCGAGGCAGCCTGTAACAACCCGGCCGGCCGGCGCGACTAAACTTGAGCGCCGGCAGGATACCGCGTCCGCGAAAGGAGACCCTCACCGTGCAACCCCCGGTCCCCCCCAGGCCGTCGATCCAGGAGGAGAGGCTCTCCATGCGCCTGTTCCTGGCGCTCTCGCCCCGTCTGGAGCGGGGCCCCCGCCAGCCGGAGCCCCCGGGGGATCTCCTGCCTTTCGAGGATGTGGCCGTGCCGCGGGAGACGGGCCGCGCCCTGGCGGCCACCTGGTATCCGGCCCCGGAGACCGCTCGCGGCGCCGTCCTCCTCGTCCACCCCTGGCTGGCCTGGGGAAGGGCCTACTTCCACCGGCGCGGCCGGATCGAGGCCCTCCGGGCCGCAGGCTATCACGCCCTGACCCTGGATCTGGGGGGTTTCGGCGGAAGCCCCAGAGTGCCGGGCTTCTTCGATCGCGACGTGGAGGCCGGGCTCCGCTTCCTGCGCGAAAGGGCCGCGGGCCTCCCCCTCCACCTGTGGGGTGTGAGCGCGGGGGGATACTGGTCGCACTTCGTCCTGAGCCGGACCAACGGGGTGGCCGGCGCCCTATTCGAGGACGTCTCGCCCCACCTCTTCGAGTGGTCGTGGCGCATGGCCCCCCTGGGCCGGCCGGCCTACCTCTTCTTCCGCAACGCCTTCCGGTCCAGCTACCGCTATCTCGACGCGCGGCTTCACGCCCCGGCCCTCACGCCGGCCACCGTGGCCTACGTCAGCGGCGGGCGCGACCGGGGGGTCCGCCCCGAGGACACCGAGAGCCTCTCCCGCCTCGCCGGAGCCCGGTGCCTCATCGTCCCGGGGGCCGGGCACCTCGATGCCATCAAGCTGGCCAACCAGGAGATCCTGGCCCTGGCTCTGGAGACCTTCCAAGGCGGGGAGGAAGCCCGCCCTACCCCCGCCCCGGGAAGCTCTCCAGGGCCTTCAGCGTGAAATCAATGTCGTAGGGCGTGTGCTCGGCGGAGATCTGGAAGCGGATCTCCTCGTCTCCCCGGGGGACGACCGGATACTTGAGGCCCGTGGCCAGGATGCCGTTGTCCCGGAGGTGGCGCACTAGCGCATTCGTCTTCGGAGTGTCGCGCACCATCAGCGGGACCACCGGGTGCTCGCCGGGGATGGTCTCGTAGCCCAGCGCCACGATCCCCTTCTCGAACCGGTCGGTCATCGCCCGCAGGTGCTCGATCAGACGCAGGCCCTCGGGGCTGTCGACGATGTCCAGCGATCTCATCGCCGCCGCGGCCTCGCCGGGGGTGATCGGGTTCGAGTAAATATAGGTCGCCGCCGTCTCCCGCAGATACTCGATCAGCCGCCGGCTTCCCGTCACGTAGCCGCCGTTGACTCCCAGGGCCTTGCCCAGGGTTGCAATGAGGATGTCCACCGGCTTCGCGCCCGTGACCTCCTCGGTGCCGCGCCCAGAACGGCCCAGGGCTCCGACGCCGTGGGAGTCGTCCACGACGAGCACGATGTTTTCCGGAAACTCCCGGTCGTAGCGCTCGATGATCGCCTGGATCTCGGAGAGCGGCGCCCAGTCGCCGCGCATGCTGAACACGCCGTCGGTGACGACGATCACGCGCCGGCAGGTGCCCGCCGCGGCGGCCAGCTTGGCGTCCAGGTCCCCCAAATCCAGGTGACGGAAGACCTGCTTGTCCTTGGGCCGGGCGAGGCGCATGGCGTTGATGATGCAGTTGTGGTTCAGCTCGTCGCTGATGATCACCGTCTCGGCCGTGGTGAGCGGCACGAGGACGCCCAGGGTGGTGGCGTAGGCGCTGCTGAAGATCATCGCCGCCTCGCGGCCGTGGAAGGCGGCCAGCCGCCGCTCCAGCTCCACGTGCTGCCGGTACGTGCCGCTGATGAAGCGCACCGCCCCCGGCCCGGCGCCGAACCTCCCGGTCGTCTCCTCCTCGGCCTCGATCACCTCCCGCCGCAGGGCCATCCCGAGATAGTTGTTCGAGTTCATCTTGAGGAAGGGCTTGTCCCCCTCCCCGTCGAGAAGATAGCGGGGGCCCCGCTCGCCCTCGGCGGGCAGGACCTCGACGATCACGGACTCGTCGCCCTTGATCGTCCCCCGCTCGCGCAGGGTGTCGAGTTCGGCGGACAAAGCCCCCAGAAAGCGATCCTGTGGCATGACGGAAAGTCTCATTGCTCTTCCGGCGGGCAGCGGCGAACGCTCAGCCAGCCCGCTTGAGCTTCAGTCTCAGGTTGTCGAGCATGTCCCGGACCATGGCCGGCAGGTCGTAGTCGGGCGACCAGCCCCACTCGCTGCGGGCGGCGCTGTCGTCGAGCGAGTTGGGCCAGGAATCGGCGATCGCCTGCCGCACCGGGTCGATCTGGTAGTCGAGAACGAAGTCCGGGATGTGCTTGCGGATCTCGGCCGCCAGCTCCTCCGGCGTGAAGTTCATCGCCGTGACGTTGAAGGCGTTGCGGTGCACGAGGCGCGACGGATCGGCCTCCATGACTCCGATCGCGGCCTTCAAGGCGTCCGGCATGTACATCATGTCGAGGCGGGTGTCCGGCCCGAGGAAGCTGGTGTAGTGCTTGTGCCGGATGGCCTCGTGGAAGACCTCGACCGCATAGTCGGTCGTCCCCCCGCCGGGCGGCGCGCCGTAGGAGATGAGGCCGGGGAACCGTACGCCGCGGGCGTCCACGCCGAAGCGGTGGAAGTAGTAGTCGCACAGCAGCTCGCCAGCCACCTTGGTGACGCCGTACATGGTCGTGGGCCGCTGCACCGTGTCCTGCGGCGTGTGGTCCTTGGGAGTGCCCGGGCCGAAGGCGCCGATCGAGCTGGGGAAGAAGACGGCGCAGCGGTTCTCCCGGGCCGCTTCGAGCACCCGGTAGAGGCTGCCCATGTTCACGTCCCAGGCCACCTGCGGCTTGCTCTCGGCCACCGCCGAGAGGAGGGCCGCCAGGTGGTAGATGGTCCCCACGCGGTGCCGGTGGATCGCGTCGTGGAGGCTCCGCAGGTTGGTGCAGTCGACGAAATCGAAGGGGCCGTCGTTGCCGCGGGGCGGCATGCGGATGTCGGAGGCGATGACCGCCGACTCGCCATAGCGCTCGCGCAGGGCAGCCACCAGCTCCGAGCCGATCTGGCCCAGGGCGCCGGTGACGAGGATGGATCGGGAACGGGTGCGGCGCGTCGCTTTCGGATTGGGCATGGTTTTCGGGGTTGGTTTCGCCGGAGCGGAATCCTATGCGCTCCGCCGGGCCGGGGCAAGGCGGCTTCAACCCGCCACGATCTGCTTCAGGAGCGCGATGTTGTCCCGGTGCCCGGTCAGGCGGGCGGTGACCTTGCCGCGGATGGGGTAGCCCAGGAGGTAGAGGTCGCCGATGATGTCCAGGATCTTGTGGCGGACGAACTCGTCCGGGAAGCGGAGCTCGGTGTTGATCACCTCGTCCTCCCCCACCAGGATGAAGTTGTCGAGCCGGCCGCCCGAGCCCAATCCGAGCTCGTTCAGCATCTTGAGGTCCTTCATGAAGCCGAAGGTCCGGGCCGGAGCGATCTCCCGCTTGTAGTCCTCCGCCGAGGTGAGCGTGAACTCATAGGCCTGCTCCCCCACCGGAGGCGGGTAGCGCAGCAGGTAAGCGACCGAGAACACCTCCGCCGGCTCGATGGCCAGGACCTTCTCCCCCGTCCCGTCCACCTCGTAGCGGCGGTCGATCACGACCTCCCGCTGCGGCTCGTCCTGCTCCGCGATCCCGACCTCCTCCAGGATCCGGCAGAACTCCAGGGCCGAGCCGTCGAGGACCGGGATCTCCCCGTGGACCTTGATCAGGAGGTTCCCCCCTCCGTTGGCGTGGAGAGCGGAAAGGAGGTGCTCGACCGTGCGGATGTTCTCCCCCTCGCCCGAGAGCGTCGTCGCGTAGTCGGTGTCCGCCACGGCGCGGACGTGGGCCGGGATCTCGACCCCGGTGGGGAGGGTCACGAAATGGATGCCGCTCCCTTCCGGCAGGGGCTGGAGGACCATCCCGGTGCGCTGGCCCGAGTGGAGCCCCAGGCCGTAGACCACGGTGGATTGGCGGATCGTGCGCTGCCGCCGGCCGGTCTCGACGAGGATCGGCAGGTCCGGAGGGGCCGTGAACCGGCGCTCGCCGTCGACGCGGTCCCGCGGACGGCCCGGGGCGGCCTTCTTCGCGCCCGCTGCCTGGAGAGAGCGCTTGTAGGCCAGGGCCCCGGCCGCGGCCTCCACCACCCGCTTGTAGGAGAGGGGCTTCTCCAGGTAATCGAAGGCCCCCACCTTGATGGCCTTCACGGCCGTCGACGTGGTGCCGTGCCCGGACATCATGACGACCGCGGCCGTGGAGTCCATCTCGCGCAGGGCCTGAAGGGTCTCGAGGCCATCCCGGTCGGCCAGCCACACGTCCAGGAAGACCACCGCGGGCTTCTTTTTCTTGTAGAGGGCCAGCGCCTCCTCACCGCTCGCGGTGGTGACGGTCGCATAACCCTCGTCGGACAGGATCCCCCCCAGGGTGGAGAGGATTCCAGGCTCGTCGTCGACAATCAGGATCAGCTCGCTCATGCGCCGTCACAATCTCCCGGTGGCGTAGCATACCAGCAGGGGTGAGGGCGGCAGGTTCCCGCGTCGACCGCGGGGCTCGTCGTCCCGCCTCGGCTCCCGGTCTGCTCGATATTCGCTCCAATGTTCTACGTGCTACAATGGGATCGATGAAGGAGGATGCATGGAGCAGCGAGTGAGCCTGCGGGAGGTCAATCAACACTTGGCCCGCTATGTCAAAGCGGTGGAAGCCGGGGAGCGGATCGTCATCACGCGACGTGGCAAACCGATCGCGCTTCTCTCCCCGATCCCTCGACAGGAGCGGGCTCTGAGCGCCGCTCAGGAAGCGGCGCTGGAGCGCCTCCTCAGCCAGAGCCATCACCTTGGGGGCCGAGCCCCCTCGCGGGATGAGCTCTATGAGCGTTGAGCGGCTCAGCCTCGACGCCAACATTCTCTTCTATACCGTCGACGCGGACGCGGGAAAGCGGCAGGAGATGGCGCGAGAGATCGTGCGACAAGCGGCACTGAGCGACTGTTTTCTCAGCCTCCAGACGCTCTGCGAATTCTTCGCCTCGACCACGCGCAAAGGCAAGCTGACCGCCGCCCAGGCAGCAGCTCACGTCGAAGACTGGCAGACCTTGTTCCCGGTGGTTGCCGCCACGCCCGCAAGCCTCCACCTTGCGGCGCGAGCTGTCGAGAACCACAGCCTTTCCTTCTGGGATGCGATGCAGTGGGCTGTCGCGAAGCAGGCCGGGGCAACTCTCTTCTTGAGTGAAGATCTGCAACACGGCCGCGACTTGGAGGGAGTCCGATTCCGGAATCCATTCCTGGTCGAGGATCCCTTCGCGGACTGGTGATGAGCCAGTGGCAAAGGTTCTCGACAGGGTTCTATGGCATGCCTGAGAGCTTTCGCATCGTTCCTGCTGCCAGCGCGACCCTCTGGGTCCTGGCTGCCGTGGGCCTTCTGCTGGTCGGTCTCACGGCGCTCTTCGGCTATACGGCCTACGCCTCGCGGAACACCCGGTTCACCGTCTCGGTTGAGGGGCTCCGCATCCAGGGAGATCTCTACGGGAGAACCATCCCCCTCTCCGAGTTGAGGACCGGAGAGGCGCGAGCGCTGGATCTCGAACGGGAGCCACAGCTTCGTCCCAGGTGGCGCACCAACGGCGTCGGGCTTCCCGGATACCTCTCCGGCTGGTTCCGACTCGACAACCGGGAGAAGGCCCTGCTCTTCGTGACCGACCGGAAGAAGGTCGTCTATATCCCCACCACCCGGGGTTACGCCGTGCTCTTGAGCGTCGCGGAGCCCGAGCGTTTTCTCTCGGCCCTCAGGGCAGACCGGCAACACGGGTAGCCCTGGGCCTCAGGCCGACCTCATCTCGGCGATAGCCGCGTTGATGACCTCCTCCTCCACGCCCTGGCGGCG
>DASQEB010000477.1:0-5377 GCA_035633875.1 Thermoanaerobaculia bacterium
GTCCTCCTCCAGGTGGCGGCTCGTCCGGGCGAGCTCCAGGTCGGCGGCGCACTGGGGGCAGGCGGCGAGGTGCCGCTCGGCCAGGGTGGAGTCGATCCCTGCCGGGGTTTCTCCCCAGGCGAGGGCGACCAGGGCCTCGGAAGGGAGGTGCTGGTCGAAGATCCGCCAGGCGTCCCGGGTCTCTGCCAGGGCCTGACGGCAGGCCTCGCAGGTGCCGAGGTGGTGCCGGACCTCTTCCTGTTCTTTCGCCTCCAGGGTGCCGTTCAGGTACCAGGGGAGGATCTCGATCGCTTGTTCGCAGGTCATCCGCGTCCCGCCTTTCCACTTCTACTAGGCGTTTTTTTGACCGCGGTGTTACGTCCGTTTCCCGATCCGCCCCCCAGGAGCTCCGTTCGCAGGGCGGACGCCTTCTCGCGGCAGCGCAGGACGCGCACCCGGAGCGTCCCCTCGGCCACGTCCATCCGCACGCTCATCTCCCGGTAGGAGAGGCCGGCTACGATCATGCGCCACAGCTCCCGGCAGTCCTGGGGCACCCGGTCGAGGACGCGGAGCAGCAGGTCCCGGTCCTCCTGGCGGGACGCCGTCGAGGGGGGCGCCTCGACCACGCCGTCGCCTTTGTCCACGGCTTCGAGGTCGGTCCACTGCCAGCGGCGGCGTGACCGGATCTGGTCGAGGCAGGTGTGGCTGACGACGCGCCAGAGATAGGTCCGCAGGCTGGACTCGCCCCGGAACTTCCCCTCCCCCAGCAGGCGGGTCACCTCCAGCCGGACGTCCTGGAGGACGTCGTCCCAGCGGTCGGCGAGCCGGCGCTGGTAGGGCCACGCGGCGCGGGAGATCCACCCGTCCACCGTCCCCACGGCCTCGGCGTCGCCCTGGAGAAAGCGATTGACCATCTCCTGGTCTTGGGTCGCCATGGAGAAATCCTATCCCTATATATAGAGGAATGTGAAAGGCGGATTCCCCAGGGGGAGAGTTGGTGGGGTAAGATGGGAGAATCTTTCAACGGGTAAGGCTGCAACCGTGCTCTTCCCACTCCTCCGTTTCTCTCGTCTCTGTTCCCCGGCCTCCTGGACGGTCCTGGCCTGCGCGGTTTGGGCGCTCCTCGCTGGCGGGTGCGCCCGGGACGAGGCCCCGGCTCCCGGGGAGCCGCCGAAGGCGGCGGCCGTGGGGGCGGCGGCTCCGGCACCGACGGAGGACCCTGGGCGGATCGCTCTGGAGAAGGAGCTCGCGGCGGCGGAGCAGGAGGTGGAGCGTTGGCGCAAGGCGGGGGATGCGGCAAAGGAGATCGAGGCGCTCCTCACCCTCGGTTGGAAGCAGGATCAGGTCCTCGGGAGGGACGCCGCGCTCGCGACGTTTCAGACAGCCCTGGCGCGCTCCCGGGCAGCCGGCAAGGGAGACCAGGAGATCGAGGCGCTCGTCAATGTGGGCTGGGCTCTGCTCAATAAGAACGATCCTGATCCCGAGGCCGCTCGCAAGCATCTCGAGGAGGCTCTCCGGTTGGCGGAAGCGCGGGGCGACCGGAACCAGCAGGCCCACGCCCACCACTACATCGGGAATAGTCACGCGAGCCAGGGCCTGTATGCCGAAGCCCTGGCGTCCTATCGAAGGGTCCCGGAGCTCGCCGCGGCGGCGGGCGAGAAGGAACTCGCGGCGGACGCCTGGAATGCGATGGCGGTCATCCACGGGTACTTGGGCCACGGGGAGGAGGTCCAAAGGTGTTACGAGCGCTCGCTCGCGTTGGCCGAAAGACCGGCGACCCTGACGACCATCGGCTGGATGCACCGGCGCCGGGGAGAGCTCGAAAAGGCTCGGGACAGCTTCGAAAAGGCGCTGCTGCGAATCCGGGACAACGAGGAAGACCAGGCGAAGGTCCGCAATCATCTCGGCGGCGTCTACCTGGATCTGGGCGAGCCCGAGCGCTCCCTGGAGGAGTACCGGAAGGCCCTGGAGGTCTATCTTTCGCGGCACGATGGCGAGGGTGTCGCGCAATCCCTCGCCAGCATCGGGCAGGTCCATCTGGCGCAGGGGGATGCGCGGGCCGCGCTGGCACGGTTTGAGGAAGCTCGGGAGCCAAGCCGGGCCGCCCGGCCGCGCACGGCGGCCGCCGTGCTGCATGGCATCGGCACGGCGCGGCTGGAGCTCGGGTGGACGGAGCAGGCCCTGGAGGCGCTTCGGGAGGCGCTTCCCCTTCGAGACCAGGGCGGCGACCGCCGCGGTAAGGCCGCCACCCTGCTGCAGCTCGGCCGAGCACACGCCGCCCGCGAGGAGACGGACCGGGCCGCGTCCTTCCTGCGGGATGCTCTCGGCCTCGCCCGGCAGACCGAGGCTTCCTTCGTGCAGGTCTCCGCTCTGGCGACCCTGGCGAGGCTCGACCGCGACCGTGGCCATCTGAAGGACGCCCTGCAGCAGATCGAGGAGGCGATCTCGATCCTGGAATCGATCCGTTCGGATCTCCCCGGGGACCGTTTCAAGTCCTCCTTTTTCGCCTCCAAACGCTCAACCTACGAGCTGTACGTGGACATCCTCGTGCGGCTGGACCAGCGCCAGCCTGGGCGGGGGTACCGGGAGAGGGCCTTCCAGGCCAGCGAAATGGCGCGGGCCCGCAGCCTGCTGGACCTTCTCGCCGAAGGCCGGTCCGGGGTGACCCGGGGGATCTCCGCGGAGCTTCGTCAGCAAGAGGCGGAGGTGGCGGTCCGGCTCGCGCAGGTCCAGAGCGACCTGACGGACGAGCTGGCGAAAGACCCACCGCAACCGGAGAGGGTCCAGGTGCTTCGCGGACGACTGGCGGTGGCTGAGGACGACCGGCAGGCGCTGGAGGAAAGGATCCGAAAGGAGCACCCGAGGTACGCCGCGGTACGCTATCCCTCCCCCCTGAACCTACGCAGGATCCAGAATCACCTCGACGGGGACACGGCCCTGCTGGAGTACTCGCTCAGTCAAGAGGACGGCTCCTATCTCTTTCTCGTCACCCGGGACCATCTCGAGGTCCATCCGCTGCGGGAAGCCCACAAGATCCCCGACCAGGTCCGGCGGGTCCGCCAGGGGGTGGAGAGCCCAGGACGGCGATCGTTCGCCGGCTACACCCGCGCGGCGCTCTGGCTCTACCGGGAACTGGTGGCTCCGGTCCGCCCTGAGCTCGCGGGCAAGCGGCTCCTGCTGGTCGTGCCGGACGGCCCTCTCCACCTCCTCGCCTTCGAGGCGCTGCTGACCGGGAAGGCAGAGGGGAGCGCTCCCGGAACCCTGCCCTATCTCCTCCGCGACTACGCCGTGTCGTACATTCCCTCGGCCAGCGTGCTCCCTCTGCTCGGCCCGGAGGGACGTCCTAGGAACCAGGGCTCCCGGGGCAAGCGGTTCGTGGCCTTCGCCGATCCGGATTACGGAGCCAGGGAGGTTGCGGAGGGCTCACCACCGACCCTGCTGGCCCAGGCCGGCGTCCACACGCGCTCCGCAGGGATGGCACGGGTGCGGCTGCCGCGCCTGGAAGGTTCGGCTCGCGAGGTGCGCCAGATCGCGGAGCTGTATGCGCCCGCAGAGGTGGAGATCTACGAGCGAGCCCAGGCGAACGAGGGCAACGTCAAGGGCAATCCTGTCGTGGAACGAGCGGACCGGCTCCATTTCGGCACCCACGGGGTGCTCAACCAAGAGCGGCCGGCGCTCTCCGGGCTGTGGCTGACCCGCAGCGGGAAGGACGACGGCCTGCTGCAGGTCTACGAAATCTTCAACCTCGACCTGCGCGCCGAGCTTGTGGTGCTGTCCGCCTGCGACACCGGGCGCGGCAGGGAGGTGCGGGGGGAGGGGCTCGTGGGGATCACCCGGGCCTTCCTCTATGCGGGTGCGCCGAGCGTGGTCGTGAGCCTGTGGCGTGTGGCCGACCAGTCCGCGCCGGACCTCATGGTCCGATTCTACGCGGACCTGGACCGCGCTGGAGACAAGGCCGGGGCGCTGCGGCGGGCCAAGCTGGAGATGATCGCCATGGGGGGGGACCATGCCCGGCCCTATTACTGGGCACCGTTCATCCTGGTGGGACGGCCGGGGTAGGACCTGCTCTGGCTGTAACGACGGGGCGGGTCGTCTCGCCTGTGAAGCTGTGATGTAGGAAACCAATCCTCGCAACAACAGAACTGCCCGTGAAGGAGGGGTCCCATGCCCAGGAACCAACCACCCACCCAGGTCTTTCCCGATCCCGACGGAACTCTGTCGTCCTCCACGGCTCCGGTCCTCGAGTCCACCGACGCGCCCATCTCTGCGAGCCCGGCGTTGGACGAGGAGACGGATTCCGAATCCAACAACCTTTCTTTGGAAGGGAGATGAGAGATGGCTGAGAAACCTCCGACGCAGGTTTACCCGGATCCCGACGGCACGACGAACGCGACCTACGTGCCAAGCAACACGACCCTCGCCGCAGGCAGTCTCATCACCGGAGCGCTCTCGGTGGGTGCGGCCGCCGCCGGAACCGGCGCGGCCGTGGACGCGGGCCAGCTCTTCTTGCAGTCCGCCGTCTCGTCCGGCACCCTTGACTCGACCGTGGCGCTGGTTTCCGCCGTTCCTTTGCCCTACATCACAGCGACGATCCTCTTCGGTCTCCTGAGCCTGGGATTGGGCACCTGGAACCTGGTGCACGGATACCGGATGAAGCTGCGCCTGCTCAGGCTCTCGGAGAGGGTCTATGCCCAAAGCGAGCATCTGATCGCCGCCTACAAGAAGGAAATGGCTGCTGGCAAAGAGGAGACGGCTGACCAGCCGGCCTAAGGCCGGGTACCACCAGGGAGGAATCCGGCCCGGAGCTCTACCTGGGCGGCGCGGCGTTCGATCCACCGGCCTCCTCTGCCGGGGCGCCTCTTCTATACTCAGGCGCGGAAGGAGGACGGGATGAAGAGAGCCATCGTGACGATCGTGGCGGTGGGGGCGTCCCTGGCCTGCGGGACCCTGCCGCTCGCCGCCCATGAGGAGGGGACCATGCAGGAAGTCGTGCCCGTGCTGAGCGTATCGGGGACGGGAGAGGCGCGGGTCACGCCGGACGTGGCCACGGTCCGCCTCGGGGTGCTCGCCCAGGCCGAGACGGCCCGCGCCGCCCAGGACCAGGTGAGCCGGACGGCGGCCGCCATCCTGGAGGCGATCCGCAGGCTCGGGGTGCCGCAGGAGCAGATCCAGACGTCGGAGCTCTCCCTGAACCCGGTCTACAGCCAGCAGCCGCCGGACCGCAGCGGGCTCCAGGAGCCGCGCATCGTGGGCTATCAGGCCACCAACGTGGTGTCGGTCCGCCTGGAGGACCTCTCGAAGGCCGGGCCGGTGATCGACGCGGGGCTCGGCGCCGGGGCGAACCGGCTGGACGGCCTGTTCTTCGGGCTGAAGGACGAAGGACCGGCCCGGGCGGCCG
>DASQEB010000478.1:0-24061 GCA_035633875.1 Thermoanaerobaculia bacterium
CTACATCACGGTGGACTCGGTGACGCAGTGCAACCTGCTCTTCCCGAGCTCGGCCACCTACTTCTCCGGCGGCATCGCCGACAACCGCAACATCCTCTGGGGCGACTACTTCTACGTGAACAACGACCAGAACTTTGCCCAGGGCGAGACGCTGGTGCACATCGAGTCCTGCCCGACCCCCTCGGTAGGAGAGGGCAGCAGATGCCCGTTTCTTGCCGGTGAGTACACCTTCTACGGCCGCTATGCTGCGGTTGCCGGCAAAGACCAGCGGGAGCCGCTGCCGACCACCTTCGCGACCCGGTTCGCCCATGTTGGCGCCTTCACCGACGGCACGGACCTGATCGTCTGGCGCGACTCGAAGACGATCCCGACGGGCGTCAACGGCCCGTACACCTGCGGCCGGACCGACCGTCCGGCGTGGTTCCCGCTGAACCAGAGCGACGTGGTCGCCTTCGACGAGGAGGAGAACCCGCAGGATCTGTGCTTCACGGGTGACGTGGTCTCTCCGCCGCTGGGCGGCGAGCAGACCTGCTTCCCGCTGGAGACCCAGCGGGTGGATGTGGCCGGCAACAACGTCATCGGCTCGGATCCGACGCCGAACGCCAACTTCGGCTGGATGTACCTCAACCTGAACCACGCGCTGGCGGCTTCGGCGGGCACGGATCCGTTCCCGGGCATCGCCCAGGCGTGGGTGACGACGGTGCTGGATGCCGAGGGCCGGTTCGCCGTGGGCTTTGACGCGATTCAGCTCGACAGCGCCTGCGACCCGAGCAACGTCATCTTCTCCGCCAACCAGTAGTCGCTTCTCTCGCGCCGGGTGGGCCGACAGGCCCGCCCGGCCCTTTCATCCCCCCGTCCGCTACAATCGGCCCTGGATGCGAGATCTCGCTGTCGCCGTCGAGGGTCTGACCAAGGTCTACAGGTCGTATGCGTCGCCCTGGGACCGCGTTCGGGAGCTGGTGACCCGCCGGCCGCGGCACCGGGAGTTCCGAGCCCTCGACCGGGTCGCCTTCACCCTGCCGCGCGGGGAGGGGCTGGCCATCGTGGGCGAGAACGGCGCCGGCAAGAGCACGCTGCTCAAGATCCTGGCCGGGATCACCGCACCCACGGCCGGTACCCTGGAGGTCCGGGGCAAGATCGCCTCGATCCTCGAGCTGGGCTCCGGCTTCCATCCCGAGTTCACCGGGCGGCAGAACATCGTGCTGAACGCCGCCATGCTCGGCCTCACGGAAAGCGAGTTGCAGCGCAAGATGCCCGAGATCGTCTCCTTCAGCGAGTTGGGCGAGTTCATCGATCAGCCGGTGAAGGCGTACTCGACGGGGATGGCCATGCGCCTCGGCTTTTCGATCGCCACCCAGGTGGAGCCGGACGTGCTGATCATCGACGAGGCGCTCTCGGTGGGGGACGGCTACTTCCAGAAGAAGTGCATGGACCGCCTCCTCGCCTTCGTCTCTTCGGGAGGGACCCTGCTCTTCTGCTCCCACGCCCTGTACTACGTCTCCGCCTTCTGCCAGCGGGCCCTCTGGCTGCGGCAGGGTCGCCCCGAGGCCCTGGGACCGGTCGACGACGTGGTCCGGGAGTACGAGAGCTATCTCCTCGCCAAGAGCGCCGCCGCAGCGGAGCCGGGCACCGCACCCCCTCCACTCGCGGAGGAAGCCCCGCGGGGTCCCGCGCGCCTGACCTCGCTCCGTCTGTCCGGCCCCGAGCGGACTTACCGGCCCGATCAGCCTTGGGAGCTGGAGGTCGAGTGGGAGACCGGTGAGCCCCGCCTCGCCTTCCACGTCGGTGTGGGGATCAACCGCGTGGACGGCGTCGAGGTCTGCTCCTTCGCCACCCATCTGGACGGGCTCGCCCCCCTGCACGGGGAGACGAGTCATTCCGTGCGCCTGAGGATTCCGAAGCTCCCGCTGGTCAAGGGGGACTTCACGCTGTATGTTTTCCTGCTTGATGAACAAGGGCTCCACGTCTACGATCAGCGGATGGTCCAGGCCGCCTTCACCGTCCAGAGCCCGTCCTATTCTTTCGGGCTCGTGCGGGTCGATCACTCCTGGGAGCTCGACGTCCGGAGCGGCTCGTCCGTACAAAGGAGCGTGGCGGGAAGCTGACCTTCCGCGCGAGGCGATTCCTTCATGATCAAGACCGCAGGCCTGACGATCCTCTCCGATACCCCTGTCCGCCGAGCCGGGACGCTCCAGGTGAACCCCTTCCTCCATCTCGGCGAGGACCGGGTCTACAACCCCCTGACGGATCGCCTGCTCCTCCAGGGGGAGCCCGGCTACGACAGCCTGTGGAGCGCCCTGTCCGGGACGCTCGACCTGGAGGCCATGCCGTCCGGAGACCGCGCGGGGCTCGCCGAGCAGGGCTGGCTCCTTCCCGCCGAGTCGGAGCCGTCCCGGGAATTCCTGCTCAAGTATGTCTCCCTCGAGGCCCACACCGTCTGCAACCAGGCCTGCTACTTCTGCCCGGTGTCGATCGCTCCGCGGGAGGACCACTTCATGCCCACTCCCCTCTACGAGCGGATCGTGGGCGAGCTGGCCGCCTGGCGCGACACCATCGAAGGCGTCTTCATGATCAACTACAACGAGCCGACCGCGGACAAGCGGTTCGTCGACCAGGTGCGGACGATCAAGGCGGCCGGCCTGCCCCCGGCCGTTCTCACCAACGGCTCCGGCCTGACGCCGGACCGGGTCGATGCCCTGGTCGAGATGGGGGGGCTCCGCTTCCTGTCGATCAATCTCTCGACCCTCGACCGCGAGCGCTACCGGCGCGACCGGGGCGGGGACCACCTGGAGCTGGTGCTCCGGAACCTCGACTACGCCCGGGACAAGCCGCTGGCCGAGAAGATGGACATGGCCGTTCTCGGCACGGGCGACGAAGACCACAAGCGCGACTTCGAGGAGATCTCCCGGCGTTTCTCCGGCAGCCGCTTCGAGGTGAAGTACTACGAGGTGATGGACCGCGCGGGCTACCTCCAGATCGGTCACAAGCCGGCGAGCCGCGACCGGCGGCTCTGCGGGTGCGACAACGTGGGCTCGCGCCCCCTCCAGCACCTCCACATCACGCCCCATGGCAAATGCGTGCTCTGCTGCGAGGACTACGACGGCAAGTACGTGGTGGGCGATCTGAACCGGGAGAGCGTCCAGGAGGTCCTGGAGGGCCCGGCTCTGGCTCTAATGCGCCGCTGGATCTACGGTCTCGAGGAAGCTCCCGAGGACTTCATCTGTCACGGTTGCACCTTCGCGCTCACCCGCCCCGCCTAGGCGTCTGCGGGAGGCCGGGAGGACTCCAGTGCGTCTGGCGGTGATCCTCGTCCACTACCACACGCCGGAGCTGGCGGCGGCTGCGGTGGAGGCCCTCCGGGCCGACGTCGCCGGCACGGCGCTCGAGGTGGAGTGGCTCCTCGTCGACAACGGCAGCGATGCGGCGGGCCGCGCCCTGCTCGAGAGCCTCCCGGTGGAGCGCATCGACGCAGGAGGCAACCTCGGCTACGCCGGGGGAGTCAACCTGGGAGTCGCGCGCTCGCGGGCCGAGGCGATCCTGCTGATGAACCCCGACGTGCTCGTTCTGCCCGGCTGTGTCCCCGCCCTGCTCGAGGCTCTGCGCGACGGCGCCGCCGTCGCCGGCCCGCGTTTCTATTGGGACCGGGGACGGCGCCTGGTCCAGCCCCCGTCGGAAGTCCGCACCCGGCGCCAGGAACTGCTCTCCCTTCTCGCCCTGAGAAGCGAGCGGTGGGCGGCCCGCGCCCGGCACCGCTGGCGCCGCCATGCCCGCCGCCACTGGCAGGCTTCCGCTCCGCTGCCGAGCCACTCTCTGAGCGGGAGCCTCCTCGCGCTGCGCCGGCCCGCCTGGGAGGAGGTGGGACCCTTCGACGACCGATTCCGGCTGTATTTCGAGGAGACCGACTGGCTCCTCCGCGCGAAGCGACGGGGTCTGCCGGCCCGCTACGTCCCGGGAGCTGAGGCGGTCCATCTCTACAGCCAGAGCGCCGATCTGGAGCCGCGGGCCCGGCAGTGGTTCGAGGAGTCGGCGCGACTCTTCCGCCGCCGGCACTACGGACCGTGGTTCGTGACGCTCCTCGAGAGGCTCGACCGGCGCCTGCCGCGGCCGGGCGCAACGCCTCCGCTCTCCCCGGTCCCTCCGGAGGGGCTGGACCTCCCGGAGGAGCCGTCGGCCTATCCTCTCTGGGTCGAGGTCTCGCCCAACCCGGTGGGATTCCCGGCCGCGGCCGAGCTCATCCGGCAGCCTCCGGCCCGCCCCTGGAATCTGCCGGCCGAGATCGCCGACCGCCTGCCCGCCTGCGAGCTGACCTTGCAGGTGACCGGCCGGACGGGCCGGGAACTCGCCCGTTGTGTCCTGCCGTACGGGGCCTCCCGGGGCGCCCGGCGAGGGGTGGCCTGATCGTGCGGATCACCTACGTCCTTCCCCGGCCCGAGCTGGGCGGTGGCAACAAGGTGATCTTCCAGCATGCCCGCCTGCTCCAGGAGAACGGCGCCGAGGTCACCGTCCTGTGCGAAGGTCCGAAGCCGGACTGGATCGCAATCGACGCCGCCTATGTGGACTCCACCGCGGGATTCCCGAAGCTTCCGGAGCAGGACCTCGTCATCGCCACCTACTGGACGACCCTGCCGGTGGCCCGGCGTCTCGGGCTCGGCCCCCTGGCCCACTTCTGCCAGGGCTACGAAGGGGGGCTCGTCCATCTCCGGCCGGTGCTGCAGGAGATCGAGGCCGTCTACTCCTGGAGGCTCCCGACCTTGACCGTGGCGCCCCACCTCGGCGAGCTCCTGCGGGAGCGGTTCGGGCGCGAGAGCCGGGTCGTCCCGCCGCCTCTCGACCCCCTGTTCAGGCCGGCCTTGCGGCTCGGACCCCGGAGGAGGCCCTGGATCGCCATTCCCGGCATCTTCGAGGCCGAGGTCAAGGGGATCCCCACCGCGCTCGCGGCCGTGCGCCGGCTGCGCGAGAGCGGCGTGGCGTGCCGGGTCCTGCGCTTCTCGGTGCTGCCGTTGAGCCGGGAGGAGAGATCCCTGCTCGAGCCCGACCGCTACCTCTGCGGCGTCCCACCCCGCGACATCGCCACAGTGCTCCGCGCCTGCGACCTCCTCTTTCTGCCCTCCTACCCCGAGGAGGGCTTCGGGCTGCCCCTGCTCGAAGCCATGGCATCCAAGGTCCCGGCGGTCGCCTCGCGCATTCCTTCGACCGTCCATCTGACCGGTGGAGCCGTGCCCCTGGTGCCTCCGGGCGACGCCGCCGCCTTTGCCGAGGCCGCCCGCGAGCTCCTGTCGTCCGCGGGGGCGTGGCGCCGCGCCCGGGAGCGGGGATTCGAAGCGGCCCGCCGGTTCCGGCCGGAGGGTGTGGCCCCCCTGCTCGTCGAAGCGGTACGATGGGCGCGGCAGCTCCCGCAGGATACTCCTTTGACTCTGGCCTCCCTTTCCCTGGAGGATGCAACGTGAAGCTGAATGCCGATCCGAGGCCGCTGCACGAGCGGTACGTCACCGCGCAGCCCTTCCCGCACATCGTGATCGACAACCTGTTCCCCGACGTGGTCCTGGAAACGATCCTGGAGGAGTTTCCGAGGCCGGACGAGATCGAGTGGAGGAGGTTCGACAATCCTACGGAGAAGAAGCTCGGCTACTGGCACGAGTCGACGCTCAAGCCCAACCTGCAGCTTTTTCTCTACGAGATGAACTCCGCGCCGATCCTGCAGTTCCTCCAGACGCTGACCGGGATCGAGGGGCTCATCCCCGACCCCTACTACGGCGGAGCAGGGCCGCACCAGATCCTGCCCGGGGGATTCCTCAAGGTCCATGTGGACTTCAACTGGCACCCGCTCCTGAAGCTCGACCGCCGGCTCAACCTGCTCACTTACCTGAACAAGGACTGGAAGGAGGAGTACGGTGGGCACCTGGAGCTCTGGGACCGGGGCATGGAGCGTTGCGAGCAGAAGATCCTGCCGGTCTTCAACCGCACCGTGGTCTTCAGCACCACGGATTTTTCCTTCCACGGCCACCCCACGCCCCTCGCCTGCCCCGAGGGGATGAGCCGCAAGTCGGTCTCCTTCTACTACTACACGAACGGCCGGCCGGACGGCGAGCGCTCGGCGCCGCACGACACGATCTTCAGGAAGACGCACGAGCACGAGTGGTAGCGTCCGCGCGCGGCTAGGGCGAGATCAGGACGTAGAAGCCCTTGGTCGAGAGGCTCTCGGGGTCGGTCTCGAACCGGTCCGCCAGATCCCGCACCCGGTCGGGGAGCTCGGTCGTCTGGGGGACGATCTCGAACCTCTCGATGCCGGAGCGCCGCAGCCAGTCGGCGAGCGTCCGCCGGGTAAAGAATCGGTAGTGGGTGTAGCAGAGGAGGCCGATCGGCAGGTAGTCCCACCTCCCGGCGATCAGATCCTCGACGATCGAGTAGTGGCCGACGTTCGGGATGGAGAGGATCCCCCGTCCCCCCGGAGCAAGCAGGCCCCTGATCCGGGAGAGGAAGCCCTCGGCGTCCACCAGGTGCTCCACGACCTCCAAGGCGAGGACGGCGTCGTAGCCTCCCTCGATCTCCAGGTGCTGAACATCCCCCTGGATCACCCGGTGGAGGTGCCGGGAGGCCTCGCGGGCCACCACGGGGTTGAGCTCGACCCCGGTGACCCGGCAGCCGAGCGTCTCCTGGAGAAGCCTGCCGGTCACGCCGCGGCCGCAGCCCACCTCGAGCACCTCGCGGGCACCGGCCGGGACGAAGGGGAGGATGTCGGAGCGGACCTCGCCGTAATAGTCGATGAACTCGTGGAACAAGCCGGCGTGACCGACCCCGGTCTGGACCTCGGGACCGCCGAGGGGAGCCTCCGCCGCCAGGCTCTCGAAGCGGCCGGACGTGAGGAGGGAGACCGGACGGCGGGAGGGATTGACCGGCACCCCGGCGGGCCCCCGCTCGAGGAAGGCCCGCTCGGCCCGTTCGTAGCCGCGCAGAGTGTAGACCGGGGCGTCTACGCCCACGTCGGCCAGACGGTAGGGCCGGACCTCCTGCGCTCCCGCCTGGAGCAGGTCCCGCATGGCCCCGAGGCTGCGCCGGCAGAGCAGGACGTTGGCGGAGCTCAGCAGGAGGACTGCGTCGAACCGCCGGCCTTCCGCAGGCGCCGGCGTCTCGCCGGCGACCGCCAGCTCGATACGGTCGAAGACCTCCCGCGCCTCGAGCAGCACGTGCGAGAGGAGGTACTGGAATTCCGGCGCGTGGGCGCTGTCGGCGTCGAGCGTCTTGACGACGAGGAGGTCGCTCATCGCTCCATCATAGAATCCCCTGCCATGCTTCCACGAACCGGCCGGCTGGCGCGGCTCGCTCCTCCGCTCGTCCTCCTCGCGGCCGTGCTGGTCTTCTACGGCCGGGCGCTCGACCGCCCGTTCACCAGCGAGGACTTCCTCCTCATCCGCTTCCTGGGGGAGAACCCGCCCTGGCGGGACCTCCGGGAGCAGCTCGCCTCCCCCTGGCTCGGGATCTCGGTGGTCCGGTTCTACCGCCCGATCTCGACGCTGCTCTACGGCGCCGAGATCGCCGCCTTCGGGAGCCAGCCCGCCGGCTACAACGTCGCGCATCTCCTGGTCCACCTGGGGAGCGCCGCCCTGCTCTGGGCGATCGTCCGGCGTCTCGCCGGGCCGGACGGGGATCTGACCTCCTTCGCCGCCGCGCTCCTGTTCGCGCTCCACCCCCTCCATCCCAATGCGGTCGTGTTCAGCGCCAGCTTCGCGACGCTCTTCGGCGCCTTGTTCCTCCTGGCGGCGATGCTCGCCTACCAGCGCTTCCGCGAGGGCGGCGCGCTCGGCGCCTGGGGCGCGTCGATGGCGCTTTTCCTTCTGGCCCTCGGCTCGTACGAGGCGGCGGCCGTGCTCCCGGGCCTGCTCGCGGCGTACGACCATCTGGCGGGGGTCCGGAGGGCGTCCTGGCGCCGGCACGCTTCGCTCGCCTTGGGATACCTGCCGTTCTTTGGAGTCCTGGGGGGCTATCTCCTCTTCCGCCGAAGCCTCTTCGGAGAGTCCATCGGCGGCTATGAGGAGTACCGGAACCTCCTCCTCGCCCCCCAGCTCCGGCGCGTGCTCCACGACGTCGCGGCGTCGATCCACCAGCTCCACCTGCCTGTCTACGACCGCCCGCAGGCACCCTGGGTGCTCGCGATCTCCTGCGCCGTTCTGGTCGGTGCGCCCCTCGCGTTCTGGCTTCTCCGGCGGCGGTCCCTCGACAGCTCCCACGCTCGCCTGTGGCTTTTCTCCTGGGTCTGGATCGTTGCCTCCCTGGCGCCGTTTGCGTTCAAGCCGTCCGTGCCCGGCAACGGGAGGTACTGGTACCTGGCCGCGGCCGGAGTCGCGATGAGCGTCGGCTTCGTCGCGCGGGGCGCCTGCGCCGCCACCCGGCCACCCTGGCGGCGCCTGGCACCGGCCGCCGCCGTGCTTCTCGTCGCTTGCTGGGGCGTCCTCCTCGCGGAGTCGGTCGACGCGTACGTGGCCGCGGGCCGGACCGCCCGGACGATCCAGGGCGAGCTGGTCCGTGGTGGACGGACCTCGCCCTCGCCGGCGTTTCTTACCCGATATCCCTATTTCCTGGAGAACCAGGCCCAGGTGCCGGTCGCGCAGGTCTATCACTATGGGGTCTGGGATTCCGTCCATCCTCCGTTCGTTCCGGTCCGGGTCCCGGTCCGTCCCCTTCCTCCCCTCGCCGGGGCCGAGCTCCTGCCTGTTGCCCTCGGCGCGCCGGGCAGCACGATCTGGGAGTGGGACGGAAAAGCGGGGATGCTCCGCCGGTTCATTCCGGGGAGCGGCGAGAGACCTGCTGAGTTCCGGGCTCTCCACCCCGGGGACGGCGCCGTCGTGGACCCGGCCCGCGACTTCGCCGAGGTGGCGGTCCCCCCTGGGAGACACGCCCGGTTCCGGCTGCTCGTCGCCTCCCGGATCAACGGCGCCGCCTTCGACCTCGACCCCGCGTCCGTCCGGAACGGAGTCCTCCGGGCGGACCTGCCGGACGAGATGCTCACCACCTCGGACCGCCTCTACGGCGGCGGGGAGCACTACTGGTGGATCGAGGCCAAGGACGCCGAAGGGCGCGTCTCCGGCTTCAGCCGGATGCGGAGCTTCCGGCTGGATTAGAAGAGATCGCTGTCGCCCATCGTGTAGTAGAGGTGGGCGCGGAAGTCCTCCTCCGGGTCGTGCTCGAACGGCACGAACACGAACCCCAGGGCCTCCGGTTCCGGCCGGGGCTCGAACCCCAGCGCCACGAGCCGCTCCCGCCACCAGGCCGGGCGGCTCGTGGCCCAGGTCTCGACGGTCTTCGCCTGCCGGTGCTCCGGAGCGGCGAGGACCCGGGCGAGGATCTCGTGCACCGCCCCCGGATGCCGCGGATCGAACAGGGCGTCCCCCCAGCGCAGCCGCCCCTCTCCCTTGTAGGCGAAGACGCTCCAGCCCACGAGCCGCCCCCGGCGGAAGACGGCGTAGAGGAAGTATTCGCTGTCCGGGACCCGGGCGTAACGCCATTCGAGATACCGGGCGTCGCGCTCGACGAGCAGCCGGTAGGCTCCGCTCACCCGGTGGAAGAATTCGTCCCAGCGCCCGTCGAAGCAGGCGATCCGCTCGACGCGATATCCGGCGAGCCGCGAGAGGAACGGGTTGGGAGGCCGGAGCGGCGTTTTTTCAAGGTCCAGCACGTGGAAGGGCAGATCTTCCAGCCGGCGCGCCCCCACGAAGCTCATGGAGAAGCGCTGGATGTTGCCCGTGTTGAACCCGTAGTTGAAGGCGACCTGCCCCTCGCAGAACCGGGCGTAGTAGTGGCGGACGGTCCTCCCGAGGAGGCTCGTCGGCCCGCGCCCCACCTGGCGGACGGACGGCTCGGTCATCGTGTCGCCGATCTGGAGGGCCGGGAAGGTGCGGACCGCGCCTCCGGTCTCGCTGTGGAAGCGCACGGGATACCCGGCGTAGTGGGCCACGAGCCGGCCGTCTTCGGAGAAAGCCTCGCTGATCTTCAGAGCGCCGTGGGGGTTCTCCCGGTACTCCCAGCCCCAACGTTCGAGGCTGCGGTCTACGTAAAAGCTCTTGCGGAACAGGGGCAGGATCTGCTCTTCGTCGCCGGCCCGGTACTCGCGGACGAAGAAGCTCTCCTTGCGCGCGACGTACGGCCCGGAAGCGTCGGCGCCCCGCTGCGGCTCGAGGATCACGAACCCGGCCTCCGAGAGGGCGATGACGATCTCCCGGGCGGTGAGGCCGTCCGGGAGCAGGGGGATCAGCAGGCGCCCCTTGTCCCGCAGGAGCCGGCGCGCGGTGGCGAGCACCTCCCCCAAGGGCCGGAGAGGACCGAGGATCACGATTCCGTCCTCGCTCGCCTCGGGAGCGGATCCGCCGGCGAGGAGGTCCTCCGCCGTGGTCACCCTGGGATCGGCGGGCAGGCTTTTTGAATCCGAATGAGCGGCCAAGGAGTCGTGTCCGTCGGGAGAGCGAAGTCGCTTCCCCATTCTATCGATTGGTGAGAGACATATAATCCGGTCCGCCATCATGAATCTTTCCGTCGTCATCCCCGCGTTCAACGAGTCCCTTCGCCTCGGCCCCACCCTGCGGCGCGTCGTGGAGTACCTGAAGCAGAGCGGCCTCTCCTACGAAGTGCTGGTGGTCGACGACGGGAGCACGGACGGCACCTCTGAAGTGGCACGGCAGTTCGCGTCCGAGGGGGTCCGCGTGCTCCGCCAGGAGGTCAACCGCGGCAAGGGCGCGGTGCTCAAGGCCGGCGTGCTCGAAAGCCGGGGACGGGAGGTCCTGCTCTGCGACGCGGACCTGTCGACCCCGATCGAGGACATCGAACGGCTCCGGCCCCACCTGGACGAGGCCGAGGTGGTGCTCGGGAGCCGCGCCGTCGCGAGCTCCCAGATCGAGCAACATCAGCCCTTCTACCGGGAGATGATGGGGAGGACCTTCAACTTCATCATCCAACTGGTGGGCGTGCGCGGCCTGCGCGACACGCAGTGCGGCTTCAAGCTGCTCGACGGGGACGTCGCCCGCCAGCTCTTTGCCGAGCTCCAGATCCAGCGCTTCGCCTACGATGTCGAGCTGGTCTGGCTCGCCCGGCGGCACGGCTACCGGGTCGCCGAGGTGGGGGTGCGCTGGAAGGACTCCCCCTCGTCCAAGGTCAATCCGCTGACCGACTCCTTCCGCATGTTCCTGGACGTGCTCTCCCTGCGTCTGCGCGACTGGAAGCAGGGGCGTCCTTCCTCTTCCCCCAATGCCGCGCGTAAACCGTCCCGGTCTCCGGGGCGGTAGGGGCGGGGACCGGCGAGCGATGATCGGGGCGGCCTGCACTCGCGGGCAGACGCCCCGAGTGGGGTGATACGATCCAGCGGTTTCGACCGATGAGGATCGTTCCCTCCCCCCTGTTGCTCTGCGCTTTGCTGCTGGCCCTCGCCGGCTGCGGGGGCCGGGGTCTGCCCGAGGACCTGTTCCTTCAAGAGGCCGTCGGGGTGAAGCAGTTTGCGGTCGGCGCGGGAGGCGGCCCCGGCCTGCGGTTCGTCCGCGCCCCCGAGCTCCTCGACCTGACCTACGACGGCCAGCGCCGCGCGACCGTCCTCACCTCCGTGGATCCCTGGCGGTGGACGGGGCGCATCCCTCCCGGGGCGGAGCTGCACGCCGGGGTCCAGATCCTCCCTGAGGGCTGGGGCGTCATCCAGAGCTTCCGGGCCTGGGTCGTGGCGCGCAGCGGAAGGGAGCGCGAGGTCCTCGACGTCGTCCAGACCGCCAACCGGAGGCATCCGTACTGGCTCGACCTCACCGCGGATCTCTCCCGCTGGGCGGGCGAGGAGGTCACCCTCGAGTTCTCGGCGTCCGTCGACGGTCTCCCCCCCGAGCACCGGCACTCGAACGTGGTGGCCTGGGGACCCGTGCGGATCTCCTCCGCCCCCGCGGAGAGGGACCGCCCCAACATTCTCCTCATCGTGGTCGACACCCTGCGCTTCGACCACCTCACCCCCTACGGGTACCGGCGCGACACCTCACCCCACATCGAGCGCCTGCTGGCGCAGTCCGGCACGGTGGTGGAGGAGGCCTATGCCCAGGCGCCCTGGACCCTCCCCTCGGTCATCTCGTTCCTGACCAGCCGGTCGCCGGGGGAGATCCTCGGGGACGACTCCAAGGCGTACGGCCTCCCGCCCGGCGTCGAGACCCTGGCCGGGGTCATGGCGGATCTGGGATACGAGACGGGTGGGTTTTTCGCCAACCGGACCCTCCACGAGGGAAACGGTTTCGCCCGCGGGTTCAAGACGTTCTTCAGCCCGCCCAAGTCCAACACCTCGGTCACCTTCCCGGACGGCGGGGACCTGAACGCCCGCGTCCTCCCGTGGCTCGAAGCCCACCGCAACGCCCCGTTCTTTCTCTACGTTCATTACATGGACCCCCACGACCCGTATGTGAACCCGGAGATCGCCGGCGGCCGGTCCCCCTATTTCCCCGAGTACAAGGGCAAGCTCGACGGCACCGACGTCCATGGGATCAATATGGGCCAGATCGCCCTGGAGAACCCGAAGGAGGACGTGGCCCAGATCACCGCCCTCTACGACAGCGAGATCCGGTACGTGGACCGCTTCATCGGCGAGCTGATCGATTCCCTGCCACCACGGGTGCTGGCGAATACGCTGATCGTGCTGACGGCGGACCACGGAGAGGAGCTCTACGACCACGGCGGCTGGAAGCACGGCTTCAGCCTGTACGAGGACCAGATCCACGTGCCGTTCCTCGCCCGCTGGGACGGCCGCATCCCCGCCGGCCGGCGCATCTCCGGCACCGTGCGGCTCCTCGACCTCGCGCCGACCCTGGTCAAGGCGGCGGGCGGCAAGGTCCCTCCCTCCTGGCAGGGGATCGATCTGATGCCGGCCTTGACCGGCGCCGCGGACCTCCCGCGCCGGCCTGCCTTCGCCCAGCACATGATGACCGGCCCGCTGCGCGCCGCCGCCGTGCTCGACCGCCGGAAGCTCATCCTGTTCAACGACCAGACCCCCTTTGCGCCGGCCAACCGCTACGACGAGCGCTTCTGGACTCTGGACCTCGGGCGCATGCAGCGGGTCGAGCTCTACGATCTGGCGAAGGACCCCCGGGAGCGGTCGAACCAGGTGGCCGCGCGACCGGGGGAGGTCGAGCGGCTCCAGCCGGTCATCCACCGCCAGCTTGACCGCCAGCTTCCCGGCCTGCGGGTCTTCGCCTCGGGGCTCGCTCTCGGGACCCGGCTCCGGGGCTCGCTCACCCTCGACCGGCCACCCACGGAGTGGCTCCCGTATTTCCTTGGCGCGGACGACCGGGTCGAGCTCGCTGGCGCCCGCGTCTCTTTCGACCTAGGCGGCGAGGCGCTGGAGAAGGGTTTCCTCCTGCTGGGAGATGTGGGGCGTGTGCAGAGAGCCGAAGCGGACCTCGACGGCGCGCCGGCCCGGGTCCTGCTCGGCGCCGGCTCACCGCCCCCCTCCGGCGGGCCCGCCCTCAAGATCTGGACGCCCGGCCAGGAGCGGAAGAACGCTCCCGCCCAGCCCCGGGACCCCGAAACCGAAAAGCGGCTGCGCGCCCTGGGATACATCCAGTGAACGGAGCGCTCCAACCCCCCGGCTGGACCGAGCGTGTGCGCGCTGAAAGCGTCCTCGTCGTTGCCCCCCACTACGACGACGAGGTCCTGGGCTGCGGCGGGCTCCTCGCCCAGTTTGCCCGGGCCGGCGCCGCCGTGCGCGTCCTCTTCCTCACCGACGGCAGCGGCGGCGCCGAGGCTGTCGAGGACCGCGAGGCCTACTACCGGCGCCGGCGCGAGGAGTCCGCCCGGGTCTGCAAAATCCTGGGGATCGCCGGCTGCGACCATCTCGGTCTGCCGGACGGAGACCTGGACCGCCATCTCGACGAGGCCGTGCACGGCATCCGCCGCGCGCTCCTCAGCCAGCGGCCCGACCTCATCCTCGTCCCCTCGCCCCTGGAGATCTCCCGCGACCACCGGGCCGCCTTCGCCGCCTTCCACCGTCTCCTGGCCCCGCTGCGCGACGGCGGCGCGGAGGCGGAGGCGGTCCGCGGTCTGCGCGTCCTCACGTACGAGGTCAACCACCCGGCCTATCCCGACCTCCTGGTGGACGCGAGCGGCGAGGCCGACCTCCTGAACGCGGCCATGGACGCCTACGCCAGCCAGGAGGAGCGGCACCCCTACTTCAACGCCGCCCTGGGGCTGCGCCGCTTCCGGACCCTGAGCCTGGGGCCGGACGTCAACCTCGCCGAGGGCTACCGCCGCCTCCGAGTGGAGGATTTCACCACCCGCAGCCCGGCCCAGCTCGTCCGCCACCTGGGCGGCCTTCCCGAGCTCCTGGAGGTCCGGGAGGGGCCGCGGATCTCGGTCGTCGTCCGCACCCTGAACCGCCCGGCCCTTCTCGCCGAAGCCCTGGCGAGCCTCGCGGAGCAGGAGTACCGCCGGGCCGAGGTCGTCCTCGTCAACGCCGGCGGCGAGCCTCCGGCCGTGCCGGACGGCTTCCCCCTCCCGGTCATCCGCGTGGACCTCGCCCAGCCGCAGGGGCGGGCCGCGGCGGCCCAGGCGGGCGTGGCCGCGGCCACCGGCGACTTCATCGCCTTCCTCGACGACGACGACCTCGCCGCGCCCGAGCACCTCGCCACCCTGGCCGGCCTCGTCTCCGCCGCCGGGGTCCGCGTGGCCTACACGGACGCCGCCGTGGCGCTCTACGAGCTGGACCCCGAGGGCGGCTGGACCTGCCGCGAGCGGCGCCTGCCCTACAGCCGGGACTTCGATCCGGACGTCCTCCTGGTGGACAACTACATCCCCTTCAACACACTCCTGATCGAGCGCGGGCTCTTCGCTGCGGCCGGCCCGTTCGACAACTCCCTCCCGTTCTTCGAGGACTGGGACCTCCTCATCCGCCTCGCCGCCCTGACGCCGTTCCACCACCTCGCCCGGGTCACCTGCGAGTACCGCCACTTCCGGGGCGGCGGCCACCACATCTTCGGCGAGCGTCCCCGGGAGAGGTCCGATTTCCTGGAGGTCAAGGCCGGGGTCCTCGCCAAGCACGCCCGGCATCTCACCCCCGACGCCCTGGCCCGGGCCGTGGACACCCTTCGGGCCGAGCTGGTCGCCGAGCACGAAGCCCGCGCCGCCGCCCGCCGCGAGGCCGAGGTGGTCCGCGGGGATCTCCAGAGCCTCCAGGGGGCCCACGACGCCCTCGCCCGCGAGCGCTTCCTCTGGGAGGAGCGCTACCACGCCCGCAACGGCGAATTCGCCGCCCTCCAGGAAGACCAGGGCCGCCTGCGTGCCGAGGCCCAGCGCCTCTACGAGGAGGAGCGGAAGCTCCGGGCCACGATCGACGACCAGACGTCGCACCTCGGCCGCACGTATGCGGAGATCGAGCGGCTGAACGGGATCATTCGTGAGATGGAAGCGACGCGGGCATGGCGGGTTCATACGTGGTGGCAGGGGAGGAAATGACCCGCATCGCCCTCCTCTCCAGCGAGCCCGTCCGTCCCCGCATGGCCGGGATCGGCATCCGGTATCTCGAGCTCGCCCGCCGCCTGCCGGCCCACGGCGTGGAGATCGTCCTCGTCTCCCCGGCCGAACCGGAGGAGACGCGGGAGCTCGGGGGACTGGAGGGCGTCGAGATCCGGCGCTTCGAGAGGGGACAGCTTGCGGCGATCCTCGGGGACTGCGGGGGCGCCGTGGCCCAGGGGCAGCTCGCGAACGACCTCGTCCTGGAGATGCCCGGGCTTGCCGTGGCGATCGACCTGTACGATCCCTGGCTCGTCGAAAACTTCGCCTACGTCGCCACCCTCGGGCTCGATCCCTATCGGAACGACCATGCCACCTGGGTGCTCCAGATGTCCCGGGGCGATTTCTTCCTCTGCTCGTCCGAGGAGCAGCGGACCTTCTATCTCGGATTCCTCACCGCCCTGGGACGGGTCAACCCCCAGCGCATCGCGGGAGACCCGGATCTCGCCACCCTCATCGCGCCGGTGCCCTTCGGCGTGCCGGAGGGGCTGCCGCCGCACCGGCCCGTGCTCCCGCCGCGGAAGGCCGGCGAGGCGCGCCTCCTCTTCGGCGGCCTCTACGATTGGTACGACCCGTGGACGCTCCTCGACGCGCTGGAGAGGCTCCGGCATCCCGGCTGGACCCTGCTCCTCATCCGCAACCCCAACCCGGAGAGCACGCCGCAACGGCTCTTCTCCCAGGTGGAGGAGCGATGCCGCCGGCTGGGGTGGTGGGGGAGCCGCATCCAGGTGCTGGACTGGGTCCCCGCGGACCGGCGCTACGACCTGCTTCGGGACGTGGACCTTCTCGTGGCCCCGCACCGGCCGAGCCTGGAGACGCGCCTGTCGCTGCGCACCCGCTTCCTCGACGCCCTGGCCGCCGGCTGCCCGGTGGTGACCAGCGAGGGGGGCGCCATGAGCCGGCTCTTGGGTGAGCACCGCGCCGGCTGGGTGGCCCCGGTCGGAGATTCCGAAACCCTCGCCCGCGTCCTCGCCGGGGTGCTCGCCGAGCCCCAGGCCCGGCGCGAGGGCGCCCGGGAGCTGCTCGCCGCCTTCCGCTGGGATCGCGTCCTCGAGCCCCTCGTCCGCTTCTGCCGCGATCCACGGGTGGACGAGACCAAGGAGCGCTTCGTCCACCGTCCCGGCACGGCCGCTCCGCCGGACAGCCTCTCCTTCCGCCTGCGCCGGAAGCTCCGGCTCCTGCGGGGGACGGCTTGAGCGCGATCCGCAAGGTCTCGGTGGCCATCCTCTCCTGGAACGGCCGCCATCACCTGGAGATCTGCCTGCCGATCGTCTTCGCCCAGGACGACCCCGGCGTCGAGTGGGAGGTGCTCGTCTTGGACAACGGCTCGACCGACGGCACGGCCGCCTGGATCCGGGAGCGCTTCGGTGGAGAACGCCGCCTGCGGCTGATCGAGAGCCCGGTCAACCTCGGCTTCTGCGCCGGCAACAACCGGCTCGTGGATGCCGCGGACGGCGACGCCGTCGTCCTCCTCAACAACGACACCCGCCCGGCGCCCAACTGGCTCGCCGTCCTGGTCGATACCCTCGCCTCGGCTCCCCCGGACGTGGCCGCCGTCTCCGGCAAGATCTTGGACTGGGAGGGGGAGCGGCTCGACTTCGCCCGCGGCGTGATGACCTTCGACGGCCACGCCTTCCAGCTCGACTTCCGACGCCCCCTGGACCGCGCCCGCGTCCCCTCGGCCGGCGAGGAGCTCCTCTTCGCCTGCGGCGGCAACATGATCATCCGCCGCTCCTCCTTTCTCGCGGCCGGCGGCTTCGACGAGAGCTACTTCGCCTATCTGGAGGACGTGGACCTGGGGTGGCGCCTCTGGCAGGGGGGCGAGCGGGTCCTCTTCACGACTCACGCGATCGTCCGCCACCGTTCCAGCGCCACGAGCGACCTCCTGGGGTCGTTCAACCGGGGCTTCCTCTTCGAGAGGAACGCCTTCCTCACCGCCTCGAAGAACTACGAGGCCGGTCTCTGGGAGAGGATGATGCCGGCCGTGATGCTGACCCTCCTCTCCCGCACCCGGACCATGCTCGTCTGGAACAACCCCGGAGCGAGCACCTTCCTCGTCGACCCCTACGCCGGCCACATCGCCAACACCGCCCCGGCCGGCGCCGCACCCGCGCCACCGCCGCCTCCGGCAGGCGGGCCGCTCACCCTGGGGAAGCTCGGCGCCAAATGGAAGGAGCTCGGCCCCCGGGAGTTCCTCCGCCGCGGAACCGCGAAGCTCCGGTCCCGGCTCACACCGCCGTCCTCGCCGTCCGCCCCCGCGCCCCCGCAGATCACCGACGAGCGCACCACCGCCCAGTTCCGGGCCATCCACAACCTCCTCGCTCACCTCGACCGTGCCTCCGCTGCGCGCGAGGCCGTCCAGAAGCGGAGGAAGCGGTCCGACCAGGAGATCTTCGAGCGGTTCCCCCTGTATGTGGTCCCCACCTATCCGGGGGACGAGGATCTCTTCGCGAGCGAGGGGTTCCGGGCGTGGTTGCCGGGGGACGTGCCGGTCGTACGGTGCGGATTGGAGGAGGTCATGGAGATGGGGTGACCTTCACCACCACGGAGCTTCAGGTGACCGTTGAACCGGTGCCCGCCCGGTAAAAGCGGCGTGGTCTGTCCCGTAGATTCCTACGAAGGCAGCGAGGGACTTTATTCCACGTCCATTCCTTGAACGCCCCCCCTGGAAGCTACAGGACGTCCCTGCCAGCCTCACGCTCGGCATTCAAGTTCTCCTGGCCGTCTTCCAGGCTTGAATCCGCGCCGGCAATCTTGGCGGCTGATCGATCAAGCTTGAACGCCGGCATTCAAGCTTGCCTCTCCGACGAGCAGGCTTGAATCCGCCGAGACAAATCTGGAGGCTGCCCGTTCAAGCTCGAAGGGCCGCGCGCAAGCTTGAACAACGAGCGTTCACGCTTGAGTGCCGGCGCGCAAGCCTGAACAACGGGCGTTCAAGCTTGAATGGCGGTCTACAAGGATGAAGGCTCGGCCGGCAGCCTTGAGCCGCGGCATTCAAGCTTGAAGAGCCAGGTATTACACTCAAGGGAGCCCCTTCGAGCTTGAAGACCGGCGATTCGAGCTTGCGTCGGGGATTTCGAGTGTGAGTCCGGAAGTCGCAGGTCTGCTGTCCCAATTTCCCTTCCCCGCAGGGGTCCTTTGCTTTCACTTATCTGACGGGTTCGGCTGCGAGGGAGCGGAACAGCTAGAATGTGGCGCCATGAGAGCACCATCCCTGTATCCCCTCCTTGTGATCCTGACTCTCGCCGTTTTCTTCGGAGCTCCTCGGAGCGTGTCCGCCGAGGGGCCAGCCGATTACCAAGCCTGGGAAAAGCGCATCAAGAAGATCGACGCGAAGCTTCGCAAGCAGGACTGGGCCGGGGCCCACGCCGACGCTCGGAAAGCTTTGGAAGACGCCCTGGCCGAGCCCGTCCCGGGGCGGACCTCCCTGGCGGGCGCGGTGGGGCGGCTCGCGGTGGCCGAGGCCGGTCTGGGTCGTCGGGAGGACGCCCTCTGGCACTGGCAGACGGCCTTGAACCTGTCGCGCCAGCCGGTGCCGAAGGAGGATCTCGCGGCGTACGGCACGGCCGGAGAGCTGCTGGGCTCCCAGCCCGGGCGGCGCCGCCTGGATGAGGCTCCGGCCGGGCTGGAGGTCCACAGGGCGGGGGCGCCGGGGGTGGTGCCCGCGAAGGAGGTCGTAGGGGATCTCCCGGCCCCATCGAAGGCGTTGCAGGCGATCTCCGTCCCCAAGTGGATGCGGCTCCAGGCGGTGATCGACGCCGAGGGGCGCCTGCGCGACCCGGTGGTGATCTCGGCGATTCCCGAAATGGTCTGGGAGGTCCTGGAGGCGGCGCGGAGCTGGCGCTTCGAGCCCGGCCGCAAGGACGGCGTGCCGGTGGCGACGTTCTATGAGCTGGTGGTCAACCCTCCGGCGGAGAAGCCCCTGGCGGAGATCGTCGACCTGCACCCCAATCTCGCCGCCCTCGAGGCCCTGCTCCGGGCCGGCCGCTGGCAGGAGGCCAAGGCGAAGGGCGAGGAGACCTGGCTCCATGCGGTCAACCAGACGGACGCGACGCCCGGCTACTTCGCCCTGACCCTGATGTTCCGGGCCCTGGCCGCGGCCGCCACCGGCGCGAAGGACGAGGCGATCTGCCAGTGGCAGGGGGCGCAGGCCCTGATCCCCGCCCTGTTCCACGTCGACCTCTCGCCCTATGGAGAAGCGGGCGCTCTTCTGGAGTCCCACCGATGGGGCCAGCGGAACACCGCGCTCTCCCCCGGGGACTCCGAAGCCGAGACACCACCCCCGGGGACGGAAGTGATCCGCCCGAAGGTCCTCGGCACGCCGCCCCCGCTGCAGTACACGGAGGCGGCCAGGCGGGCCGGCAGGCGGGGGAACGTCGTCCTGAACATGGTCATCGACAAGACCGGTGCGTTGCGGAACCCCTGGGTCCCCCAAGGGGTCGAGGATTCCAAGGGATTGGAGGCCGCCGCACTCGACGCCGTCTGCCACTGGCGGTTCCAGCCCGCCACGTTTGGAGGTCGGCCGGTGGCGGTCTTCTATAGCCTGACGGTGAATTTCCAGATCTCGGGTCTCCCCATCGTCCCGAGGAGGAAGCCGCGGCCGAATCGGCAAATGCCGCCGCAGTAGTGCCTGCTTGGATCGGGCCAGCCATCCCCCAGGTGGAGTACTCTTGAAGCATGGGGTCTGTCACGGGTGCGCCCGAGTTCTCCGTCGTCATCCCGACGCACAACCGCCTGGAGGTGCTCTCCGAGGTGCTCCAGAACCTGGAGTTCCAGCAGGAGCCTCCCTCTTTCGAGGTGGTGGTGGTCGACGATGGCTCGACCGACGGAACGGCCGAGTGGCTGCGGAACCGGACGTTCAAGGTGCCGGTGCGGATCGTCGTCCAGAAGAACCACGGGCCGGCGGCGGCGCGCAACACCGGCGTGCTCGCGGCATCCGGCCGGTGGGTGGCCTTTCTGGGGGACGACACCGTCCCCTCGGGAGGCTGGCTGGCGACCCATCGCGAGGCCCACCGGCAGCGGGGGGACCACCCCCTGCTGGCGATCATCGGCTACACCGGCTGGCACCGTCGGATGCGGCTCAACCCCTTTCTGCGCTACATCAACGAGCACGGACTCCAGTTCGGCTACGCCCTGATCAAAGATAAAGAAGACGTACCGTTCAATTTTCTATACACCTCCAACCTGTCGCTGCCCCGCGACCTGCTGCTCGCCGAGCCGTTCGACCTGCGTTTTCCCCATGCGGCCTGGGAGGACATCGAGCTCTCGTACCGTCTGAAAAAGCGCGGCCTGCGCATCGTCTATGAGCCCGCGGCCACGGTGGCGCACGACCACCCCACGGACATCGGCCGCTTCTGCGCGCGCCAGGAGAAGGCCGGCTACTGCGCCGTGGTCTTCTACAAGCTCCACCCGGAGCTGGGCCCCTTCCTGGGGATCGGACCGGAGGGACCGCCGCCGGTGCCTCCGGAGGTGCCTCAAAAGTGGAAGGAACGCCTGGTGCGCGCTTTGCAAAATGGGCCGGTCGCAACTCCGAGGCTTTGGGAAGAGGTGCTCCGGTACCATTACATCAGAGGTCTTCACCGCGCCTGGTCCGAGCTGGGCGCGGAGACGGAAAAGGAGAGCATCCATGATCACCAAGAACCGAGCAGCCGCATGGCTCCG
This sequence comes from Thermoanaerobaculia bacterium, assembly GCA_035633875.1. Lineage (GTDB taxonomy): Bacteria > Acidobacteriota > Thermoanaerobaculia > Multivoradales > UBA5704 > DATARR01. The sequence goes on from DASQEB010000478.1 coordinate 21,172, forward strand.
TGACCGGAGGGCGATTCCGGTCCTGACGTTGGCCCTGCTGCTCGCGACCACGCCCTTGACGGCTCAGGATCGCTCCCGCAGCCGTCCGAACGACAGCGGCGGACCGGAGCGGCAGGCGGTCCCCCGCTCGGCCCCCGACTCCTCGTCCCGGCCGAGCAGCCCGCCGCCGAGCTACACGCCGCCTCCCTCGCGGTCGGGGTCGGATTCGGACCGCCACGCGCGGCCGGCCTCGCCCGACCGGGATCCGGAGCGCCAGCCTTCCCGGCGAGGCCGCGGCGACCGTGACCGCCACCGCGGCCACCATGGCGGCTACTACGGCGGGTACTACGGTGGTTATTACGGCGGGTACGGCGGCTACTACGGCGGGTATTGGGGTCCGCGGATCTTCTGGTGGGGCTCCCCCTGGTGGGGCTTCTATTGGGATCCGTACGACCACGGCTATCCCCGCTACTACGGCCGCGGAGGCCGGGCAGGAGCCCTGGACTTCGACGTGGCCCCGGCCCGGACGGAGATTTACATCGACGGTCAGTACGTGGGCAAGGTGGACGCCTTCGACGGCTGGCCGCAGTACCTGTGGCTGGACAAGGGGACGTACGACGTCGTCCTCTACCTGGACGGCTACGAGACCATCGCCCGGCAGATCACGGTCTACCCCGGCACGGTGATCTCGATCGACGACCGTCTGGCGCGGGGCGAGTCGGTGCGGCCCGAGGACCTGGCCTCGAAGAGCACCGAACGGCGCGACGAGCGGATCCGTTTCGAGCGCGAGCGCCGCGAGCGGATCGAGCGCGGGGAGGTGGAGGAGGAGCCCGACTGGCGCGACCGCGTCCGCCGGGACCGCGACCGCGAGGACGATCGCGACCGCTGGGCCGACCGGGACGAGGATGACGACGGCCGCGAGATTCGGGAGAACATGGACGAGCGGGGCGGCCGTGTGCGGTTCGAGATCGAGCCCTCCGACGCCTCGGTCTACCTCGACGGCCGCTTCGTGGGCACCGGCGACGACCTCGCCCGCCTGCGCGGGGGCCTCCGGGTCGATCCCGGCAAGCACCGGATCGCCGTGGTCCGCCCGGGCCACCGGGCCCAGGAGATGGACTTCGACGTCGACGCCGGCGAGGAGATGGAAGTGGAGATCGAGTTGGAGGAGACGGGGCGGTAGGAAGCCCGACCGATCCGCCGGCGTGAAAAACGCCCCCCGGTCCGGGGGGCGTTTTTGTTTCCGGGGGTCAGAGCGGGGTTGTCGAGGTCTCGGCCGGCTGCGCGCCCAGGGTCGAGAAGTACTCCCGCTCGTTGCCGTGGATGGGCTCGGTCGTCCGGGCCGGCTCCTGGGAAAACAGGTTGGTCTGGGACGACGTCAGGTGGTCCGCGGCCCGGTTGCCATGGACGCGGTCGATGCCCAGCTTCTGATACACGGAGCAGTGGCCCGTCGCGCCCCGCCAGATCAGCGGTGCGCCGGCAAGAGCGAGGCCCATGGCGCCCTTGGAGCGCCGCCGGAGGGCGAAGGCGGCCAGGGCCGCCCCTCCCAGCACAGAGGCCCAGCGCTCCACCTTGCCGACATTGACGTTTCTGTTTCCCTGACCACGGATGTTGCCGAGGATCTCGGACATGGTGCGGCTCCTTTGCCTGGGTGCAGATTCCTGGATGGATTGCGATTGACGCGAAGAAGGAGAAAAGAGAGACTGGATCAGCGGCGTCCAGAGAGAGCACCCATGGTTGTACGGCATCGCGCCGCCGATCCGCCTCGCTCCCGCTTATCGCAAGAGGTATGCCACGATGCAGCAACAGCAACTCCCTCTGGAAAACCGGTCTCCGCTCGGGACCGGGCGGGGGAACGGGGAGAGGTTTTTTCAAACGGGTGAAACGTTTTCGTTCGATCGGGCACTTCGGAGCGGGTGGGGGAGGTGAGAGCGTTGGCTGATCTGTTCCCGAGGGCACATCATGAAGCCAGTCCGTCTTTTTCTGATCCTGATTCTTCTCCTCTTCTCCCTGACAGCCGGCGCCGGCGCGCGGATTGCGGCGGCGGCTGACTTCCCGCCGATCACCGATGCGGAGCGGGCGCTCACCTCGGTATCGGGGGAGCCCAACGCTCCAGCGGTGGTGCTCTTCAAGAAGGGCGAGTTCCGGATGAGCGGGTACAAGTCCGGGGCCTTCTATCCGTACTTCCGGGTCCAGGCCCGGGTCAAGATCCTGACAGAAGAGGGGAAAAGCAGCGGTGAGATCTCGGTGGGGCACAACGAGTTCGAGCGGCTCCAGAGCTTCGAGGCGCGCACGGTTCTGCCCGATGGCCGGGTAATCCCCGTTCCCCGCGAGGCTAAATTCAGGCGGCGACTGTCCCGCTCGGCCCGCTACTACACCACCGTCGTCGCCTTCCCGGCTGTCGAGGTGGGGGCGATCCTCGACTACTCGTACGAGCTGAAGTTCGACTTCAGCTCGATTCCCGACCCCTGGTTCTTCTCGGAGGAGATCCCGGTCCTCAGCTCGGAAATGATCTATCTGCTTCCCCGTGAGGTCCATGCCCGGATATGGACCCGGGACCCCTTCCAGGTCGGGATCCAGCGCGAGACTCATGAAAGCTCCCGGGGAGCCGAGTTGCGGGCGTGGGCTCAGAACCTCCCCTCGATTCCGGACGATCCCTACGGTCCGCCCCACGGTGATCTGGCGACGCAGATCATGATGCTGCCCACCGCCATCAGCACCGAGTTTGCGCACCTGCGCCTTGGTGAAAGCTGGAGCAACATCTGCAAGCTCATGGAGGAGGATTACGGCCGGGTGCGAAGGCGGGACGGAGGCGTGGCGAAGAAGTCGAGGGAGATCGCGGCGTCCGGTACACCCGTCGAGAAGGCGAAGGCCCTTTACCGCTTCGTCCGGGACGAGATCCAGACGGCTCCCT
>DASQEB010000479.1:0-6872 GCA_035633875.1 Thermoanaerobaculia bacterium
CGCAAGGAGCGTCATGAACAGCGTCGCCCCACCGCGCCGGCCCAGGGCCTCCAGCGCCGCGACGAGGTCCCCGGAGAGGGTCAGCGGCAGCTCGCCGCCCCGGAAGCTCTGGACCGGCGGACGCGGGCGGTCCGCGGGGAGGTCCAGGACCCCTTCGGCGCCCGCCAGCCGCTCGCGCCAGTGAGCGAGCTGGGCCGCCAGCTCCTTCCCTTGGAGCCACTGTCGCTGCCAGACCGCATAGTCCGGGTACTGGACCGCCAGCTCCGGCAGCGTTGAAGGCTGGCCGGAGGCGAAGGCGGTGTAGAGCACGCTCAGCTCCCGCACGAAAAGGTCCAGCGACCAGCCGTCGGAGACGATGTGGTGCATGGCGACGAGGAGCACGCTCTCCTCTTCCCCCAGGCGCAGGAGAGAGCACCTCACCAGGGGGCCGCGCGCGAGGTCGAACGGCAGCATCGCGTCCTGCGCGGCGAGGCGGAGCGCCTCCCGCCGTGGGTCTCCGGCGGACCGCAGATCCACCCGGGTGAGGACGAGGCGCGCGAGTGGCGCGATCCGCTGCATCGGCCGTCCCTCCACCGCCGGGAAGGTGGTGCGCAGCGCCTCATGCCGGCGCACGATCTCGCGGAGGGCCGCCTCCAGGGCCCCCTCGTTCAGCGGCCCGTCCATGCAGACGGCCGCGACGATGTTGTAGGCGGCGCTGCCCGGATCGAGCTGGTCGAGGAACCAGAGGCGCTCCTGGGCAAAGGAGAGCGGCAGCTCGCCGTCGCGTGCCACCGGCACGATCGGCGGCGCGGCCGGCGCGCCCTCCTCCCGCCGAGCCTCCTCCACCCGGCGGGCCAGGGTCGCCACCGTCGGGCTCTCGAACAGCGCCCGCAACGGCAGCTCCACGCCGAAGATCCCGCGCAGTTGCGAGACCACCCGCGTGGCCAGGAGCGAATGCCCCCCGAGCTCGAAGAAGTGGTCCTCCGCGCCCACCCGCTCAACGTTCAGCAGCTCCGCCCAGAGGCCGGCCAGCAGCTCCTCGACCGGCGTTCTCGGCGCCACGAACCCGCGCTCCGCCTCGATCTCCGGAGCCGGAAGCGCCCGGCGGTCCACCTTGCCATTGGGCGTCAGCGGCAGGGAGTCGAGGAGAACGAAGGCCGACGGCACCATGTGCTCCGGCAGCGAGGCCCTCAGATGGTCCCGGAGCTCGGAGGCCGCGGGGGGCGCTCCGGAGGCGACCACATAGGCCACCAGCGCCTTGCCACCGGCCAGCTCCCGCGCTACGACGACCGCCTCCCGCACCGCCGGATGGCGGGTCAGCGCCGCCTCCACCTCGGCCGGCTCGATGCGGAAGCCCCGCACCTTGACCTGCTGATCGGTCCGGCCGAGGAAGGAGAGCGGACCGTCGGCCAGGCGGCGGGCCATGTCCCCAGTGCGATAAAGGCGGCTGCCGGGCACGGCCGAGAAGGGGTCGGGCACGAACCTCTCCGCCGTGAGGGCGGGCCGGCCCAGATAGCCCCGGGCCAGCGATCGCCCGCCCAGGTGGAGCTCGCCCGGCACACCCGTGGGGACCGGGGCCCCCCGGCGGTCCAGGACCCAGCCGCTCCGCCCGGAGAGAGGACGGCCGATGGGGACGGAGCCGTCCGGCGCGGCCTCCCCGGCGCCGACCTCGTGGAAGGAGGCGCTGATGACGGCCTCGGTGGGGCCGTAGCCGTTGAGCAGCCGCACGCCCCCCAGCGGCGTCCGGTGCCAGCGGCGCGCCGCCTCGACCGGCACCGCCTCCCCGCCCACCACCACCAGCCGCAGCGGCAGCCCCTCTGCCGCGCTCCCCTGCTCGCACTCCCAGATCCACTGCTGCCAGTAGGCGGTGGGGAGGTTGACGACGGTGAGCCCCAGGCCGGAGACGCGGTCGAGAAGGCCCGAGGGCTCCCATACATCCGACCCGCGCAGGACGACCGTACAACCACACAGGAGGGGCGCAACGATCTCCTCCAGGGACATGTCGAAGCTGGAGGACGAGAGTTGGAGCACCCGGTCACCGCAGCCCAGGCCCCAGGCGTCCACGACGTTGCGCATGTGATCGGCCGCCGCGCCGTGCTCGACGCCCACCCCTTTCGGAGTCCCGGTCGATCCGGAGGTGTAGATGATCCAGGCCAGGCTGCCGGGGGAGGCAAGGCTGCGGGGCGGCCTCGGCTCCCCGTCCGGGGCGGCGTGGCCGGGCACCACCACGACCCGTGCGCTGCCCGCCCAGGGGAGCATCGGCCGCTGCTCGGAGGTGAGGACGGCGCAAGCCCCCGCATCCTCCACCATGAAGGCCAGCCGTTCGGGAGGGTACACCGGGTCGAGAGGCAGGTAGACCCCGCCGGCCTTCCAGACCGCGAGGAGGCTCACCACCAGCTCGGGCGAGCTCTCCATGCAGACCCCCACCGGTGCCTCGGGCGCGATCCCCGCGAGGCGCCGTGCCAGGCGGTCCGCTCTCTCCCGCAGCTCGGCGTAGGTGAGAGACGTGCCGCCGCAGACGAGGGCCACGGCCTGGGGCGTCCGCGCCGCCTGCTCGTCGAAGAGCCAGTGCAGGCAGCTCTCCCCCGGGGAGACGCCGTCCGCCGCGCCGGCCTCCGCCTGGAGCTGCCGGCGCTCCGCCGCGCTCAGCAGAGGCAGCTCCGACAAGCGGACGTGGGGAGCGGCCGCGGCGCCGGCGAGCAGGACTTCCAGGTGGCCGAGCATGCGGTCCGCCGTCGCGGGATCGAACAGGTCGCGGTTGAACTCCAGGGTGGCGGCGATCTCCGGAACGGACTCGGTCAGCGAGAGGGACAGATCGAGCTGTGCCGTGCGCCCCTCGATCTCGACCGGAGACAGGGTCAGGCCCGGCAGCTCGAGGGCGGTGAAGGGGGCGTTCTGCAGCACGAACAGCACCTGGAACAGCGGCGTGTGCGCGGTGCTGCGCTGCGGTGCCAGCGCCTCCACGAGCTTCTCGAACGGCAGGTCCTGGTGGGCTTGCGCGCCGAGCAGGCCCTCGCGGACCCGGCCGACGAGCTCCAGGAAGGCGGGATCGCCGTCCAGGTCCGTGCGCAGAACCAGGCTGTTGACGAAGAGCCCGACCAGGTCTTCCAGCGCCGCCCGCGGCCGGTTGGCCACCGGCGTCCCCACCGGCAGGTCGGTCTCGCCCGTGTAGCGGTGGAGAAGCGCCGCCCAGCCGGCGAAGAGGGTCATGAAGAGGGTGGCTCCGCGGCCGCGGCCCAGGGCGTGCAGCGCGGCGGCGAGGTCCGGCGCCAGCCGGGAGGAGCGGGTGCCGCCCTGCCCGCTGGGGGTCTTCGGACGGGGCCGGTCCGCCGGGAGCTCCAGGAGGGCCGGGGCTCCGGCCAGGCGTTCCCGCCACCAGGCGAGCTGCCGGTCGAGCTCTCCGCCGGCGAGCCACCGGCGCTGCCAGACCGCGAAGTCGGCGTACTGGACGGGCAGCTCGGGCAGCAGCCCACGGCCGTCGCCGCCCTGGGCCAGGACGGGATAGAGCGCTCCCATTTCGCGGGTCAGGATGCCGACCGACCAGCCGTCGAAGACGGCGTGATGGGCGGCGAGCACCAGGATGTGCTCGGCCGGACCCAGGCGCAGCAGCGCCGTGCGGACGAGAGGCCCGACCGCGAGGTCGAAGGGGAGCGCCCCCTCCTCGGCGGCCCGGTGGCGGGCCTCCCGTTCGCGCTCCTCCGGGCCGAGGGCCGTCAGGTCCACCAGGGGGAGGTGCCACGGCTCCGCGGGGCCGATCCACTGCACCGGCTGCCCGTCCGCGAGCCGGAAGGTGGTGCGCAGCGACTCCTGACGGCGGGCGATCTCCGTCAACGTCCGCTGGAGCGCCCCGAGGTCGAGCCGGCCCGACAGGCGCAGCGCCGCGGCGATGTTGTAGTCCGCCCTCCCCGGCAGCAGCTCGTGCAGGAACCAGAGGCGCTCCTGGGCGAAAGACAGGGGCAGGCCGCCGTCCCGGGGCACCGGCTGGAGCGGCGGGACCGCCGAAGCCGGCCGGTCCGCCCCGAGCTGTTCGAGGATCGCTGACAGGGCCGCCACCGTCGGCCTCTCGAAGAGGGTGCGCACCGCCAGCTCCACGCCGAGCTCCTCACGGACCCGGAAGATCACGCGCATGGCGAGCAGCGAGTGGCCGCCCAGATCGAAGAAGTTTTCTTCGATCCCGATCTCCTCCACGCCCAGCAGGTCCGACCAGATCGCGGCGAGCCGCTCCTCCAGCGGCGTGCGCGGCGCGGTCCGCTCCCACCGGGCCATGGGCTCCGGCTCCGGCAGAGCCTTGCGGTCCACCTTGCCGTTGGGGGTCAGCGGCAGCGCCTCAAGCCGGACGAAGACCGACGGCACCATCGGCTCCGGCAGGCTGCGCAGCAGGTGCTCGCGCAGATCCGGGACGGCCGGCTCCCGCCCCGGCTCGGCCACGACATAGGCCACCAGCCGATCCTCCCGGGCCGCCACCACCGCCTCCCTCACTCCTGCATGCCGCAGCAGCGCCGCCTCCACTTCGCCCAGCTCGATGCGGAAGCCGCGGACCTTCACCTGATGGTCGATGCGGCCCAGGAACAGCAGCGTGCCGTCCGACAGGCGCCGCGCGAGATCCCCGGTGCGGTAGAGCCGAGCCCCCGGCTCCGCCGAGAACGGGTCCGGCACCCAGCGCTCGGCCGTCAGCTCCGGCCGGTTCAGGTATCCCCGCGCCAGCCCCTCCCCTCCCAGATAGAGCTCACCCACCACCCCCACCGGCACCTGCGAGAGCTGCCCGTCAAGCACCCAGGACCGCTTGCCGGTCAGCGGACGGCCGATGGTCACCGGCCGGGCCGGACCGCGCTCCACCAGCGTGAAGGTGGAGTAGGTCGTGTCCTCCGACGGACCGTAGAGGTTGTAGACCCGCTCGACCGTCCCCAGACCGTAGATCCCTTGGACCAGATCGCGCTGGAGCGGCTCGCCCGCCAGGTTGACCGTCTGGACCGACGCCGGCACCCCGCCCATCCGGACCAGCTCCGCGATCGCGGACGGCACCGTGTTGACCAGGGTGACCGAGTCGCGGGCGGCGAGCGTGGTCAGTTCCAAGGCGTTCTCGGCCAGGATCACCGCGCCGCCGCGGCCGAGCGGCACGAACAGCTCGAAGACTGACAGGTCGAAGCAGATCGAGGTGGATGCCAGGACTCCCGAGATCTCCGCGGGCGAGTAGACCTGCTCCGACCAGCGCACCAGCGCGACGGCGCTGCGGTGCTCGATGGCCACGCCCTTGGGTCGGCCGGTCGAGCCCGAGGTATAGATGACGTAGGCGAGGTGGTCCGGGCCCCCGGCCCGGTGCGGGCTCCTGCCGCTCCATTCCGACCACGCCCCTGCGTCCCGGTCCACCAGGACCAGCCGCGAGCCGGTGGCCGGCAGCCGGCCGGCCAGGCTCTCCCGGCTCAGGATCACCGGCGCGGCCGTGTCCCCCAGGATGAAGCCCACCCGCTCCGCCGGATAGGCCGGGTCGAGAGGAACGTAAAGACCTCCCGCCTTGAGCACCGCCAGCAGGCTCACCACCAGATCGACGGAGCGGTCCAGGAAGACCCCCACCCCCACCTCCGGCCCCACGCCGAGCCTCCCCAGGTGCTCCGCCAGGGAGCTCGCCCGCCGGTTCAGCTCCTCGTAGGTGAGCCGATCCGCGCCGGCGATCAGGGCCGGCGCCTGCGGCGTGCGCTGCGCCTGCGCCTCGACCAGCTCGTGCAGGCACAGGTCCCCTCCCGCCGCCGTCCCCGTTTTGTTCCAGGCGAGGAGCTGCTCCCGCTCCTCCCCCGTCAGCAGCGGCAGCGCTGAGAGAGGGGCCTCCGGCGAGGCCGCAACTCCCTCCAGGAGGACGCGGAAGTGGGAGAGGATCCGCCCGGCCGTCGAGGCGTCGAACAGGTCGGAGGCGTACTCCAGCGACCCGGCAATCCCCCTGGCCGTCCGCTCCAGCATCAGGCTCAGATCGAACTTCGCCGTGGCACGCCCCACCTCCATCCGGCGCACCCGCAACCCGGGCAGGTCGAGGGCCGGCACCGGGTCGTTCTGCAGCGCGACCAGGACCTGGAACAGCGGCGTGTGCGACAGGTCCCGCTCCGGCTGCAGCTCCTCGACCAGGCGCTCGAACGGCAGGTGCTGGTGGCCGTAGGCGTCCAGGGTGCCGAGGCGCACCCGCCCGAGCAGCTCCCCGAATCCTGGATCGCCCGCCAGATCGGTCCGCAGCACCAGGGTGTTGACAAAGAAGCCAATCAGCGGCTCCGTCTCCAGGCGCGTCCGGTTCGCCACGGGCGTGCCCACCCGCAGGTCCACCTCCCCGGTCGAGCGCCAGAGGAGCGCCTTCCAGCCGGCAAGGAGCGTCATGAACAGCGTCGCCCCGCCGCGCCGGCCGAGGGCCTCCAGCGCCGCGACGAAGTCTCCGGAGAGGGTCAGCGGCAGCTCGCCGCCCCGGAAGCTCTGGGCCGGCGGACGCGGGCGGTCCACGGGGAGGTCCAGGACCCCCTCGGCGCCGGCCAGCCGCTCGCGCCAGTGGGCAAGCTGGGCCGTCAGCTCCTCCCCCTGGAGCCACTGCCGCTGCCAGACCGCATAGTCCGGGTACTGGACCGCCAGCTCCGGCAGCGGTGAAGGCTGGCCGGAGGCGAAGGCGGTGTAGAGCGTGGTCAGCTCCCGCACGAACAGGCCCAGAGACCAGCCGTCGGAGACGATGTGGTGCATGGCGAGGAGGAGCACGCGCTCGTCCTCCCCCAGGCGCAGGAGGGAGAGCCTCACCAGCGGGCCGCGCACGAGGTCGAACGGCAGCACCGCGTCCTCCCCTGCCAGACGCAGAGCCTCCCGCCGGGGATCCCCGGTTGACCGCAGGTCCACCCGGGTCAGGGCGAGGGGTGCGACCGGCGCGATCC
>DASQEB010000480.1:0-3946 GCA_035633875.1 Thermoanaerobaculia bacterium
TCTCCGGGCGGACCGAATTCGGTCCAGTTGCAGCTCGTCAACGGCGAGGCCAGCGCCGTGCTCTTCGCCGGCGACAGCATCGGCACGGCCACGGTGCGGGCGGTGGTGGGCCCGAGCGCCGGAGTGACCAACGTCCGGATCAACGAGGCCGCCACCTTCTTCGTCGGCTCGGTGGAGCCGAGCGTGGGCGACCCCGAGGGCGGAGACGAGGTCACCATCGTCGGCGGCGGCTTCGACTCCCCGGTCCGCGTGACCTTCAACGGCACCGCAGCCACGGTGCGCTCGGTCACGCCGACCCGCATCCGGGTGGTCACCCCGTCGGCGGACGCGGCCGGCGTGTCCGTGGGGGTCGGCGAGACCGCCCCGGTCGACGTGGCGGTGACGATCAACGTCAACGAGGCCAATCAGGCCACGGACTCCCTCAGCCGGGGCTTCACCTACTCCTTCGGCGGCGGGGGCGGCCCCGTCCAGCCCCAGGTGTTCAGTCTGTCGCCGTCCTCCGGCTCCAACGAGGGCGGTGACCGGGTGACCATCCGCGGCGCCGGCTTCCGGGCTCCCGTGCAGGTCCTCTTCGGCCTCGGTGGGACGGTCGACAGCTTCGACGGCGTCGAGGCGACCATCGAATCGATCAGCGAGAGCCAGATCGTGGTCCGCACTCCGTCCGCCCGCGGGTTCGGGCAGAACCTCATCAACCAGGTGGTGGATATCCTGGTCAGAAACCTCGAGACCGGTTTCAGCACCGTCAGCCGGCAGCAGTTCAAGTACGGGACGGACGTCCTGATCACCGCCGTGGCCCTGGACACCGGGCCGACCGGTGGCCGGACCCCGGTCGAAGGCGGCTTCCGGGTCGTCATCCAGGGCCAGGGCTTCGACGAGCCGGTCGCCGTGTCGTTCCACTTCGAGGAGCAGGACGTCTTCATCGGCCAGACGGTGCACTCGACCGCCGGCACCCAGGTGATCGCCATCGCCGGCCCGGCCCCGATTCCCGCCGAGTGCCCCGAGGGAGGGCTCATCGTGGTGGACCAGATCCAGGTGGTCAACATCGAGACGGGCGACGGCGACGTCGCCGACGTCGGCTTCGCCTACCAGGTGCCCATCCCGCTGGCGTTCGGCATCAATCCCGGGAGCGGCAGCCCGGGGATCACCGCGACGATCTCGGGCCGGAACTTCTCGCCGAACGTGCAGGTCCTGTTCGGCGATCCGGAGGACGGCAGCGCGGCGCAGGTCCTCGGCAACAGCGGGACATCGCTCACGGTCCGCATCCCGAACGCGCCGCAGGGCTTCGACTTCATCACCGAGCCCTGCGACGGCAATGGCGACGGCAACCCCGGCGGAACCCGGCTCTCGCCGACGCCGATCAGCGTCTCGGTGCGGAACCTGGAGACCGGCTGTGTGGGGACCCTGAGCAACGCCTTCGTCCTCAATCCGCCGAACACGACCTGCACCGGCGACACCACGACGCCGCCTCCGCCGCCGCCGACGCAGTGCAACGACACGTTCGACAACGACAGCGACGGTCTGATCGACGCGGCGGACCCGCAGTGCACCGGTCCGGCCGACAACAGCGAGTCGAGCTAGGGCGGCTGCCAGGACATTCCATGGCGGTACTCCGGAGGGAGGGGCTCGTCCCCTCCCTTCGTGTTTCTGGAGCGCGCGGCAGGCCGTTGTCCGGCGACGGCGGCAATGCGCCGCGTAGGCTGGAATGCGCAGCGTACGACGATCCGTTGTGTGAGATGTTGGGGATGCGCAGCGGACAATGGTCCGTGGAGCGCTTCCGTTTTCTCCCTGGCTGGCCGTCTGGACGGACCGGCGCCCCGGTCCGTATACTGAGTCGCTATGAATCGCAGAAGTATTGTTTTTGGACTGTTCTCTCTCGCTCTCCTGCCGGCGGTCGGCTGCGACAAGGCCACGCCGGTTGCCCCGACCGGGACGACCCTCACTTTGAGCGCCAACCCCTCGAAGATCGGTCTCAACGGCACTTCGACGATCACCATCGTAGGGCGCAAGCCGGACGGCAATCCCCTGAACCCTGGAACGGAGATCCGGCTCAGCACCGACCGCGGGACGATCACCCCGGTGGTGGAGATCGGGGACGGTGGTGTGGCCACGGCCACCTTGCGCGCCGATGGTCGGGCCGGGACCGCCATGATCAGCGCGTCGACTGCCGACGCCATGGTCGAAACGAGCGTGCAGATCGGCGAGGCGGAGGAAGATCGGCCGACTGTGCTCGTCAGTGTCACTCCCAGTGAAGTTCCTCTCCAGGGGACGGCTGAAATCACCGTCGTCGCCAGGAACTCGGACGGGTCGCCGGTCGAGGCTGGGCGACCGGTCATTCTGACGACCACCCTGGGCAGCATCACCACAGCGAATCCGCAGACAGGGGCCAATGGGATCGCCAGGGCGACCCTGCGGGCAGGTGACCGAGAAGGGACGGCGACCGTCACGGCGGTTGTCGGCTCCAGTGCGCCCGCGACCACAGAGGTCACGATCTTCCGGGATGCGGCCACAGCGATCGATGTCGTGGCCAACCCGTCGACGGTCCGCTCGGACCAACAGACCAGAGTGGTCATCTCCGCCACAGTCTTCAATCTCCAGGGAGCGCGGTTACCGGGTGTTACGGTCACGTTCCAATCGGACGTTGGAGAATTTGAGGGGGGAAACACTGCGGAAACGACCAACAGCAACGGTCAGGCATCGAAGGTTCTCGTGGTCAGGCCGCAGGATGTGATCGGGCTCATCGAAAGCTTCGAGGTCAAAGCGAGAACTCCGTCGAGCACAGGGACGCTCCTCGAAGGTTCGACCACCATCCGGATCAATCGTCCGCAACAGTAGCACCCTGCTGGTCCGGGAGGGACGGTCTTTCCCCGCGGCTCCAGACATCGAGCCGCGGGGGAGCCCCTGCTATAATGCGGCCATCTTGGCCATCGCCCTGAAAACTCTCGCTTTGCCTGCACGGTCCCATGACGTGCCCCGGGTGTGTCCGCATGACTGACGGCGCGTTCCCCGACCGTCTCACCCAGCTCCGGAACCGCTGGGAATCCGACCCTACCTCCCGCATCTTCCTCCAACTCGCGGAGGAGTACCGGCACCAGGGCCGGGTGAGGGAGGCCCTCGACATCCTGGAGAAGGGCCTCAAGGAGCACCCGGGCTACCTCTCGGCCCTGGTGGCGAAGGGGCGGTGCCTGCTCGAGCTCGCCGAGCCCGAAGGTGCCCGGGCGGTGCTGGAGCGCGTGGTCAAGCAGGACGCCACGCAGATGGTGGCCAACAAGCTGCTGGTGCGGGCCTATCTCGACACCGGCGAGCCCGACCGGGCTCGCGAACGGCTCGATCTGTACAGTCTGTTGAACGACAGCGATCCGGAGATCGAAGAGCTTCGCCGGAGGATCCGCGCGATGGACCAAGCCCCCCAGGCCGAGAGGCCGGACCCGAAGCACGTCCCGTTCCCGGAGCTCGCGGCACCGGCTCCTCCTCCGCCGCGGGTCGATCCGGCTCCGAGCGGCGCCTTCGACGTCTTCGACCTCGGCGGCCCGGTCCCGCCCCGCCGCCCGGTCGAAGACGTCTTCCAGCTCGAAGAGCCCCCTCGGCCGGCCGCCGCCGCTCCCGAGCCGGCCGTCGCGGCCCCCCGCGTGGAGGAGGCCGAGCCCGAGCCAGAGCCCGAGGACGGGGAGGTCTTCCCTGGCCTGGGCACACGGGCCAGCCGCCAGCGGTATGTCGCGGCCCTGGAGTCTGAAGGCCTGTTCTTCTGGGACGCGACAGCGGCGGCGGCGGCCGTCGCCGCTCCGCCTCCCGCCGAGGCCGTGGCGCCCCCTCCTCCCGCTCCCACTCCCGAGCCGGAGCCTGCGGAGCCCGCGCTCGCGGCGGAACCGGTCCTGGCGGTGGAGGAGCCGTTCCCGGTGGAACCGTTCCCCGTGGCGGAGGCCGCCGCGCCGTGGGCTCCGGCTCCGCC
>DASQEB010000481.1:0-5237 GCA_035633875.1 Thermoanaerobaculia bacterium
CTCCGTCGTGGGAGCGATCCTCGTGATGCTCGGGGCAAAGGGCTACTACAGAGATGCTTATGGCGAGGTCGAGCAACAGGTGGTCGATCCCGTTCCGGTTCCCATCTTCAGCCCGGCCGGTCCGGTCTCGCCTCTCGAAAACCTTCAGCCGCGGGTGACGCCGATCGCGCGGCATTTCCTGGTCACTCTGGCGCTAGCGGGGGCTCTGTTTGCATTGCTCCAAGCGATCCCCCGCCCCCACATCCTGGTTCAGGGGGACGAAGCGCTGGGCCAGCATCCTCGGATCCTTCACGAGAACTCTGACTTTTTTGGGGGGCCGCCTTGGGAAGGGAGTCACACGGCCTGCACGATGCGAGAGCCGTCCATGATCAGGGCTCTTTTCGCGCAGACGCTGTACATCCTCGTCGGCTCCTTGTTTCTTGGCGTCTTGTTCTGGAGAGAAGGGCACCGGTCCCAGATTCATTATCTGGTGCTCGCAGTCCTGCTGCTGGGGCTTTCAGTCCTGGGCACCTCTCTGGGGTTCCTCGCTGGAGAGCATGGGGAGGTTGCCCGGAACATCGACCTCCTCCTTCCGGCCCTGGTCTATCCCGGGGTGGCTCTGCTCACTTGCGGCTCCGCGATGTTCCTGGTCGGTCTTCTCGATCACTGGCAACTCGTCCGCGCATTGGGTCCGCGGGTGGAGGATTGACGATGAATGCCACTCCTTTCGAGCAGCTCGCGAACCTGGACCGGCGGGTCCACGATCCCGCCCGTCTGGCCATCCTGACGGCGCTCTCGGCGTGCGAGCGGGCCGATTTCCTGTTCCTGCTCCGGATCACCGGTCTCACCAAGGGGAACCTCTCCTCCCATCTCTCGAAGCTCGAGGAGGCGGGGCTGGTCGAGATCGAGAAGCGGTTCGTGGCCAAGAAGACCCAGACTCTCGTTCGCCTGACCGATGCCGGCCGGCAGACGATCGACAGTTATTGGAAAGAGATGGAGGAGCTCCGCGAGAGCGTCGCCCGCTGGCAGCCGCAGGACGTCGTGCCGGTGCCCTCCCCGGGTTAGGCGGCGCGGCGAAAGCGAATCAAAGGAGGCCGAGATGGAGACACGAAACCTGGGGGGGCAGTTTGCGTACCTCAACCGGCGGGTCCACGATCCGGACCGTCTGGCCATCCTGACGGCGCTCTCGGTATGCGAGCAGGCGGATCTCCGCTTCCTGCAGCGGATCACCGGCTTCACCGGGGAGACGCTCTCCTTCCCGCTCTCGAAGCTGGAGAAAGCGGGGCTGGTCGAGATCGAGGAGCGGTTCGTGGACATCCGGAGCCTCGTCCGCCTGACCGCTGCCGGCCGCCAGACGATCGAGATCTATCAGGCAGAAGAGGGACTCTCTCGACGGGAGCTCTGCCCACCGGCGGCGGCAGAAGGCCGCTCCGGTGCCGTCCCCGCGCCCGGCACGGCGGAGGGCAGAGCGACCCGGTTCGGGTTGACTGTGTACGAAGGTGGCCGAAAGAAAAGGAGCGATCGGTGAATCATAAGCACGTCTCTGTTGTCGCTGCCCTGCTCGTATTCGTTCTATCCATTGGATTCTCGGCCTCGGCGCAAACCGGCAAGGCGGAGGGGCCGCCCGAGATCCCGAAGACTCCGGCCGGCCGTGTTTTCGCCGCGTGGCTTGCGGCTTTCAATTCCGGGGACGCCGCGCAGCTTCGCGCCTTCGACCAGGCCTATCCACGGCAGGAGGCGCCGCCGCCAGTCGAGGCCAGGCTGGCCTTTCGCGAAGCGACCGGCGGTTTCACCGTGCTGCGCTTCGAGAAGAACGAGCCATTGGCGCTCGTCGCGCTGCTCCAGGAGGTGAGCTCGGACACGGTGGCGCAATTGGAGCTGACGGTGAGTGCGGACGATCCGCCGAAGATCCTGAAGTCGACCATCGAGGCTGTTCCCCGTCCGGCGGACCTCGCGATTCCGCGGATGACGGAAGCGGAGGCCCTGGCAGCGCTCTCGGCCCGCGCCGAGGAGCTGGCGAAAGACGACAAGTTTTCCGGCGCCGTGCTCGTCGCGCGGCATGGCAAGGTTCTGCTCCAGAAGGCCTGGGGCCGTGCCGACCGGGAGTCGGGTGCTCCGAACACGACCGATACCCTGTTTCGTATCGGCTCGATGAACAAGATGTTCACCGCGGTTGCGACGCTGCAGCTCGTCGAGGCGGGCAAGCTGGCGCTGAACGATCCCATCGGCAAACATCTCCCCGACTACCCGAACAAGGACGTGGCCTCGAAGGTCACCGTCCGGCATCTGCTCACGCATACCGGAGGCACGGGCGACATTTTCGGTCCGGAGTTTGAGAAGAACCGTCTGACGCTGCGCGAGCACAGCGACTACGTGAAGCTCTACGGATCGCGCGGGCTCACCCACGAGCCGGGCGCGGAGCAGCGATACTCCAATTATGGCTTCGTCCTGCTCGGCGCGATCATCGAAAAAGTGAGCGGCATGTCCTATTACGACTACGTCCGCAGCAAGGTCTTCAAGCCGGCCGGCATGACGTCGACCGACTCCCTGTCCGAGAGCGAGAAGGTGCCGAACCGCTCCGTCGGGTACACGAGAGAGGGCAGCGCCTGGGCGCCCAACACCGACACGCTCCCGTGGAGAGGCACCGCGGCGGGCGGCGGCTATTCGACGGTCGGCGATCTCTTCCGGTTCGCTTCTGCGCTGGAATCGGGGAAGCTGATCTCGAAGAAGATGCTTGCCGAGGCCACCCGGGACCAGGTGGAGGGCTATGGGTACGGCTTCGGCGTTCAGGGAGAGGGTCCGCTGCGGGGCTACGGTCACGGCGGCGGAGCGCCGGGGATGAACGGCGATCTCCGCATCTATCCGCAGCTCGGGTACGTGCTGGTCAGCCTCAGCAACCTCGACCCGCCGGCGGCTTCCCGCCTCACGGATTTCTTCGCGCGCCGCATGCCGGTGGCACCGTAGCTCCAAGAACCTGCCAGACATTCCCGGCCCCGCCAAGGGGCCGGGGCCACCCCCCTCTGATCCAAGCCTTGACATCCTAGGCATGCCCGTCTAGGATGCTCTGGCATTCTAGGTATCGTTCCGGGCTGGCCCGGGAGGTGGACAAAGTGGCAAGAGAGAAAGCGGAAAAGAAAGCGGACCTGCTGCAGGGCACGCTCGACATGCTCATCCTGAAGGCCGTCTCGCTCGGGCCCCTGCACGGCTACGGCATCATCCAGCGCATCCACCAGATGTCCGGCGAGATGCTGGAGGTGGAGCAGGGCTCGCTTTACCCGGCGCTCTACCGCATCGAGCAGCGGGGCTGGGTCTCCTCGAAGTGGGACGTGAACGAGACGGGCCGCCGCGCCAAGTTCTACACGCTCACCAGGGAAGGCAGGCGCCAGCTCGAGGCCGAGGAGGCGAGTTGGGACCGCCTGGTGCTCGCGATCGCAAAGGTCCGGCAGGCCACGTAAGGGAGGCCCATGAAGTTGTTCAATGTTCTCTCCGCACGTCTGCGCGCGCTGTTCGGGCGCGAGGCCGTCATCGGTGACATCGACGAAGAGCTCCGCCTCCACCTCGAGATGGAGGCGGAAACGAACGTGGCGAAGGGGATGCCCCCGGAGGAGGCACGCCGGGCGGCGCTCCGCAGCTTCGGCAATTTCGACAGCGTCCGGGAGAGGGCCTACGAGGTCCGCGGAGGCGGTCTTTTGGAAACCGTATCGCAGGACGTCCGGTACGCGGCCCGGATGCTGTCGAAACACCCGGGCTTCACGGCGATCGCAGCCCTCACGCTGGCGCTCGGCGTCGGCGCCAACACCGCGATCTTCAGCGTCGTGGAGGCGGTCCTGTTGCGGGACCTGCCGTACGGCCACGCCGACCGGGCGGTCGTGATGTGGGAGAACAACCGCTCGGCGAGCAGGCCGAACAACGTCATCAGCCCGGTGAATTTCTGCGACTGGCGGGACCAGGCGAAGTCTTTCGACGAGATGGCCGCCTTCTTCGATGCACCGCTCAACCTGACGGGCGTGGGCGATCCCGAGGAGGTGCCGTCGCAGCTCGCGACTCCCAATCTCTTCGCGCTGCTCGGCGTCGAAGCCGCGCTGGGCCGCACCTTCACGCCCACGGACGTGGAGGCCGAGAGCGAGAACGTCGCGGTCATCAGCCACGGCCTGTGGCAGCGCCGCTTCAGTGGCTCGCCCGACGTCATCGGCCGGGCCATCTCCCTCAACGGCTCCAGCGTGACCGTCATCGGGGTCATGCCTCCCGATTTCAAATGGTTTATCAAAGAGAACTCGCGCACCGGCCATCCGGCCCAGATCTGGCTGCCGCTGATCTTCTCGGAGGAGGATCGTCAATGGCACGGGCGTTACATGTCCGCCGTCGCGCGCCTCGCGCCCGGCGTCTCGCGGGAGCAGGCGCAGGCGGAGATGGACACCATCGCGGCCCGCCTCGAACGGGAGCGCCCGGAATCCAACACGGGAATGGGCGTAAGCCTCGTGCCGCTGCGCGACCAGTTGGCGGGTGAGATCAAACCGGCCTTGCTCGTGCTGATCGGCGCGGTCGGGTTCGTGCTCCTCATCGCGTGCGTGAACGTCGCCAACCTGCTGCTGGCCCGCGCCGGGGGGAGGCACAAGGAGATCGCCATCCGCTCCGCGATCGGTGCGGGCCGCCGCCGCATCGTCCGCCAGTTGCTGACCGAGAGCCTGCTGCTCGCGCTCCTGGGCGGGGCGCTCGGATTGCTGCTCGCCCGCTGGTGTGTCGAAGCCCTCGTGGCGCTCAGCCCCGCGAACCTGCTCGGGGAGGGCCAGGTCGGCGTCAATCTGCCGGTGCTGGCCTTTACCCTGGCCGTCTCCGTTCTGACCGGAGTCGTCTTCGGCCTGGTGCCCGCGCTCGAAGCGTCGCGCGTGAAGCTGGGCGAGTCCCTGAAAGAGTCGAGCCGGGGCAACGCGGGCAGCTCGCGCGGCCGGCTGTGGCGCGACGCCCTCATCGTCGCCGAGGTCGGGCTCGCGCTCGTGCTGCTGGTCGGTGCCGGGCTGATGGTCAGGAGCTTCCTGCGGCTGCAGGCGGTCGCCCCCGGCTTCGATGCGGCGAACCTCCTCACCCTGCGCGTGCTCCTGCCCGCGGCGAAGTACCCGGAGGACAGCGACGTCGTGGCCTTCTTCAGGGAGGCCACCGCCAGCCTCTGGACGCTGCCCGGGGTGAGCTCGGTCACCGCTGTCAATTCCCCTCCCTTCGCCGGCCTCGGCACGAGGACCAACTTCACCATCGAGGGCAGG
>DASQEB010000482.1:0-3466 GCA_035633875.1 Thermoanaerobaculia bacterium
CAGAGCCTCGCCGCCTCCGATGTAGGCGAGCATCCCCGAGGCTTTGAAGTGGAAGGGCTCCTCCACCGGCTTGCCTCTCCTCAGGAGTTCCAGCGCCCGGGCTAGGTACTTTCCCTGCTGCTGTGCCACCTGTGCGGTGGCCGGCAGAGGCGGCTCCCCCACTGCCGCGCAATCTCCGATGGCGTACACCCCCGGCCGGTTCGGCAGCCGGAGGAAGTTGTCCACGATCAGCCGGCGGCCCCGCGGGCTCAGGGGCTCTCCCAGGGATGCGATGAAGGGGACAGGGGCGTTGCCTGCCGCCCACAGGACCATCCCAGCCGGCAGGAACTGGCCGTCCTCGAACCGGACCCCGTCCGGCTCGATGGCCCGGACCTTGGAGCGCGTCCGGACTTCGATCCCCTCCCGCCCGAAGTGCATTAGGGTGTACTCGGAGAGCGCCTCGTCGAAGCTGGTGAGGAGACGCTCCATGGCCTCGACCAAGACGACCCGGGCGCGAGGCGCGAGATCCGAATAGGCCTCGGTCAACTCGTCGTGGATCAGGTCGTGGATCTCGGCGGCAACCTCGACTCCGGTCGGCCCGCCGCCGCAGATGGCGAAGGTGAGCCGCTGCTCCACCTGGTCCGGCGCAAGGCCGGGGATGGACGCGCGAGCGAACTGGTCGAGAACCCCCCGGCGGACCGCCCGGGCGTCCTCGATGCTGGCGAGCTTGAGGGCGTGCTCCCGAACCCCCGGAACTCCGTAGTCGGCGACCGCGGCCCCCACCGCGATGACCAGGAGGTCGTAGGGCACGGTGAACCTTTCGTCGCTCACGGCTCCCACGCAGGAGACCTGGCGCGCCTCCCAGTCCACCGACTCGGCAGCGCCCTCGATCACCTGAAGGCCCCGCAGGCGGCGCCGGGCCGGCTCCAGAATGCTTCGGAACTCGACGCTGCCGGCGGCAGCGGACGGCAGGAGCGGCGTGAAGAGGAAATAGTTGCGGGGGCTGACGAGGAAAGCGTCCCACTGCTTGAGACGCAGCCGGGAAAGGAGCGAGTAGCCGCCGAAGCCGCAGCCCAACACGAGCAGCTTGGGACGGGTGGAACGTTCGTCAGGCATGAGGGAGGACATCAGAGGAGGTCACGACCGACACGCCGAAATCATGCAAGCGGCCGGCCACCAGTCCTCCCTCCCCCAACGACGCTTTAGGATGCGGACGGCTCGAAACGGAGCTTGTGGTCTTTGCGAGCCCGCCTGAGGTACGAGCGGATCTCGTTGAGAAGGTGGGATGTCAGCTTTTCCATCTGCACCGCCTGCTGGAAGACAATCAACGCGGCGATGGCCTCGCGGTGGAGATCGCGGGACCGGAAGATCGGGAGCATCTCCCCGGCCAGGCGCCGCATCTCGGTGGTCCGGCCCTGAGTGGCGTAGAGGCCCGCCAGATCCAGGGAGACCGACGCCGCGTCGAACCCGATCCCCTGCGCGATAAAGCCCGCCCGCGCTTCGCTCAGGGCCTTCTCGGCGTCGTCCAGGAGCCCCAGGACCTGCTGGATCTTGCCCTCCAGCCAGCGCAGCCGCAGTCCCAGCAGCTCCCCGCCGTGCTGCTGGAACTCGGGCCGGGATGCCTTCAACAGGAACCAGGCCTCCTGGTGGTGATCGCTCTCGTGGAGGTACAGCATCAGACTATGGCGGGCGGCGAGCTCGAGGTGCCGCTCCCGGGTAGGGTCGAGCAGGCCGAGCCCCTTGCGCAGCCAGCGGACCGCCGCGTCGAGATCGTGGGCCGCGCCGTAGACCTGCCCCTTGGCCACGAAGCCGCGGCCGACCAGGTGGAAGTCGCGGTACTGACGGTAGATCGCGATCACCTCGTCGAGCAGCCGGTGCGCTTCGGTGGTCCGCTGCTGGTCCCGCCGGAGGGCTGCCTTGAGCTCGAGGATCCGTGCCTCCTCCAGAGCGTCTCCTGTGCCTTCCCCGACGCGGCTCTCGGCCAGGGCGAAGGCCTCGTCGGCGCTCCGCAGGTCGGAGAGGATGTGCAGCACCTCTCCAATGCAGGCCCAGGCCCGAGCCTTGATGTCGTTGATCAGCGGAGCCCCATAGGCGCGCGGGTCCAACTCCTCGGCCAGAATCAGGGCGAGGTCCGCCCGCTCCTCTGCCCTGACGAGGTCGACATGGATGAGCCTGTGCCCCTCCTCGATCAGCCACTCGCAAAAGGGCCAGAGCCGAAAGGCCGGGTCGCTCCGCAGCACGCTTCTCCGCTCCACGAGGGGCAGCGCGTCGAGGCGGGCTGACAGCTCTGGGACCCGCCCACGTTCCACGGCGATCTCGCGTGCCTGGGCGCCCAGACGCAGGAGGCTGCGTTCGAAGATCTGCCCGTAGCCGGCAGCCGGGGAAGGCGGTACAGGGGGCATCTGGCCACTCCGCAAGATTCCTCGTCCACCCCGCCTGATTCCCAAACCGCTCCGGTAGGCGCGCCAGGCGGCGAGCAGGGTTCGCACGATCCGGCGGTTCTCCCGGAGCGGCAGATCTCCCTGGACGAATCTCGCCAACTCGTCAGGATCGGGGTGGCTGACAGTCATGGCAGCTCCTCCAAAAGCCTCCTCACCTCTCCTGCCGGCGAAAAGAAAGCGGTCCCTTCGTTCCCCGGCCAGGGCCGGGTCTGGAGCTCCGCACAATCAAATGCTCCTCAGGTGAGGACGGAGCTGGAAGTTAAGCCAATTCTAACCGAAACCACCCACGACTTACCGCCCTGCCGGGAGCCTCGAACCAAGTGATGAGGCTCTCCCTAGGACGAGACGGCGAAACGGAGCTCGGGATTGTTGCGGGCAGCCTTGAGGAACGCCGAGATCCGCCGCACGAGATCGCCCTCGACCTCCTCCATTCGGGCTGCGCTGCAGAGGAAGGAGAGGGCGGCGATCGCCTCGCGATGCATGTTGTTCATCCGGAAGATGGACAGCGTCTCCTCCGCAATGCGGCTGACTTCGCTGTTGAGCCCCTGGAGGTTGTACACGCTGGCGAGGTCGAGGGCGGCCAGGGCGGCATCGTAGGGCAGGCCGAGATCGAGGAAGGCGTCCCGCACCTCACGGTAGGCGGCCTCGGCCTGCTCGATCCGGTTCAGGCCCTGCGCCACAGCCCCTTCAAGCCAGCGCAGGCGGAGCAGATGCATGCGGTCGCCTGTCTTGAGGTAAAGCGGACGGGTGTGGAAGAGCAGGGCGAAGGCCTCGCGGGGGCGGCCGCTCTCGTTCAGAGCACAGATCAGGTTGTGCCGCGCGGCAAGGAACGTGCGCGGCTCCTCCTGGGGGTCCAGCAGGTCGAGGGCGCGCCGGAGCAAGGCGATTTCCTGCTCGTTGTCTCCCGCCTCACCGGCCACAACCGACTTCTGCTGCAGAGTGCGGCCGAGCAGATGCCACTGCCCCAGCCTGCGGTAGATCGAGCCGACGCGGTCGAGCAGTTGCGAGGCCTCGGCGAACCTCCTCTGGTCTTTCCGGAGGGAAGC
>DASQEB010000483.1:0-10846 GCA_035633875.1 Thermoanaerobaculia bacterium
ATCAGGGTGAAGCCGGTCGCGTTGATCGCCTCCAGGCCGAGCTGGTTGTTCGCCAGGGCGCGGTACTCGCCGCTCGTCACCAGGTTCCAGTCGATGCGGACCTCGCGCTCGACACCGTCGCGCCGCGCGAAGAAGCGGACGTATTGCGTGCCGTGCTCCTCTTCGAAACCCACGGAGACGTTGTGAAAACCCGAGGCTTCGATGATCTCGGCGATCTTGCGCGTCCGCTCGGGATCGGTGAGGGCGGTCTTGTCCCGCACGCCCTGCTGGAGGGCGATCTTGATCACCGGCGCCGGGTAGCCGCGAGAGACGAGCTTGCCGAGGTTCTGCTGAAACTGATCGATCTTCTCCAGGAAGTGGGCGAGCTTCGCCCCGGTCAGGCGGCTGTCGCCGTTGGCGGCAGGCTGGCCGTCCCGGGTCATCTCCAGATCCCAGGCATCCTTGATGCGCTCGACGAGGAAGGCCTGGTACTCGCGGTCGTCCTTCAAGTAGGTTTCGCTCTTGCCGTGCGTCACCTTGTAGAGCGGCGGCTGGGCGATGTAGAGGTGGCCGCGGCGGATGACCTCCTCCATCTGCCGGTAGAAGAACGTGAGGATCAGCGTGCGGATGTGGCTGCCGTCCACGTCCGCGTCGCACATGATGATCAGCTTGTGATAGCGCAGCTTGGAGACGTCGAAGTCGTCCTTGCCGATGCTCGTGCCGAGGGCGGTGATGATCGTCTTGATCTCGTCGGAGGAGAGCATCTTGTCGAAGCGGGCCTTTTCGACGTTCAGGATCTTGCCTTTCAGGGGCAGGATGGCCTGGAAACGCCGGTCGCGGCCCTGCTTGGCCGAGCCGCCCGCGGAGTCACCCTCGACGAGGAAGAGCTCCGCCTTCTCCGGATCGCGCTCCGAGCAGTCGGCGAGCTTCCCGGGGAGGTTCGAGGCGTCGAGAGCCCCCTTCCTGCGGGTCAGGTCCCGGGCCTTTCTCGCCGCCTCGCGGGCGTGCGCTGCCTCGACGCACTTCTCGACGATCCTGCGGGCCTCGCGAGGGTTCTCCTCGAGGTAGGTCGCGAGCCGCTCGTTGACGACCTGCTCGACCCAGCCCTTGATGTCCGAGGAGACGAGCTTGTCCTTGGTCTGGGAGGAGAACTTGGGGTCCTTGATGCGCACGGAGACGACGGCCGTCAGGCCCTCGCGCACGTCCTCGCCGGTCAGGTTCTCCTTGAGGTTCTTCGACAGGCCGCTCGCGGCCGCGTAGGCGTTGATGGCCCGGGTGAGGGCCGCCTTGAAGCCGGCGATGTGCGTGCCGCCGTCCCGGTTGTTGATCGTGTTGGTGAAGGCGTAGATGAGCTCCTGGTAGCCCTCGTTCCACTGCAGGGCCACCTCCACCGTCTCCGCGCCGGTGCCGTCGTCCCGCGTGTCGGCCAGATAGACCGGCTGCGGGTGGAGCGGCGCCTTGTTCCTGTTGAGGTGCTCGACGAACGAGGAGATGCCCCCCGCGTAGACGAAGTCCGCCTCCCTGTCCGTCCGCTCGTCCTTCAGGTGGATGTGGATGCCGCGGTTCAGGAACGCCTGCTCGCGCAGGCGCTGGGCGAGCGTCTCGTAGCTGAACTCGAGGATGGCGAAGATCTCCGGGTCCGGCCAGAAGCGGACCTTGGTCCCCGTGCGGTCGGTCTTGCCGATCGGCTGGATGGCCCCCTCGGGGAAGCCGCGGTGGTAGGTCTGGAACCAGACCTGGCCGTCGCGCTTGATCTCCAGCTCCAAAGTCTCGGAAAGGGCGTTGACCACCGACACGCCCACGCCGTGCAGGCCGCCCGAGACCTTGTAGGAGTTCTTGTCGAACTTCCCGCCCGAGTGCAGCTCGGTCATGATGACCTCGGCCGCGCTGCGCCCCTCCTCGCGGTGGATGTCCACCGGAATGCCGCGGCCGTCGTCCTCCACCGTGACCGAGTTGTCGGTGTGGATGGTGACGTCGATCCGGGAGCAGTAGCCGGCCTGGGCCTCGTCGACCGAGTTGTCGACGACCTCGAAGACCATGTGATGGAGACCGGAGGCGTCATCGGTGTCGCCGATGTACATCCCCGGGCGCTTGCGCACCGCTTCCAGGCCCTTGAGGACCTGGATGTTTTCAGCCGTGTATGTGGACTCTGGATTCACCAAAGGATCTCCGCTCTTGTCTCTCAGAGGTTGGAAGCTCCCCGGAAAAGGGCAGCCGAAGATATGCAAATTGTACCACGGGAGCGCCCGCTTTGCGAGCCCTCTAGTGCTTGAAATTCAAGGATTTAAGTCCTGTTTTCCCGAGGCTTCGGGCAGGATCCCCCTTCAGAATGTAAGAACCGATTCGGAGCCGTCCCGATTCCCTTCAGGAGAGCAGCCGCAGCGTCCCCTTCTCCATCTCCCAGACCCTTCCGACCTCCAGCGTCAGCCAGACCTGGGGGCGGTTCGAGGTGGCGAAGAGCTGCCCGGCACCTTTGAAGACAGCCCAGACGGAGGCCAGGGTGCCGGGCGCCAGCTCCGCGTCCATGTCGTCCAGGAGGTACGTCGGCCTCCGCCGCGCGCCACCGATGACCCGGCCATGGGCCGCCAGCAGCAGGAGGGAGAGGGACTTGCGTTCACCGGCGGAGGCCACGCGGCGGATCTCGTGGCCGCCCCAGAGGATCTCCAGCTCGTCCCGCTGGGGACCGAGGAGAGGGATCTGCCGGCGGCGCTCCCGGTCCACGATCCGCTCCAAAGCCTGGACGATGGCCTCCTTGCCTTCGAGCCCGTGGGTCGGGGACGGGCGGTAGCGGAGCTCGATCGGGGGGAAGGGGAGACCGGAGGCCTCGACGACTTGCCCGAGCTCCGCCTTGAGGAGCTCGACGTAGCGGTGGCGCAGCGCGATGACGTCGGCCGCAGTGGCGGCCAGCATCTCGTTCCAGATCTCGATGCCGGCGCTGTCGTCCGACAGGAGGAGCCCCCGTTTCTGCCGCAGGGCCTCGCGGTAGCGGCCCAGGGTGTCCAGGGCGGCCGGCCGGAGACCCACGACGCCGCGGTCCATGAAGCGCCGCCGGGCCTTGGGAGCGCCCACGAGGACCTCGGCCTCGGCCGCCGCCGTCCAGGCCACGACCGGCAGGGCGGCCAGGTGCTCGGCGAGCGGGGTCACCTTGCCGTTCAGAGCGCGGATCCGCTGGCCGTCCATCCACCCCACTTCCAGGGAGGAGCGGCAATCGGTCTCGACCTCGGCCTGGAGGTGAAAGGAGCCGGCGCCGTGGCGCGCGCAGTCGGCGATCTGGGCGGCGCGGAAGCTCCGGGTGGTGGCCACGACGTAGACGGCTTCCAGGAGGCTCGTCTTGCCCGCGCCGTTGCCTCCCAGGAGCAGATGGGAGCCCTCCCCGGGGCTCCAGGTGAGGGGCTCGAGGTTGCGGAAGTCCCGGGCGGTGAGCTGGGAGAGCAGCTCAGATCCTCATCGGCATGATCACGCAGAGATAGCGGGTGTCGGGCCCGTCCAGCGGGTAGCCGACGCACTGCGTGTTCTCGTCCTTGAGCTCCAGGCGCACCCTTTCGGTCTCGACCGCGGAAAGCCACTGC
Organism: Thermoanaerobaculia bacterium; assembly: GCA_035633875.1. Classification (GTDB taxonomy): domain Bacteria; phylum Acidobacteriota; class Thermoanaerobaculia; order Multivoradales; family UBA5704; genus DATARR01. The sequence continues at coordinate 3,549 of DASQEB010000483.1, forward strand.
GAAAGGTAGTCCGGGTTGATCCCGACGCGGAACTCGGGGCCGTCGTAGTCGCAGGGGACCTCCTCGACGGCCTCGCCCAGGTCCGGGTTGGCGGCGGAGACGACCATCTGGTCGGCGCCGAACTGGAGACGGACGGCCCGGGCCCGGTCGCCGGTGAGGAGCGCCACGCGAGCCACGGCCTCGCCGAGCTGCTTGCGGTTGAAGAGGATCTTCTTGTCGTTGTCCTTGGCGATGACCCGCTCGTAGTCCGGAAAGGTGCCTTCCAGGATACGGCAGATGAGCTCGCGCTTGCCGAGACGGAACGAGAGGTGGTGCTCGCCGCGGCGGTAGGAGAGATTCCCCTCCCCTTCGAGGCGCTGGAGCTCCTGGAGGGCCTTCCTGGGCACGAGCACGGAGTCCTCGTCACCGCTCCCCTCGAGGCCCCCCTCGACCAGAGCCAGACGGTGGCCGTCGGTGGCCACCATCTCCAGGGAGCCGTTCTTGAGCTTCAGCAACGCGCCGTTCAACTGGAAGCGGGATTCCTCGGCCGAGACGGCGAAGAGGATCTTGGCCACCATCCGTCGGAAGTCGGCGAAGGGGATCTCCACCGCGCCGCTCTCCTCGACGGAGGGGAGGGTCGGGAAATCGTCCGGCGACAGGCCATGGATCTTGAACCGCGACTTGCCGGCCCGGATCGTCAGCACGCGAGCCTCCTCCTGCACGAGCTGCACGTCGTCGCTGGTGAGCGAGCGGATGATCTCCACCAGCTTCTTCGCCTGGACGGCGATGCCGCCTTCGCGCTTGACGTCCGCCTCGCTCCACGAGGTGAGCGACACGTCCAGGTCGGTCGCGGCCAGATTGAGCCGGTCCTCGCGGGCGGTAAGCAGCAGGTGGGAGAGCACCGGGATGGTGGTCTTGCGCTCGACGATCCCCTGCATGGGGATGAGCTCGCCGAGAAATTCACTGCGGTTGACGCGGATCTCCATCTCTCCTCCGTCTGAAGAGATCCCAATATATAGCATAGGAGCCGTCGTAGATAGGGCCTGCGGAAACGTGGGAAACGCCCCTAAGTCCAACCCGCGGAAGCGTTTGTCTTGCCAGACCGGCCTGTGTAGAAGCTGTGGAGGGGTTGAGGAGGGCGAGGAAAAAGCGCGGGAGGCCGGAAAATTCCGCAGCCGGTCCACAACGGCTCCGGCGCCGTGTCCACAGAGCCCTCCACAGGCTTTCCCCACGCTGGGAAGCCGGATAATGTCAATGCACGTTCGATGCCCGGCATGGGTCCCCCCTCTCCCGGGAGAGGGGAGCGCGGTGGGGAGAGAGGGACAGGGGAGGTCTACCGGAACTGCTGCTCGAAGGACTGCAGGATGCGGTCGAAGTCGGGATCCGCGTCCCGCTTCTTCTGGACCGTGTCCACGGAGTACATGACCGTGGAGTGGTGCTTGTCCCCGAAGAGCTTGCCGATCTCCGGGTAGGAGAGGTCCGTGAGCTTCTTACAAAGGTACATCGCCACCTGGCGCGGAATGACGATCTGCCGCGCGTTGCTCTTGCTCTTGATCTCCGTGATCTTCAAGTCGTAGTGCCGGGCCACGGCCTTGACGATGTCGTTCGGGGAGGGCTTCTTGCCCTCCTCGGGGAGGATGTCCTTGAGGGTCTCCCGCGCCTGGGCCTCCGACAGCGGCGTCGCGGTGAGCGAGGAGTAGGCGATCACCCGGTTCAAGAGGCCTTCGAGCTCCCGGATGTTCGATCTCACCTGCCGGGCGATGAAGCTCGCGACCTCGGTGGGGAGGTTGACGTTCTCCAGGGCCGCCTTGCGCTGGAGGATCGCCATCTTGGTCTCCAGGTCCGGCGGCTGGATGTCGGCGATCAGCCCCCACTCGAACCGGCTGCGCAGCCGCTCCTCCAGCGTCGGGATGTTCCGCGGCGAGGAGTCGGAGGAGAGGATGATCTGCTTCTGGCTCGTGTAGAGCGTGTTGAAGGTGTGGAAGAACTCCTCCTGGGTCCGCTCCTTGTTGGCGATGAACTGCACGTCGTCGATCATCAGGACGTCGATCGTGCGGTAGCGCTCGCGGAAGGCGGGCATGCGGTCGTAGCGGATGGAGTTGATCAGCTCGTTGACGAACGTCTCGGCCGGCAGGTAGAGGACGCGCAACTGGGGCCGGCTCCGCTGGATCTCGTGCCCGATGGCCTGGAGCATGTGGGTCTTGCCCAGCCCGACGCCGCCGTAGACGAAGAACGGGTTGTAGGAGAGGGACGGGTTCTCGGCCACACGGCGGGCCGCCGCCAGGGCGAACTCGTTGGACTTGCCCTCGACGAAGTTCTGGAAGAGGTACTTGGGGTTGAACTGCGAGGGCTGGAGGAGGGCCTCCTCGCCGTCGTCCACCGGCGCCGCCCCGGCGAGCCCTTCCTCTTCCAGGGAGAAGAGGACTTCGAAGGCCTGACCGCCGAGTCCCGCGATGGCCCGGTCCACCATGGGCCGGTAGCTCTCCTCCAGGGTGTGGAGGAAACGGGAGTTGGGCGCCAGAAGGACGATCCGCTCGTCCCCTTCGGCACGGACCTTCAGCGGGCGGAACCACGTTGCGTACTCGTCGGGATCGAGTTGCTGCTGCAACTGTTTCTGAAGGAGCGACCAGAAAGATTGGGGCATGCGACCTCAAGACAAGTCGATGGATGGATACTCAATTTCCACAGAATTTCCACAGTCTGTGGAAATCCCTGACTTGAGGGGGTGGCTCGTGAAGACGGCCTTTAGGTGACTGCGACGGCGCAGATCATAGCACACCCGGCGGACCTTGCAACCCCTTCCGTAAAGGGACTTGTTGAACTCTGGCAAACCCTTTCCTGTCAGAGATTTCCGGTCAGAAAGGCCGCGTCAGGCGGGCGACCTCGGGGGGTAATTGAAGCAGGTGCGGGGTGGTGGTTTCAAGCCCCTTGACAACCTCCGCCAGAGTTGCGGGGAGGCGCGGCTCGCGCTCCCGGACCAGGAGAGAGAGCCAGGTCGGCGGCTCCGGATAGAAGGCCACGGCGGCCTTCTCGCCCGGGCCGATCCCCGCCTCCTCGCGCGCCACTTCGATCGCCCGGTCGAGGCCCCCGAGCTCGTCCACGAGGCCGATCTTCTTCGCCGCCGCCCCGGTCCAGACGCGGCCGGACGCCACCCCCTCGACCTGCAGGCGGCTCATCCTGCGGCCGGCGGCGACGTGGCCGACGAACGAGCTGTAGACCTTGTCCATCTGCCGTCGGACGAGCATGGCCTGCTCGGGGGTAAAGGGGCGGAGGGAGGAGTAGATGTCGGCGTTGGCGCCGCGCTTCAAGGTGTCGTGGGTGACCCCGAGGAGCTCGACCTCGAAACCGGTAGTGATGAACTTGCCGCCGTAGACGCCGATGGAGCCGGTCAGGGTGGCGGGCTCGGCCACGATCCTGTCGGCCTTGGCCGCGATGTAGTACCCGCCCGAGGCGGCCGTGTCGGACATCGAGACGATCACCGGCTTTTTCTGCCTGAGCCTCTCCACCTCACGGAGGATCAGGTCGGACGCCAGGGCCGAGCCCCCGGGGCTGTCGATGCGCAGGACGACGGCGGACACGGAATCGTCGTCCCCCATGTCCCGCAGCAGGGCGGACAGGTCGTTCGATCCCACGTAGGTCTCGCCCGTCCACGGCGCGGTCCCGCCGGTGCCGCGGATGATCGGGCCGAGAGCGAACACCACGGCGATCCTGCGGGCGGCGATCTGTGGTTCGGGACTGTAGTCCTGGACGAGCAGGAGGCTCGGCTCGCCCCCCGCGCGCTTCTCCAGGTGCTCGCGGAACTGGTCGGGGTAGGAGATCTGGTCGACGAGCCCGCGACGGACGGCGTCCTCGGCCTCGAACGGGGCGCCGTCGATGATCCACCGCACCTCGTCCGGCGTCTTCTTGCGGGCCTCGGCGATGGCGGCGACGATCTGCGTGTAGTAGCCGTCGAGCACGGCGGCGATCGCCTCCTCGGCCGGCGGTGTGAACTCGTTCCGGGTCCAGGTCTCGACGGCGCTCTTGTAGCGGCCGATCTGGTTGAACTCGGGCTGGATCTTGAGCTTCTCGAGCGTGCCGCGGAGGAAACGGTTCTCGAGGTGGAGACCGAGGAGGTTGACGCTGCCCAGAGGCGCCAGATGGATGCGCTCGCAAGCGGTGGCGAGATAGTAGGGCAGCGTGCCGTTGGATCCCTCGCCGGCGGTCTCCAGGTAGCACTCGACGAACTTGCCGGCCCGCCGCAGGGCCATGAGCTGGCGGCGGAGCTCCTGGGCTCTGGCGAGGCCGAAGTCGGCTTCCTGAATGTACACGGCGAGGCCGCGCACCCTTCGGTCCTCCCGCGCTGCCCGCAGGGCCGGGTAGAGCTCCTGGAGGCTGTCGGCCTCGGTCGCCCCGGAGAAGGGGAACGCGGGGACGGCCTGCTCCAGGACCGGTCCGGCGACGTGCCAGACGAGCACCGTGGGACCTCCGAGCGCGGACCCTCCAACGCTTCCGCGCCCCAGCAGGATGCCCGCCACCGTGGCGAGCACCGCGACGGCCAGCAGGAGGACGAAGATTGCGATCAGCTTCTTCATGGTCGAATCCTACCGCTCCCGTCGTTCCAATACTCGCTCCAGGCTGCGACCTCCCGGCTGTCCAGGCGGGCCATGTGGCAGACGGCGTCGCCCGGATGGACGAGAGGGAGCTGGGTCAATCCAAGGACGACACCGCCGTAGGGGGCCTTGAGCTGGCTGCGCTCGCGGCCGAACGGGTTGGTGTTGATCGAGATCGTCTCCCCGCGGCGCAACGGCTGGCCGAGCTCGACCTTGAGGTCGAGGATGCCGCCGGCGCGGGCGCGGATCCAGTGGGTGCGGTCCACCCACAGCCGCAGGGGGGGCTCCACGATCTCGCCGGGCAGCATGCGCAGGTGGCGCATCACGTTCAGAATGCCGGAGATCCCCACGTCGATGAACGGGCGCTCGAAGCGGCGTGCGCTCCCCGCCTCGTACACGATGGTGGGCACGCCCGCCGCCACCGCCGTTTTGCGCAGGGAGGCGTCGGGCCCCGTGCCGTCCACGATCAGCGGACAGCCGAACGCCTGCGCCAGCTCGACCACCCCCGGGTTCGTCAGGTCGCCCCGGATCTGCGGGAAATTGGAGCGCTCGCCTCCCCCCGTGTGCAGGTCGATGCCGTAATCGCTCTGGCGCACCACCTCGCGGAAGAGCACGTCGGCCAGGCGGGCGGTGAGGGAGCCGGTGCGGCTCCCAGGGAAGCTGCGGTTGAGGTCCCGCCGGTCCGGGAGGCGCCGGTCCTGGTTGAGGAAACCGGGAACGTTGGCGACCGGTACGGCGATCAGGGTCCCCTTGAGACCCGAGAAGTCGGTGTCGTTCAGGAGACCCCGGAGGATGCCGACGCCGTTGAGCTCGTCGCCGTGGACGGTGGCGGTGACGAACAAAGTCGGACCGGGCGCTCCGCGGACCACCGTCACCGGCACCGCCACCGGGTCGGCGGTGTAGGTCTCGGCGACCTTGAGGCGCAGCTCCGCGGTCTTGCCGAGGGGGACCGGCGTGCCGGCGAAGCAGAGGGGCTCGCGGCGGGTCATCCCGGAATCATCCTCGCCCGCGGGTGCGGGGATGGCCCTGGTGGGCGTTCTTGATGACGAATTCGATGATGGCGCCGGCGACGTCGATGCCGGTGGCCCCCTCGATCCCCTCGAGGCCGGGGGAGCTGTTGACCTCGAGGACCATGGGGCCCTCTTTCGAGGGGAGCATGTCCACGCCGGCGATGTTGAGCCCCAGCACCTCCGCGGCGTGGAGGGCGGTGAGCTCGTACGCCGGCTCGAGGGTGACGCCGGTCGCCGTGCCGCCGCGGTGGAGGTTGCTCCGGAACTCCCCCTCGCCAGCCTGACGGGACATGGCCGCCACGACCCTGCCCCCGACCACGATGGCCCGGTAATCGGTCCCCGCGGCCTCTTCGACGAAGGCCTGGGTCAGGATGTTGGCTCCCAGGGAGTTCATGGCGTCCAGCACCGACTCTGCCGATTTGACCGACTCGGCCAGGATGACGCCCTTCCCCTGCGTCCCTTCCAGGAGCTTGAGGATGACCGGCGCCCCTCCGACCTTGCGGATCGCCGAGCGGACGTCCTCCCGGCGGCGGGCGAAGGCCGTGGGCGGGATGCCGATCTCGTGACGCGAGAGGAGCTGGAGGCTGCGGAGCTTGTCGCGGCTGCGGGCGATGGACTCGCTCTCGTTGGCGGGAAAGACCCCCATCATCTCGAACTGGCGGAGCACGGCGAGGCCGTAGACGGTGATCGAGGCGCCGATCCGGGGCACGACCCCGTCGAGCCCCGTGACCCGCTCGCCGTTGTGGAAGACCTCGGGCCGCTTCCTCGACACCTTCACCACGCACTGCAGCGGGTCGAGCACCACGACGTCCGCACCCCGTTGGCGGCAGGCCTCGATCAGGCGGGAGGTCGAGTAGAGGGACGCCTTGCGCGACAGGATACCGATCTTCATGCGGTGAGTCTTTCCGTCTACCGGGTCAGAGGGCGGCGCCGCGAGCCCGCCGCCGCGAGGAGCGCCCTTTGCGCAGCAGGTACTTGGCCGAGACGTCGACCTGGAAATCCCCCTCCAGGGCCTTGCGTCCCACGATCATACGAAAGAGCATGCCCGAGCGATTCGTCAGCGTCACCAGGATCCGCTTGCGCACCGTCCCGAGGACCATCTCGGTCTCGATCACGGGACGGACCTCCGGGTGGCCTCCGGAATCCGTGACCCGGATGCGCCGCAGGACCCGTGCCCTGGTGGTGACCTTGCGGTCCGGCCGCCGCCGGCTGGGGCTGATCGTCAGCTCCACGAGCTCCGTGCCGTCCGGCAGCTCCTCGAGCACCGCGATGGATTCGACGTGAAGAGTGGAGGTGCGGGCGCCGGTGTCCACCTTGGCCTTGAGGCGAAAGACTCCCAGCTCGGGGAGGTCCACGTACTCCTTCCACCCGAGGGTGAGCCGCTCGCCGGAAGCCGCCATGGATCAGACCCGCAGCGGCCCGGAGACGATGCGCAGAATTACCCGGAGCGACAAGCAATTTTTGTACAAAGGAAAAGAGCCAACCATCGATTCATCCCGCCGCGAGAGGCCTCCGGACGCGCAAGACGGCCTGCCGACAGGGCTTAGCGGGTTCATGCCGACGTCAGGCCCGCGTCAGGCACGATGCTTGCAAATAAGATGGGCACAATTTGGTCATCAGACGAGGGGAGGTTCCAGCCAGCCTGATTCAGCCAACCGCATACAGAGATCCTAACCGATCTCGTCCTTGATTGTCCTTCCTCTATCTTCCCCCGATTTCG
>DASQEB010000484.1:0-42907 GCA_035633875.1 Thermoanaerobaculia bacterium
CGGCCGGACCCGCGCTGGGTTTCGGGGATCGCGGGTCCCTCCCGCTACACGACCAACAGCCTGGGAATCCGCGGCGGCCCGTTGCCGGACGGCGCCTACCGCCTCCTCTGCCTGGGCGGCAGCACGACCGAGTGCACCTACCTCGACGACGCCGAGACCTGGCCACACCTCCTGATGGAATCCCTGGACGGGTCCGGCCGGCGCGTCTGGGTGGGGAACCTGGGGATCAGCGGGTACACCTCCTTCGAGCATCTGGATTTCCTGGAGCGCTCGCCGCTGCCGGAGGAGCTCGACGGCGCGATCCTCCTGATGGGCGTCAACGACTTCGTCCGCTTCCTGAACGGCTCGCTCGAGAGGGGGCCCCGGCCGCTCTGGCGGCGCACGGCCCTGGCCTCCGCGGCTCTCGCCGTCCACCGCAGGGGCTTCCTCCGCCGCCTGCTCCACGAGGTGGAGGACGAGACCGGCGCGAACCTGGAGGAGCGGCGCCGGGCCCGGCTCCGGGGCGAGGGGGGAACCCGCCTGCCGGATCTGGCTCCCGCGCTCCGGGAGTACAGCGACCGGATCGAGGGCCTCGCCCGGGCGTGCCGGCGGCGGGGGCTCCGGTGCGTGTTCCTCACCCAGCCGACCCTGTGGCGGGAGGGGCTCGGCCTCCGGGCTCGGGCCTCCCTCTGGATGGGCTCCGACGCGAGGGGGCGGTTCCTCCCTCCCGGCGAGCTCCGCCGGGGGCTCGACCTCTACAACCGGACCCTCCTCGCGGCGTGCGCCCGGCTGGATCTCGAGTGCGCCGACCTCGGGCCCCTGAACGGCCGCGAGGATCTCTTCTACGACGATTGCCACTTCACCGAGGCCGGCGCCCGGGAGGTCGCCCGGATCGTCGCGGCCTTCCTGGAGGGACGGCGGTGATCGTCCAGATCGTTCCCCACCTCCCGCCACCCGACGAGGGGGTTGGCAGCTTCGCCCTGGTGCTGGCGGACCTGCTCCGCGCGCGCTGGGCTCTCGAGAGCCGGTTCCTCGTGGCCTCCCCGTCGTGGTCCGCGGGGCCGGAAGTGGAGGGGACCGCCGCCGCGGCGCGGCTCCCGGCGGCAGAGCCTGGCACCCTGCGCAGGGCGATCGAGGAGGCGGCGGGGGATCGACAGGCGACCGTCCTCCTCCACTACGCGGGCTACGGCTACCATCCCCGCGGGTGCCCCGCCTGGCTGGTCGAGGAGTTGAAGCAATGGACAGCCCGGGACGGGCGGCGGCTCGTGACGGTCTTCCACGAGGTCTACGCCACCGGGCCGCCGTGGCGGAGCTCGTTCTGGCTCTCTCCGGTCCAGCGGCGGCTCGCGGGCATCCTGGCCCGGCACAGCGCTGGCCTGGTGACGAGCCTGGGAATCTACCGCCGCAACCTCCTCCGCCGGGCCCCGGGCCGGGAGGTCCGGGTGCTCCCTGTGTTCTCCACCGTCGGCGAGCCTTCCGCGGTGCCGCCGCTCGCGGACCGCGCCCGGCGCCTGGTCCTCTTCGGTGGACCGGGCATCCGCGGGCGGGCCTACCGGTGGCTCGCCGCACCGCTCGCGGAGACCTGCCGAGCTCTGGGAATCGAGGAGATCTGCGACGTGGGACCGCCGGTGGCGGACCGCCCGGACCGGATCGACGGGGTCCCCGTGCGCTCGCTGGGCATCCTGCCCGCCGCCGAGGTGAGCGGGCTCCTCCGGGAGTCGCTCGCCGGGTTCGTCGCCTATCCGGCTCCATTCCTGGCCAAGTCCACGGTGTTCGCCGCCTACTGCGCTCACGGTATGCTTCCCGTCTCCGCCTGGCACCGACGCCGGAGGGAATTCGATCCTCCCCCTCCCTGCTGGCGGCCCGTCTCGGGCCGCCTGGGGGACCCGCAGGCCGTGGCCGGCCGGGCCCGCGCCTGGTATGCCGGCCACTGTCTGGACCGCCACGCGGAGGCGTACCGGGAGTTGCTGCTGCCGTGAACATCGTCATTGACTCCCCCGCGTTCCTGCCCCAGGTGGGCGGCCTGGAGATCAACGTCGCCAACCTGGCGGATCAGCTCGCCCGGCGGGGGCACGAGGTCGTGGTCCTGACCCGGACGGAGGGCGACGGCACGGACGGCGACCTGACCTTCCGCGTGGCCCGCAGGCCCTCGCCGTGGGAGACCCTGCGCTGGGTCCGCTGGTGCGACGTGTTCTTCCAGGCCAACGTCGGCCTCCGGGGGCTGTGGCCGCTCGCCATCGTGCGTCGGCCCTGGGTGGTGTCGCACCATAGCTGGTACCGCCGGCCGGACGGCCGGATCGCCTGGCAGGACCGGCTCAAGCGCCGCCTCCTCCCCCGGGCCGCCGCCTCGATCGCCGTCAGCCGTGCCATCGCGGAGGACCTCGGCAGCCCCGCGGTGGTGATTCCGAACCCGTATCGCGACCATCTGTTCCGGCTCCTGCCCGGCGTGGAGCGCTCGGGCGACCTCGTCTTCCTGGGGCGGCTCGTGTCGGACAAGGGTGTGGATGTCCTCCTGGATGCCCTTGCAGCTCTGGCCGGAACCGGTCTCCGCCCGCGGCTCACCGTGATCGGGGATGGCCCGGAGGCCCCCGGGCTGCGGGAGCAGGCCTCCCGCCTCGGGATCGCCGGCCAGGTCGAATTCCTCGGCACCCGGACGGACGAGGAGCTGGTGGAGATCCTCAACCGGCACCGCATCCTGGTGGTCCCCTCCCGATATAACGAGCCCTTCGGCATCGTGGCCCTGGAGGGGATCGCCTGCGGCTGCGTAGTGGTGGGCTCCGAGGGAGGCGGGCTCAGGGAGGCCATCGGGCCCTGCGGCCGGACGTTCCGGAACGGCGATGCAGCGGATCTCGCCCGCGTCCTCGGCGAGCTCCTGCGGCATCCGGAGACCTGGGCGAACTACCACTGGAACGCGGGCTCCCATCTCGCCCGCCACACCGCCTCGGCGGCGGCGGCGGCCTATCTCCAGGAGATCGAGCGGGCGCTGGCCCGCTTCCGGTCCGGCGTCCCCGCGAGGTCCGAGGCGTGAACACTCGGCTCCTCCTGATCCTCGCCGGCGGCGGTGCGGCGCTCTGGTCCTACCGGAACTGGCGCAAGTCCGTCCAGTTCGCCATGGTGCTGCTCCTCGTCGAAGGAGCGCTGCGCAAATGGATCTTCCCGGGCTCGCAGGACCTGGTCTACTTCGCCAAGGACGTCCTCCTTCTGGGCACCTACGCCGGTTTCCTCCGGGACCGGGCGCGGCTCCGGCTCCGTCCCCCGGCCCTGCCGGCCTTGTACGGAACTCTGGCGCTGAGCATCCTTCTGGGTCTTTTCCAGGTTTTCAATCCCCGCCTGCCGAACCTGCTCGTGGGCGTCTTCGGCTTCAAGGCCTATTTCTTCTACGTGCCGCTCCTCTTCGTGCTCCCGGCGGCGTTCCCCACGGACGCCGCGCTGGCGCGGTTCCTCCGGCGCTATGCCCTGCTCGCGGTGCCGGTGGGGCTGCTGGCCGTCGCCCAGTTTTTCAGCCCGCCCACGAGCATCCTCAACACCTATGCCCGCAGCTCGAACGAGATGGGCTACATCGCCACCTTCGGCAGCTCGGAGCACGTCCGGGTGACGGCGACTTTCTCGTTCATCACGGGCTACACCTCCTACCTGCTGGCCACCTCCATCCTGCTGCTCGGGCTCCTGGGGAGCAGCCGCTGGCGGTTCCGGGGCAATCTGCTCCTCTTCCTGGCTCTCGGGATGACCCTCCTGGGAATGCTGATGACCGGCTCGCGGGGCCCTGTCCTGATGCTCCTCGCGCTCGTCCCCGCCTACTGGTGGCTGGGGGTGCTCCGGGAACGGGGAGGCGGCGCGGCCTTCGGACGCCTCGTCCTGGGGCTGAGCCTGGTGGGGGTCTTCCTGGCCTACGCCGGTGGAGACGCCCTCGGCGCCTTCTACGGCCGGGCCTTGAGCGTGGCGGATGTGCCGGGCCGCGTCGCCTCGCCGCTCGTGGCACCCTTCCATCTGCTACCGCACGCGGGTCTGCTCGGATTCGGCATCGGCGCCACCCACCAGACCGCCGTCGCGCTCACGCCCGGGGTCATCCCCTACAGTTGGCTGCAAGGGGTGATCATCGAGGCCGAGAGCGGCCGTGTGATGCTCGAGTTGGGACCGGTCGGGTTCCTCCTCGTCTACTTCCTCCGCATCTGCCTCGCCGCCGTGGCCTTCCGCCAGGTTCTCACGCTGCGGACCCGATTCCACCGGGCGGTGGCGACGACGTGCCTGCTCTGGTTCCTCGCGTCGATCCCGGGCGGCGTGATCTTCGATGTGACCTCGGACGTCTACTTCTGGTTCTTCGCCGGCCTTCTCCTGCTGGCGATGCGGCTCGACCGGGAGGCGGTCCGGGCGGCAGCCCAGGCGGCGGCCCGCCCGCAGCCGGGCAGAGACTCCGGACGGGTGACGGACGATCCGTCCCCCACTCCCGTAGGAGCGGTTGGCGCATGGCAAGGGAGAGCCCCCTGAAGGTTCTGGTGACCCACCCCGGACGGCAGCACTCCCACCAAGCGGCCCTGGCGCTGGATAAGGCGGGGATGCTGGCGGGCTACTGGGCGGGCGTGCCGGCCTCCGGCTTCCGGCGCTACGCTCCGGTGCCCCTTGATCCGCAGCGGGTCCGCTGGTTCCCCTGGACCCCGGCCCTGCGCCGGACCGGGGACGCTCTCCTGCCCGCGGGACCTGCCGCCCGGGTCGACTTCGCCGCTTGCCGGCTCTTCGACCGCTGGGCCGCCCGGCGGACCGGGCAGACCGCCCCGGACGCCGTGATCGCCTGCGAGATCTCGGCCCTCGCCACGTTCCGCGAGGCCCGGCGGCGGGGGATCGCGACTCTCCTCGACGCTCCATCGATCCATCACGCGGCCCAGGACCGACTCCACGGCACCACGGACCCGCCGGACCTTCACCGCCGGATCACGGCCGTCAAGGACGAGGAGATCGCGCTCGCCGACCACGTGCTCACCGTCTCGGAGCTGGCCCGGCGGACCTATCTGGACGCAGGGGTCCCGCCGGAGAAGGTCCACGCCGTCCCCCTGGGCGCCGATCTCGATCTCTTCGCGCCCGGAGGCGTTCCGGATGGGCCGTTCACCTTTCTCTTCTCCGGGGCGACGGTCCGGCGCAAGGGGTTCGACCTCCTCCTGGCGGCCTTCGACCGGGTGGCGGCGGGCGAGGAGCCGGAGGCGCGGCTGCGGATCGTGGGCCCCCGGGGCAACCTGGGGCACCTCCTCGACGGCCGTCCCGGCGAGCGGATCGTCTTCCTGGGTCCCCGGACCCAGCCGGAGCTGGCGGCGGAGCTCCGGCGGGCAGACTGCCTCGTCCTCCCCTCCCGGAACGACTCCTTCGGCATGGTCGTGGCCGAGGCTCTGGCCTCCGGCACCCCCGTCCTGGTTTCGGAGATGGTCGGGGCCAAGGACCTCGTGACCGAAGGGCGGACGGGCTGGATCGTTCCCAAGGAGGATGTGAACGCCCTCACCCGGCGGATGCTCTGGTGCGTCCGGAACCGCGATGCCGTCCGCGCTCTGCGACCGGACTGCCGCCGGGCCGCCGAGGCCGCCACCTGGCCGGCCTACCACGAGCGGCTGGCGGCGCTGCTGCGGAGGCTCCTGCCGTGAAGCTCCTCCACGTCGTGCCCACCTACGTCCCGGCCTGGCGCCACGGCGGGCCGATCCTCGCGGTCCACGGCCTGTGCAAGGCCCTCGCGGCCCGGGGGCACGCGGTGACCGTCCTCACCACAGATGTCCATGGAGACGGGCGTCTGGAGGTCCCCTTGGGGGAGCCCGTGACCGTGGACGGCGTCGAGGTCTGGTACTTTCCCGCCGTCCTCCCCCGGCTGTACTGGTCCCCCACCTTGGGCCGGGCCCTGGCCGGGAGGGTGGCGAGGGCGGACCTCGTCCATCTCCATTCCGTGTTCCTCTGGCCCACCTCGGCCGCGGCCCGGGCCGCCGAGCGGGCGGACGTCCCCTACGTCCTCTCGCCGCGGGGCATGCTGGTCCCCGAGCTGATCGAGCAGCGCGGCCGGTTCCGCAAGCTCGCCTGGATGCACCTCGCCGAGCGCCGCACTCTGGAACGGGCGGCAGCCCTCCACATGACGAGCCGCCTCGAAGCCGAGGAGGCGGCCCGGCTCGACCTGCCCCTCCCGCCGGCCTTCGTGATCCCGAACGGGGTGGACCTGGAGCCGAACGGCAGCGGCCCCCGGCGGGAGCCTTTCCTCCTCTTCCTCGGCCGGGTGAGCTGGAAGAAGGGGCTCGACCGGCTCCTCCCGGCCCTGGCCCACGTTCCCGCCGCGATCCTGAAGATCGCCGGCAACGACGAGGAGGGCCTCCGGCTCGAGCTGGAGCGGCTGGCCCAGGCCGCGGGCGTCTCCGGCCGGATCGATTTCCTCGGGCCGGTCCACGGTCCGGAGAAGGAGGCCCTCCTGCGCCGCGCCGCGGTCCTCGTCCTCCCCTCCCGCTCGGAGAACTTCGGCAACGTGGTCCTGGAGGCCATGGCCGCGGGCTGCCCCGTGGCCGTCACCCCCGAGGTGGGCCTGGCCGGCACCGTCCGCGAAACCGGCGCCGGGATCGTGGTGGACGGCGACCCTGCCCAGCTCGGCGAGGCCCTCCGGGACCTCCTGGCCGATTCCGCCCGCCGGGAAGAGATGGGGAGCCGCGGGCGGGCGGCAGCCGAGCGTTTCGGGTGGGCGGCGGTGGCGGGAGAGATGGAGGGGATGTACAGGAGGGTCCTCCGTTGAGGATCGCCTTCCTCGTCGAGCGCCCCACCCAGTTCGAGGCGCCGTTCTACCGCTTCGCCGCGGCGGACCCGGAGCATGAGCTCCGCGTCCTCTTCACGGCCCCGGACATGGCGGAGCCGGTGCTCGATCCCGAGCTCGGTCGCAAAATCTCCTGGGGGATCGACCTCCTCGGCGGCTATCCCTGGGAGGTCTGCCCGCCCGGGGACCGGGCCCGGTGGCTCGCGGAGAGGCTGCGGCCGGAGCGGTGCGACCTGCTCATCGTCAACGGCTACACGAGGCGGATCTATCTCCTGGCGGCCATCCTGGCGAAGCGGGCCGGAGTGGCCACGGCCCTGCGGCTCGACTCCGTCCTCTGGGACGGCTCCCCGGCCCGGAACCTCGCCAAGCGGCTCCTGTTCGCCACCTGGATGCGGGGGATGTACGACTTGTTCTTCGGCGTGGGAAGCCTGACGATCGACTACCTTCGCGCCTTCGGTGTCCGTGAGGAGCACATGGCGGTCTTCTCCTACGCGGTGGACGTGGACGATTTCCGGCGGCGCTCCCGGATCTCCCCACAGGAGAGAGCGGAGATGCGGGAGCGGCTGGGGGTGCCGGAGGACGCCAGCATCGTCCTCAGCCTCGCCAAGCTCAACGGGAGGGAGGCGCCCTGGGACCTCCTCCGGGCCTTTTCCCGGCTTGGGCGGGAGGACTGCTGGCTGATCCTTGCCGGGGATGGTCCGGAGCGGACGACCCTGCAACGGGAGGCCGGGCCACGGGTCCGCTTTTCCGGTTACGTGCCTTACCCCGAGCTGCCGGTCCTATACGCGGCGGCGGATCTCTTCGTCCACCCGGCCCGAGAGGAGCGGTGGGGAGTTTCCGTTCAGGAGGCTCTGGCCTGCGGTCTCCCCGTGGTCGCCTCCTCCCGGGTCGGCGCGGCCTTCGATCTGATCGAGACAGGCTCGAACGGCTTCACCTACCCAGCGGGGGACGAAGCAGAGCTCGCAGCCCGGATCGGAAGTGCCCTCGACCTGCCTCCGGAGCGGGTCCGGACCCGGAGCGACGAAATCCTCGCCCGCTGGGACTATGCAACCACCTGGAGGAATCTCCTGGAAGCGGCTTCGCGGAGGGGAAGACAGGCATGACGGCGACCGTACCTCTCGCCATCCTCGTCACCACCCGCAACGAGGAGGTCAACATCGAGCGCTGCCTCAGGAGCGTCCACGGCTTTGCGGACCAGGTCTTCGTGCTGGACTCGGAGAGCACGGACCGCACCGTGGAGATCGCTCGAGGCTACGCCGAAGTCCACACCCTCGCCTACGATCACAGCCGGATCATCCCGTGGATCTTCCAGTGGGGGCTCGACAACCTCCCCCTGCGCCACGACTGGGTGCTGATCCTGGAGGCGGACCAGGCAGTCACCCCTTTGCTCCGCGAGGAGCTCACCGTCCTGCTCGCCCGGCCGGAGGAGATCCGGGAGGACGGCTTCTACATCCGCCGCCGGCAGATCTTCCGCGGCAAGCCTCTCCGCTTCGGCGGCTACGGGAGCAAGGTCCTCCTCAAGCTCTTCCGGCGCAGCCGCTCGGAGCTCGATCCCGTGGAGCAGGACACCCGGGTCTACGTCCGCGGCCCCGTCGGGCGCCTGCGGGCGCCGCTGGAGGAGTGGAACCGCAAGGAGGACTCGATCCAGTTCTATCTGGAGAAGCATCTCCGCTATGCTGAGGCCTTCGCACGGGAAGAGCTCAAGCGGCGGCGCGGCGAGGTGGCCTGGAAGGCCACGCCCCGCCTCTTCGGCACCCCCGACGAGAGGATCCTTTGGCTCAAGAACCGCTACTACCGGATGCCGCTCTACCTGCGGCCGTTCGTCTACTTCGTCCACCGGTACTTCGTCCTCCTCGGCATCCTGGACGGCAAGACCGGCTTCCTCTTCCATTTCCTCCAGGCCTTCTGGTTCCGCCTGATCGTGGACGCGCGCCTGGAAGAGCTGCTCGCGGAGCCCCCTCCCGGTGACCAGGGTTCTCGGAATTAGCGCCTACCACGCCGACGCTTCGGCGGCGGCCGTGGTGGACGGCCGGTTCGTGGCCGGGGTGGAGGAGGAGCGCTTCCGCCGGATCAAGCACTGGGCGGGATTCCCCGAGGCGGCGATCCGCTTCTGCCTGGAGGAGATGAACGGCGGCGGCCTGGAGGGAGCGACGGCCCTGGCCGTGGCCCGCCAGCCCCGGGCCTACCTGCTGCGCAAGGCCGCTCTGGCCCTCTCCCATCCCCGGAGTCTGGGCCGCGCCCTGGGCCGCGCCCGCAACCTGCGGCAGGTCGCCTCCCTGGAAAGCCGGATCGCCGCCGCCTTCGGCGCTCGCGTCCCGCCCCTCCACCCGGTGGAGCACCACCTGGCGCACGTGGCGTCGGCCTTCTTCTGCTCACCGTTCGAAGAGGCCATGTGCCTCACGGTGGACGGCTTCGGCGACTTCGTCTCCACCATGATGGCCGTGGGCCGGGGGAGCTCGGTCCAAGTCCTGGACCGTATCCATTTCCCCCATTCGCTCGGCCTCTTCTACACGGCCCTCACCCAGTTCCTCGGCTTCCCCGGCTTCGGGGACGAGTACAAGGTGATGGGCCTCGCGGCCTACGGCGAGCCCTCCTTCGCGGACCGCCTGGCGCGGGTCGTCCCGGCGCGGCCGGACGGCACGTTCCGCCTCGACCTGCGCTTCTTCCGCCACCTCTCCGAGGGGGTGGACATGACCTGGGAGGACGGCTCCCCCGCGCTGGGGAGGGTCTACACCCCGGCCCTCGAGGAGCTGCTCGGGCCGGCCCGCCAGCCCGGAGGCGAGCTCACCCAGCGCCACAAGGACCTTGCCGCGTCCCTCCAGAAGGTCTACGAGGACCGCTTCTTCGCCCTCGTGGGTGCCCTCCGCAAGAAGACGGGGATAAAGCGGCTCGCCCTCGCCGGCGGTTGCGCCATGAACTCCCTCGCCAACGGCAAGGTCTTCGAGCGCACGGACGTCGAGGAGGTCTGGATCCAGGCCGCCGCGGGCGACGCCGGCACCTCCCTGGGCGCGGCCCTCTGGGTCCACCACTGCGTGCTGGGCGCTCCGCGGGACGGCTTCGTCATGGAGCACTCCTATTGGGGCCCGGCCTACGGAGACGAGGAGGTCCGCCGGGCGATCGCCGAGGCCGTCCCCGGCTCGGGCGGCCGGGACAGCGCCTGGGGCGAGATCCGGATCGAGACCGTCCGGGACGAGGACCTCCTGGCAGAGGACACCGCCGAAGCGATCGCCCGGGGGGACGTGGTGGGCTGGTACCAGGGGCGCTCCGAATGGGGGCCCCGGGCTCTGGGCAATCGCTCGATCCTGGCCGATCCGCGCCGGGGCGACATGAAGGACGTCCTGAACCTGAAGATCAAGCGCCGTGAGTCCTTCCGGCCTTTTGCGCCGTCGATTCTCGAGGAGCGCACGGGCGAATGGTTCACCCTCGGCTACCCGGACCCGTTCATGATCAAGGTCTATCCGATCCGGCCCGAGAAGCGTCCGCTCATTCCGGCGGTCACCCACGTGGACGGCACCGGCCGCCTCCAGACGGTCTCCCGCCGGGCGAACCCCCGCTACTGGAAGCTGATCTCCGCCTTCGAGCGCCGGACCGGCGTCCCCATCGTCCTCAACACGTCGTTCAACGAGAACGAGCCGATCGTCAACACCCCGGCCGAGGCCCTGGACTGCTTCCTGCGCACGCGCATGGACCGCCTCGTGCTGGGACATGTGGTCCTCGCCCGCTCATGAAGCCTCTCCACCTCAAGCTCGCGACGGCGCTCGCCTCCACCCTGATCGCGCTCGCCGGCGCGGAGCTCGTGGCCCGGCGGACGTACGGCGAGGGATTCCGGATGCTCGTAGACCCCTATGAGGACCATACGTACCGGCCGATGCTGGAGTACGAGCAGGTCAACGCCGGCCGCACGGTCCGGTTCTTCACCAACTCCCTGGGGTGGAAGGACGGCCGGCCCGGGCGGGTGGTGGAGAGACGGCCGAAGGCCCGGCGGATCGTCTTCCTCGGAGACTCCTTCACCGAGGGGCTGGGGCTCGCCCACGAGCACACCATCCCCGCCGTGGTCGAGCGCCGGCTCGCTGCGGAGGGCGAGCGGGTCGAGGTGCTGAACGGGGGGAGGGCGTCGTTCTCGCCGCTCCTGGAGTACCAGCGGCTCAAGAGGTTCTTCGGAGATGGCTACCGGGCGGACGTGGTGGTCGTTCTCTTCGACCTCTCGGACGTGCAGGACGAGATCCTCTACGCGCCGCGCTACGAATTCTCCGCGACCGGCGAGCCCCTGCGGCTCTCTGGGTGGCGCAACCACCCCCTGCTGCGCGGCCTCTACAACCGGTCCGCCCTCGTCCGCTCCCTGTCGCGCCTCTCCCACGGATCGGCGGCGCCGGGAGCTGCGATCGCCGCGCCGGAGGCCCCCCGCGAGATCCCCCCGGATCTCCGGCCGGACGGGTCCCCGATCCCTCCGGAGCGGGTCCTGTCCATGCCTCCCCTCGCGTTCCGGACCCTGCGGGCGAACTGGATGGGCCACCGCCCGAGCCTGGAGGGGTGGGTCCGCGAAGGGTTCCAACGGGGGCTCGGGAACCTGGAGCGCCTGGAAGCGCTCGCTGCGGCGAACGGCGCCCGCGTCCTCCTGGTGCTCTATCCCTGGCCCACGATGCTCTACGGCCGGGACGATCCCCGGACCTACGCCGTCCTCCGCAGCACCTTCGGCGACTTCTACGCGGACCGGGAGCTGGTCTACGGGACGCGGCCGTCCCCCCGGGAGACCGAGTACCAGGCCCGGATGCACCGCTTCTGCCGCGAGCGGGGTATCCCCCTGGTGGACCTCGTACCGCGATTCCAGGAGGCTCCGGAGTGGCATCGCCTCTTCCTCCCCGGGGACGTCCACTTCAACGAACGGGGCAGCCGTCTTGCCGGAGCGAGGATCGCCCGGGAGATCCTGCCCCTGCTCCGCGAGCCATGAGCCGCCGCGTCCTCATGCTCTCCCACCACGGCCGCGACGTCCCGGGCGGAGCCCCCCTGGCCGACGCCGCCCTCGCCCGGGCCCTGGAGGAGCTCGGCCACCGGGTGGACCTCCTCTTCTACGAGGACGTCCTCCCCGGAGCCGTCCGGGCCACGTGGCGTCAGCTCCTCTACCCCTGGGCCGCGGCGGCGGCCTTCCTGCGCCGGCACCGGAACGAGAGGTACGACGTGATCGAGTCCACCGCGGGGGACGCCTGGGTGATCCGCCTCCTTCTGCGGCTCCTCCCGGCAGGGCGTCCCCTGCTCTCGATCCGCACGCACGGCCTGGAGCACCGGCGGGCGGGTGCGGACCTGGACCGCCTGCGGAGCGAAGGGAGGCCTCCGCGCCTCCCGACCCGCCTCTACCACTTCCACTGGCGGCTGTGGGAGGTGGAGCGGGACCTGCGGGCGGCCGATGCCGTCTTCCTCCTGAACCAGGAGGACGCCCGCTACGCCGCCGGGCGTCTGGGGCTCCCGGCGGAGCGGATCCACGTCCTGCCGAACGGCCTGCCGGACGAGCTCAGCCGGCTCCCGGAGCCGGACGGCGTCCCCGAGCGCTTGTTCCGGCTGCTGTTCATCGGGGCCTGGTCCCCGGCCAAGGGGGCGGATCTCCTGCCCGCGATCGCGCGGCGGGTCTTCCCGCGCGACGAGCGCTTCCGGCTCACCTGCGCCTGAGCCCAGGAGCCGGCCGGGCGGGTGCTCAACGCCTTCGACGCCGCGGACCGGACGCGCGTCGAGGTGATCCCCTGCTTCGGCCGCGAGGACCTGCCGGGGCTCCTCCAGCGGCACGGCGTCTTCCTCTTCCCCTCGCCGGCCGAGGGGTGCAGCCTGGCGATGCTCGAGGCCATGGCCGGAGGTCTCGTGCCGGTCCTGAGCCGCACCGGCTATGCCATGGATCTGATCGAGCCGGGCCGCAACGGCCTGCTCGCCGCGGCCGGAGACGTGGACGGCTTCGCGGAGGCGGTCCTCGCCGTCGCCGGAGACCCCGAGGCGGCCCGGCGCATGGGCCGGAGCGCCCGCGAGTCCATGGCCGGCCACTCCTGGCGGGAGCGGGCCGCGGAGAGGACCCGGATCTGGGATGCGCTCCCGGGAGAGGCGGCATGACGAGAGGGAAGGATGCCGTCGCCGTCCTGGTCCTCCTGGCGGCAACGCTGCTCCCGGGCCTCGGGGCCCTCCGCTCGCCGGCCAACCCGGCCGAGGACGCCGCGATCCTCATGCGCTACGTCCGGCACATCGCGGACGGGCACGGCATCGTCTGGAACATCGGGGACCCGCCCGCAGACGGCGCCACGGACTTCCTCTTCACGGCGCTGGCGGCGGGCCTGGTCCGCCTGGGCGCCGGCCTGGAGCCGGCCGTGCGGTCCCTGGCCTTCGGGGCCCACGTCCTGGCCGTGCTCCTGGTCTACGCCGGGATCCGGCGGCTCCACGGCTCGCCGATCCCCGTTGCCTTCGTCTCGGCCCTCTTCCTGGCCTGGGGCCCGGGATTCCGCTACGTGGAGATGTACTTCGGCACGACCCTGTTCGCCGCGCTCGCGGCCCTGGCCTGGACCCTGGCCTACCGCCTGCGGGAGGAGCCCGGCTCCGCGGCACGGTCCCTGGCCTTCGCCCTGGCGTCCCTCGCCGCCGGGCTCGCCCGTCCCGAAGGGGTGTTCCTGACCCTCTTCATGCTGGCCGCCGTGGTCTTCTGGGCCGGGCCCCGGAGGGCGTGGACCGCGGCGGCGGTCTTCGTGGCGGTCTTCGCGGTCCTGGGCGGGGCCTACTTCCTCTGGCGCTGGAGCACGTTCGGCCACCCCCTGCCGACGCCGTTCTACAAAAAGGGCGGCGGCGTTCTTCACTGGGGAGGCCTGCGGGACTCGATCGAAGGGGTCGCCCGCCTCTGCCTGCCGTTCCTCCTCGCCGCGCCCCTGGCCCTGCGCTCGCGGGACGCCTTCCGCCGCCTGGTCTTCGCGGCGATCCCCCTGGGCGGCTTCACCCTCCTCTGGGTGCTGCTGTCCAACGAGATGAACATCCTCCACCGTTTCCAGTTCGCCCTCGTGCCAGTCGTCCTCCTCGCCTGGCCGGACTGGGTGAAGGGGCTCGGGCGCGACCTGCGGCTCCCGGCAGAAGCCGAAGTCCCCGTGGCCGGCCGCCGGGCGGCGGTTCTTCTCCTCGCAGCGGTGGCGGGGATCGCCCTGGCGGCTCAGCTCGCCGTCCACCGCCCCCGGCCGGGGCTTCGCGACGGCCGCTACGAGGTGGCGCGGCGGCTCGCGCCCTTCGCAGGCCGGGGCCACACCCTGGTGACCACCGAGGCCGGTCTCCTCCCCCTCTATTCCGGGTGGCGGTCGGTGGACGCCTGGGGGCTCAACGACGTGGAGATCGCCCGCCATGGGATCTCCGAGGCCCTCCTGGATCGGGAGCGGCCCGCACTGATCGTGTTCCACGCCGGCTTCTCCCCGGTGGCCCCGGCCCCCCTCGGCGACGACGACTGGTCGCGAATGGTCCGCACCCTTCGCGACTATGCCTCCCGGCGCGGGTATACGCTGGCCGCGGCGTTCGGCCATACCCCGTTCGACACCCACTATTACCTGGTCCGGCCGGATGCTCCGGACGCGGCCGGGATCACCGAAGCGGTCCGGGGCGCCGACTACGCCTGGTACGGCAACGGCCAGCGGAGCCTGAACTACGCTCTCTGGGGCTCCCCGCGATGACGGACCTCACCCTCGGCGTGGTGGTGACGAACTACAACACCCGGGACCTCACCGGCCGGTGTCTCGAAAAGATCCTAGCCTACCGGGAGGGGATCGACCGCATCCTCGTCGTCGACGACGCCTCGCCCGAAGGGCCTCCCGTGCCCCCGGACCCGGCGGTGGAGGTCCGGGTCAATCCCGCAAACCTCGGGCTCGTCCGCTCTCTCAACCTCGCGATCCGGGCCCTGGGCACGGACGTCGCCGTCCTCTTCGACTCCGACGCCTACCCGCTGAACGAGTTTCCGCAGCGGGTGCGCCAGCTCTTCGGGGACGATCCGGACCTCGGGATCGCCGGCTTCGCCACGGTGGACGAAGACGGGCGGCCCACCGGCTCGACCGAGGCGGAGCCGGACGCCGCGAGCCTCGTCCTCGGCCAACGCCTCCATGCCCTCTGGACGAGGCTCCTGCCGGGGAGTGGAGACGGCCTCGGCTCCGTCTACACCTGCGCCATGGCGGTCCGGACCCGGGCTTTCGAAGAGCTGGGCGGGTTCGATGAGGCCTTCGACTGGCTGGACCTCGACCACGACCTCTGCATGCGGGCCAACCGCTCGCGCTGGCGGGTGGCGCACGCCCCGGAGATCGTGGCCTTCCACCGTGGGTCGGGGACGCCGCAGGCCGTGCGCCACCGGGTCCAGCGGTTCTACAAGAACCGCTGGCTGCTCCTGCGGAAGTTCGGCAAGATCCGGCACCCCCGGCTGGTCCGCAGCCTCGTCCTGGCGCGCCTGGGAGCCGAGTACGCGGCTCTGCGGCTGCTCGGCCGCGCCGTGGCCCGCGATCCCGAGGCGCTCCGGGACAAACTGGAGGGGAGGCGGGCGGTGATCCGCTACTGCCTCCGGAACTACCGGTGAGCCGGCCCGGCCTCGCCCCCGTGCTCCTGCTCGCGACCCTCCTCGCGGCCTCGTTCCTGGTCTTTGCGGCTCACGTCTATCCCGTTCCCACCGCGGATTCCTACTCCTTCCTCCCGCCGGCTCTCTCCTTCGAGGCCGGCAGGGGCCTGCGGAACCCGATGTCCGATCTGGCGCTCCGGCTCGATCCGACCGGGGAGGCCCGGTACGTCCAGTACCCGCCCCTGTTCCAACTCGCCCTGGCCCTCCTGATGACGCGGCCGACGCCCGGGGCGGCGTTCCTGGCGCTCGGCGCCCTCAACGCCCTGAACCTCCTGCTCTCCGCCCTCCTCCTGGCCCGGACGGCCTCCCACCTTCCCCGGGCCGCCACCCTCGGCGCCGGGGTCGGCCTGCTGGGGCTCGCCACGGGTCTCCTGGGCCATCAGATGGGGCGGCCGGAGGTCCTGGCCACGCTGTGGGTCCTCCTGTCCATCCATCTCCATCTGTCGCTCCCCCCGGAGAGGTCATGGGCTGCCGGCGGCGTCCTCCTCGGGCTCCTGGGGGCGACCCATCCGATGGGTGGCCTCGTCCTCGGCCTTCTCACGGCCCTCTCGTTCGCGGCCCGGCGGCCGACGCCCAAGGCCCTGCTGCTGGCGGCCGGAACTCTCGCCGTCTCGCTCTCGACCTTCGCCCTGGTCCTCGCGCTGAGCCCCTTCGGTCTGCGCGAGACGCTCGCGGGCACCCTCCGGCACGCGGAGATCACCCTGGCGCACCGGCATCCCGGAGCGGCCCTGACGCCCTACTGGATCTCGAATCCCGGGAGCACGTTCTACGCTCTCCCCTATCTCCTCCTCGTGGCGGGGTTGGGAGCCCGGGCCGCTGCGCGGAGGGTGTCCGTCTGCTCGCCCGCGCTCTTCATCGCCCTCCTGCTCCCTCTCCTGGCGATCGCCTGGAGCACGGGGGTCCGGACGCCGGAGCTCACCTACAACCTGTTCCTCTTCGCGCCGGCCGTGTTCGCTGCGAACCTCGCCCTCGCCGGCGGCCGGACGGTCCACCAGGGCGCCGTCCTGCTCGCCCACGGGGCCGCGGCCGCCGGCTACCTCCGGACGCTCGTCCTCTTCGGCTTCTTCCTGGCCCACGGCCTCCCGTTGGAAGAGGCGCGCGAGGCGTTCCGGCGCGTCCTCTCGGAGCACGGGAGGGCCGGCGTCACCCCCTCGCTCTGGGTACTCTCGGAGGACTACGAGCGGATGATCGCCTGGCCCGCCGCGTACGTCGACCAGTTGTCCGGCGCCGAGGTCTTCGTGACGCAGCAGAACTACTCCGGCCTGCAGGCGCCGCCGGAGCTGACGGGATTCCGGCTCGTGGAGAACCGCTTCCTCCACCGCCCCTGCGAGGTCCTGGGGGTTCGGCTGGCCAACACGGTCCCGGGGTATGCCTATGCGGTGTACCGGAGGGTCGAGGCGAACCCCGCCGCCGGTACACCACGAACACGCGCCCTCCAGACGGATCGGGCACGCTCGCGTGCAGACCGTACGAAGCCGTGAACCAGTCGGCCCGGGCCACGCGCTCCAGCAGCGGAGCGGCGTCGGCCGTGCGCAGGCAGAGGTAGTGCGGCCGGGCGGAGCGGAGCATCTCCTCTGGAGCCCGCCCGATCGCCTCGGGGGAGACGAGCCCCAGCAGGTCGAGCACCGGCAGCGGCCAGACCTGCCAGCCCACGGCACCGATCTCCAGCGCCGCCACGAGCGAGTCCGGCCGCCGCGGGATCGCCGCCGCGCTCTCGAGGTATCCGGCAACCATGAAGTCGCGGTCCCGGGGCAGCTTCACGGCCAGAGCCGCCGCGATCTGGGCGGCGGCGAGGAGGGCCACCCCTGCGGGCACGAGCCGGCGTCGGCCGATCACTCCGGCCAACTCGTCGAGCCCGACCGTAGCCAGCAGGGCCGCGAAGGGATAGATCGGTCCGTAATACCAGGGAAACCAAGTGAAGGCATGGCTCGCGGCGAGACCCGCCGTGAATCCGAGCGGGAAGACCGCCAGAGCGGCGAGGCGCGGGAGCGCGAGCACCTCCCGGTTCCGCACGGCATCGAGCCCCAGCCGGAAGACCGCGACGGCGGACAGCGCCGTCAGGAGCACGTTGAGCTGGAGCCATGTCCGTTCGAAGATCCCCCCTCCGTACTGCCCCACGGCCAGGAACAGGGCGAGGTTCATCCAACTGAAGCGGGCCAGCCCGGGATCGTGGGCCACGTGGCTCGCCTTGGCCACGATCGACTGCGGGACAAAGGAACCGAAGTAGCGGCTCGCGAAGAGGGCCCAGGCACCGAGCACGACCGCGAAGACCGCCAAGCCGAGGAAAGTGCCCCGGCGGGCCTCCCTCTCCCGCCAGCGCGCGAGGCCGGCGAGAAGGAGTACCGGCAGCAGCGCGAGCCCCTCCGGCCGCGCCAGGCAGGCGAGCCCCGCGGCGAACCAGGCCACGGCGGGGCGCTCCCCCACGGCGGAGGAGAGCGCCAGGAGGACGAGAACGACGAAGAGCGACGTCTCCATCCCCGAGCGGGCAATGGTGAGATAATCGAACAGAATGAGGAACAGCATCGCCGCGCCGAGGGCCACCCGCGTCGGGAAACCCAGCCGGAGCAGCATGCGCAGAAGCAGGAAGGCGGAGACGACGTCGGCCAGAAGCGCCAGGGCCAGCGCCGCCGCCGGGATCGGCACGCCTGCCGCCCGGCACGCGGCGAGCACCAGCGTCCAGAGAGGCGTCGTCGTTCCCAGCACCCGTTCCCCGTGGTTGAAGACGAAGCCGTAGCCCAGGGCCAGGTTCCGCGCGTAGCGGAACGTGATGAAAGTGTCGTCGAACGGATGGAAGCCGAGAGCGAGCGCCACGCCGGACCGGATCGCGGCGAAGGTGAGGAGCAAAAGCCGGGAGCGCATCGGGTGGATCTTAGTGGAACGACCCGGGCGGCGGCGCACCGCCTCGTCTCTCTCTGCGACTGGCTCCCCCCCGAGTTCGGCGCGGTGGGCCAGTACGCCCTCCTCGCCGCCCGGCAGCGCGCAGCCCGGGGGGAGGACGTGGTCCTCGCCGGCCTCTCCTCCACGGGCGATTCGATCGAAGAGGAGAGACCCGGAACCGGCCGGCTGCGGATCGTCCGCCTCCACGCCCAGACCTACGATCGCTCCGACTTCAAGACCCGGGCGCTCTGGACCGCCAGGACCAATCTCGCCCTCCTGCGGCGGCTGTGGCCCGAGCTTCGCCGGGCGGACGAGATCCTGTTCACCGGCAGCCCCCCCTTCCTGATCCACCTTCTGGTCCCGGCGAACACTCTCCTCCACAAGCGGCTCACCTACCGCATCACCGACTTCCACCCCGAGTGCCTGATGGCCGAAATGGGGCGGATTCCGGCGGCTCTGCGGCTCTTCCACCGGTGGACCGTGGCGCTCCGCCGCCGGGTCCACGGCTTCGAAGTCCTCGGCGAAGACCAGCGGGCGCGGCTCCTAGAGATCGGCATCCCCGCCGAGCGGATCGCCCTCCGGCGCGACACCTCCCCCGTCCGTATCTCCCCGGGCATCCGGCCCCTGGACCTCCCTCCCGATCTCTCCGGCCGGATCGTCCTCCTCGACTCCGGCAACCTCGGGGTGGCCCCCGACCACGAGACCTTCGTCGCCGGGTACCGCCGCCACCACCGCGAAGGGTCCGGCCGGGTGGTCCTCTGGCTCAACGCGACCGGAGCAAAGGCGGACCGGGTCGAAGAGATCCTGCGCCGGGAGGGGCTCCCCGTCCACCGCAGCCGGCCCGTGCCTCTCGACCTTCTGCCACGCCTGCTCGTCACCCCCCACGCCCACCTCATCACCCTGCGAGACGAGTTCGTGGGCTACGTCCTCCCCTCCAAGGTCTACGGCTGCATCGAGTCCGGCCGGGACGTCCTCTTCATCGGCAGCCCCCGCTCGGACGTCCACCTCCTGGCCTCCCGGGCTCTCCCCCCCGACCGCTACCGCCGCCTCGAGGTCGGTGACCCGGACGGCGTGGCCCGGGCCTTGGAGGAAATCGCCGCGGCTGCCGCATCGACTCCCTTTACGACTCCCTAGATTTGCTGTAAGCTATCCGCACATTTATCGATCACAGTAAGCAGTTGCGGCGTGCCGGTCCGGGCGCCGGCTGGGTCGGGGAGCATCGCTCGATGGACCACATCCTGCTGTACGCCCTGGGTGCAGTGTTTGTCTCCGCCTTGGCGACCAACCTCTTCGTACCACCGGTCACCCGGCTGGCCATCGCCTTCCGCGCTCTGGATCATCCCGGCGAGCGTAAGCACCAGAACGGCTCCGTACCGCGCCTGGGAGGCGTGGCCATCGCCCTCGGTCTCGGGATCGGTGCCGCCACGGCGGCGCTCGCCGGCTGGGACCGATGGGGATCGGGGATCGGCCGCAACGAGCTCCTGGCCCTCGCCTTCGGCACCGGCCTCGTGTTCCTGGTGGGCGTGATCGACGACACCTACGGCGTCTCCGCGGCCAAGAAGTTCCTCGTCCAACTCGTGGCGGCGTGGGTGCTGGTCCGGATCGGCTGGTCCTTCGAGGTGCTCCGTCTACCCGGTCTCGGCGAGGTCCACCTGGGCTTCTCCGGCGAGATCGTTTCGCTCCTCTGGATCGTCGGCGTCACCAATGCCATCAACCTGATCGACGGTCTAGACGGCCTGGCCGGCGGCGTGGTCACCATCATCTCCGTGAGCCTGCTCGCCTACGCCATCCTCCAGGGCAACCCTGGCACCGTCATCCTCATGGCCGCCATGGCGGGCGCCTGCGTGGGCTTCCTGCGCCACAACTGGGAGCCGGCGCGGATCTTCATGGGCGATTCGGGATCCCTCACTCTGGGATTCCTCCTCGCCGCCATGACCGTCCACTCGTCCCTCAAGGCCCCGGCGGCGGTGGCGATCCTCGTCCCCATTCTCGCCTTGGGCGTACCGGTCATGGACACCCTGCTGGTAATGACGGTGCGCTTCCTCGAGCGGCCCAAGGGACCCTTCACCACCCGTTTCCTCCGCATGTTCCACGCGGACCGGCAGCACCTCCATCACCTCCTCGACCATTTCGGAGGCAGGCGCTCCCGCATCGTCGCGCTGATCTACGCCGTCGTCCTCTCCTTCTGCGCACTTGCCCTGGTGGTCGCCCTCACCGGTCAGACCGCCTTGGGAGTCGCCCTCCTGGCCCTGGAGTTCTCGGTGATCCTCGCCATGCGGCAGATGGGGATGGCCATAGCGGCCCGGCGCCTCGCCCACCTCCAGCGGGAGGAGGTCAAGACCGAGGTCTTCGGGATCGTGCAGGAAAGTGGGAGGACGGTGGCGAAGATCCGGCGGCTGGCGTAGGGCCTGGGAACGGCCTTACCCCAGCCCCTCCCGAACCTCCCGGAACCGCTCGCGCTCCCGGCGCCAACCCTCGGCCTTGTCCTCGCTCCGGGCTGCGTAAGCCAGCCGGCCCAGGACCTCGAGCACGCGGTCACAGTAGTGCCGGGCCGTATTCACCGCCATCACCGAGAGCGCCCGCTCGATCGCCTGCTCCAGGGGGGGCAGGGCCCTCTCCCACTGCCCCCCGGCGAGCAGGTGGTGGGCCAGGTCCTCGCAGGCCCGGTCCTCCCGGAGCCGCTCCAGCGTGTCCGCCACCTGGGTGTGCATGGCTTGGCGGCGGATCGGGTTGAGCTCGTGGTAGAGGGCGCTCCGGATCCGGGTGTGGGCGAACTCGAAGCTGCCCCGCCGCGCCCCCTTCGCCCAGAGGACGATGTCCTGCTCCCGGCGGTTGCTCGTCCAGATATAGGCGAACTGCCGGACGAGCCAGCGCCGTAGCAGGAGCTCGAGACCGATCTCCACCACGGCCATGTGCTCGTCCTCCGCCTTCTGGAGGAGCTGGGCGTCGAAGGTCTGCCCCATGATTGACGCGAGCGAGGCCATTCTTCGGGTGGAGCTGGGCAGGCGCCGCACCCGCAGGCGGATCAGATCGTCCAGCTCCCCGGCCGGGAGGGCCAGATCCCGGAGGGGTGAGGTCAGGGTCCAGCGTCCCGCCACTCCGGCCGCGAGCACCTCCTCGTCCCACAGGTAGTTGATCAGCTCGGTCGCAGCCAGGGGGAGGCCGTCGCTCCTCTCCACCAGGAACCCGGCCAGCTCCGCCGCCTGGGCCTCCCCCACCAGAGAGGCGGCGATCTCCTCCAGGACGGCGGCCCCCAGCCGCTCGATCTCCAGCCGCGTCGCCCGGCCCGTCTTCTCACCGCGGCGCACGATCTGGCTCAGGGGATGGTCCCGGTACAGGTCCTCCGAGCGGCAGGCCGCCAGCAGCCAGACCGGCCCCTGGTCCATGTTCGAGGCCAGGAATCCCAGCAGGTCCAGGGTATCGCCGTCCGCGAACTGGAGATCGTCCAGGAAAAGGACGAGGGGATCGCATTCCCCCTCGAGCGAGCCGCTCCGACACAACGCCTCGAGGAAACGGCTTACCGAGACGAAAAGCCGGCGGCGCCCCTCCAGCCCCTCCAGGGGAGACGGCTCCGGCAGGTCAGGCCGCAGGTCTCGCAGCTCGGGGACGAGGCGGGCGAGGTCCTCTCGCACGTCCGGTGAGATCGCCTCGAGGGCCGCCTCGGCCCTTTCCGCTTCGTCCGCGACGGCGGCCCGCAGCACCTCCAGAAACGCCCGATAGCCGATGGCCGGTCCCAGCTCGTAACAGCGCCCCTTGAGCACGATCGCCCGCCGCCGGGAGGTGGTGGTATCGAGAAACGACTTGATCAGCCGCGTCTTGCCGATCCCCTCCTCCCCAGTCACCAGCGTCAAGTGAACCCTCCCCTCCAGGACCCGGAACCAGGAATCCCGGATCCTCTCGAGCGTGCAGCCGCGGCCCGCCAGGGGGACGAGGGGGCCGATGGGCTCCTCACGCTTCTCCGCCTCCTCCTGCAGGCTCTCGGCGAGGATCGACTCGTACAGGGCCCGGGTCTCCTCCAGCGGCTCGATCCCCAGCTCCACCCGCAGCCGGTTCAGTAGATCCTCGTACTGCGCCAGCGCCCGGTTGCGCTGCCCCGCCAGAGCGAAGAGCCGCATCAGCTCTCGATGGGCCTCTTCCGAGAGGGGTTCGATCGCCACCAGCCGCCGGGCGTAGTGGACGCCGAAGCGGTACTCCCTGCGGCGCCGGTAGCTCTCAATGAGCTTGCGGAGGGCCTCCAGGGCCGCCTCCCGCAGCCGCACCTGCTCCGTGACCAGCCACTCCTCGAACTCCGGGCTGTCTTTGACGAAAAAGCCGGCCAAGAGCTCTCCCCGGTAGAGCTGGGCGGCCGAGGAGAGGTGATGGAGATCCACCGCTTCCCGCTCCGTGCCCAGCCGCAAGTCCTCCTCGAAAGCCTCCACGTCCAGCCAGCAGTCCGCCTCCGGGTTGAGGCCGATCTCCAAGTTGTTGATCAGCAGCAGGGGAGCACCGCCCTCGTCTGGGAGCACCGAGCGCAGGTTATAGACCGCTTGGCGCAGAGCGTGGCGCGCCGTCTCCGTCCCCCGCTCCGGCCAGAGGAAGCCGGCCAGGTGATCCCGGCTGAACGACCGGCGCCGGTTGCAGGCGAGGTAGGCCAGTAGAGCGCGGACCTTCTGCGACTCGAAGCCGCCGACCTGGCGCTCCCCCTCCCAGACCTCGAACCCCCCCAGGAGGCGTACACGGATCTTGCTCAATCTCCTCTGCCCTACGAGAACTACTTCCGCGGAACGAAACCGGATAACAACGAATCCGATTCTATCCCACGCTTCGGAATCCTGACGAAGGGCTGACGCCCGCTCCCGAGACTGTCCGGGTCGCGGGGACGACCCTGCCCTTTGTCAACGATCCGCTCCGGAGGTCAGAACCGCATGAGCGACGAGGCGCCGAAGACCGTGTCGTGGCTTGTCCGCTGCTGGGAGGAGACGCGGGAAGACCCGCAGGAGGCGCCGGTGGTCCGGTGTTTCATCCGCGACCTGCGGACGGGTGAGGAACGGTACCTGAACGATCCGCGGGAGCTGGGCGAGCTGATGCTCCAACGCTTGCACGCCGCCCAGGAGAGCGCGGACGAGGCCGAGGGAGAAGGCTCCCTGACGGTCGGCTGACGATCTCTGACGTCAAAGCCCCACGATGAGGCCCTTGGGACTGGAGACGGTCCTCCGGGTCCGCCCGCAGGTGTTTCACCGCCGGCTTGGCCACGAGAGCATCCTCTCGGAGCTCGACAGCGGCACCTAACTTCGGAGTCGACGAGGTGGGGAGCTGCGCCTTGCCTCTTCATCCCCGGGGCGCAAACCGGACGGCCGCGTCGAGATCCTCGTTCCTTCTCTCCCCACCTCGTCCAGGCCCCTGGCCTTTCCCGACCCGTTCGCGCGGCCGGTGGTCCGGGTTCCGGTCCGCCGCCTCCATCATCCTCCCGGCTTCGAGCACCTGCTGCGGGTCGTGGAGGCGATCTTCAACGACCTCGGCCAGAGCGTCTGACAGGAGCTGGCTCTCGCTCTCCCGTCCGTCGTCTGGACGGCGTCCAGCCTCCGGATGCTCCGCAGTGTGTCCGCGCAGAAGAAGAACGGTTTTCTTATCGGGTATCGCTCTTGCAGTCCTGGGCTTTGATCGTGAATCAGCAGCGCGCCTCTGGTGACGCGCTTTCTCGACATCCGCCGCTCCGCGATCGCGGCGGGAAAGCGAGGATTCTTCATGCTGCCGGAGCTTCTCAAACAGGAACAGAGCGGCAGGCCCCTCCCGAACGGCGACAGCTACAAGATCGGAGTCGCGGGGCTTGCCGCCAAGATCATCCTGGAAAGCGGTGAAGCGCTCTCCGCCTCCTTCTACCTGCGCCTTTCAAGTATGAGCGGCCCGGGGCGGGAGACCCTAGGGGAGCGCCTGAACGATCCCGCCACGCGATTCCTCCCCTGCAAGGTCGACGGCCAGATCGAACTCGTCAACCTGGACATGATCTCTCACGTGCTCGTGCACAGCCCACTTCCTGAAGTCTCCTTTCGGGAGCAACTCGGAGCCGTCCGGAGGCGGGCGAAAGTCTACATGCATGCAGGCCTCGTGCTGGACGGCGATTTCCTCCACATCCTTCCCGATCCCCGATCCCGCCTTTCGGACCTGCTCAATATTACGGACGAGCGATTCCTGCTCTTTCTGACGCGCGCCGCTCACATGTACGTCAACCGGACGCAGATTGTCCGCGTCGTACCTTGAAGGATGCCATGGCCATTCTCGACAAGCTCCTCTGCACCGCGTCCGACCGCCAGGTCGACGCCGTCCTCCTCGAGCCGGGCAGACCGCCGCAGATGCTGCGGACCGGGATCGCCCATGAGATTACTCGCGTGCCCCTCGACAGCGGTACCATCGCCCGCCTAGTGGCCGAGATTGCGCCAGGTCTCCGGGACTCGAACCCGGTCCCGATGCCGGAGCGCTTCGAATACAAGGTTGGGGATCGCACTTTCCAGTTCGCGATCCGAGGAGGCGGATGGATCGCGGAGATCAAGAGCGGCAACGGCAGGAAGGGCGAGGATGGTGGAACCAACGGCGTGCCGGTGTCCCCGCTGCCGGTTCCGGCACCCGCCTCCCCGGGGGCGCTGCATTGGAACTCCGGCACACCGGTCGTGACGGTGCCTGTTCCCCTTCCCCCGATCGAGATCCTCTTGCGCCTCCTCCTCGATCGCGGCGGCTCGGATCTCCATCTCTCCTCAGACCAGGTGCCGCGCATGCGACTCAACGGAGACCTCGTTGCTCTCTCCCAATACGCGCCACCCTCCGCCGCCGAGCTCAAGAAGCTCCTCTTCGCGGTGGCGCCTGCGCGCAACCGCGAAGAGTTCGAGACGTCGAGCGACACCGACTTCGCCATCGAGCTTCCCGGCGAGGGACGGTTCCGGGCCAACCTCTTCGGCGAGCGCGAGGGGATCGGAGCCGTGTTCCGTCAGATTCCGTTCCGGATTCCCACAGCCGACGACCTGGGGCTTCCGCCCGCCGTCCGCAGGCTGGCGGAGCTCTCCCGCGGGCTCGTTCTGGTCACCGGCCCAACAGGATCGGGCAAATCCACCACCCTCGCGGCGCTGATCGATCTGATCAACCAGACGAGGAGCGACCACATCATCACGATCGAGGATCCTGTCGAGTTCGTGCACACCTCCAAGGGATGCCTCGTCCACCATCGTGAGGTCGGCGTCCACACAACTTCCTTCAAGCGGGCGCTCCGCGCCGCGTTGCGCGAAGATCCTGACGTCGTCCTGGTCGGAGAGATGCGTGACCTGGAGACCACCTCGATCGCAATCGAGACCGCCGAGACCGGGCATCTCGTTTTTGGCACCCTGCACACCACCACGGCCGCTTCGACGGTGGACCGCCTCATCGATCAGTATCCGGCCGAGCAACAGGCGCAGATCCGGCTGATGCTGGCGGAGAGCCTGCGCGCCGTGATCGCCCAGACCCTCGTGAAGAGGACCGTTGGGGGACGCGTGGCCGCCTACGAAATCATGATCTGTACCCCCGCCGTCTCCAATCTGATCCGTGAGGGCAAGACGTTCCAGATCCCCTCGGCAATGCAGACCGGCCGCAAGACCGGAATGATGCTGCTCAATGATTCCTTGGCAAAACTCGTCGAGAACAGGATCGTGGACCCGCGCGAGGCGTACCTCAAGGCCGTCGACAAAGATGACCTCCTGAACCGTCTGCGCACCCTCGGGATGGATCCGGCGACGATCGCTCCGGTCGCGACGCTCCCCTCCTGAGCCGCCGTCGGTGCGCAGGGGACGTCCCCCGTCAGTCGACTTTTCCCCGCCGTCTCCAGAGACGGGGCGCTGTCTCGTCGCGGTAGGGGAGGTCCCGAATTTCAGGCGCACTCCACTAGGAGACTCGGAAATCCAGGATTGCCTGGACCTCCCGAGCGAGGTAGTGTGCGGCGGCCGTGTGCTGGCGGGACGACTCCAGGTCTCCATAGAGAGAGGCTCGGGCGGCCTCCCAGACCTCGTCGAGGACGCGGTGCACCAGCAGCCGCAGTTCCGGATCAGGGGGCTCGATCCAGGTCTCGCGGCACTCCCTCACCTTCCGCAGCACGGTTCCGGCTTCTTCTACGTCGCCGCCCTCGATCCTGCCGAGGAACTCGAACAAGGCCGTGCGGCACTGTTCCCAGTTGCGGGTCCAGGATTCCGTTTCCCTGGTCATCGGGATCCTTTCTCAGGACGCAGGAAGTCCCCAACAGCCGAGAGGCTTTCCTCGACCCGCGTGTGCCCTGCCACT
Organism: Thermoanaerobaculia bacterium; assembly: GCA_035633875.1. Taxonomy (GTDB): domain Bacteria; phylum Acidobacteriota; class Thermoanaerobaculia; order Multivoradales; family UBA5704; genus DATARR01. Next base: position 26,493 of record DASQEB010000484.1, read on the forward strand.
GAACCGTGACGAGGGAGCGGGGACGCGACCCGTTCGGATTGGACGAATTATAAAGAACTTTTATGAATATTGAAAGCAGGGCTCACAGGTGATGAAGCGGCGCAAGCGGTTCATGGCGCGGCCGACCGCCGAAGGACTTTGAAGTGGCCGCGCTCGGCCGAAGCCGGAACCGGTGGAGGAAGCTCCACCTTTGACAGGAGGTCGGCCCAGAACGGCGGCTGGGCCAGCAGGGAGAGGACCACGTCACGATCTACGGGGCGCGAGAAGAGATAGCCCTGAGCGAGGCCGCAGCCCATGGCCATGAGCTGCCGGAGCTGCCCTTCCGTCTCGACTCCCTCGGCCACGACCTCGATCCCGAGGCTCCGGGCGAGCGCGAAGATCGCTCGCAGGATCTCAGGGTTCTCTCGGCCCTCTCCGATCCTGGTCACGAAGGAGCGGTCGATTTTTAGGCTGTCGATCGGGAACCGCTGAAGATAGGACAAAGAGGAGTATCCCGTTCCGAAGTCGTCGATGGAGATCTTGGCCCCCAGCGCCTTGATGCGAGAGAGGGTGTCCGCAGCAGCGTCGGGGTCGCTCATGAAGACGCTCTCGGTCATCTCGAACACCAGCCGCTGGCCATCGATGCGGGCCTCGGCCAGGATTCTCCGAATGCGGTCGACGAGCCCAGGGTCGGAGAAGAGGCGCCCCGAGATGTTGACGTGCACGACCATGCCGTACCGTGTGCTCTGGATCTGGTCCCACTCGCGAAGGCCTTGGCAGACCTCGTTCAGGGCCCAGTAGGAGAGCGGCAGAATGAGGCCCGCCTCCTCGGCGACGGGAATGAACTCTGAGGGGAGGACCATGCCCCGCTCCTGCCGCGGCCAGCGCAGGAGAGCCTCGAAGGAGACGACCGCGCCGTCGTTCAAGCGCACGATCGGCTGGTAGTACATCTTGAGCTCGTTGCGCTCGATGGCCCGCCGCAGCTCGTTCTCCAGCCGGAGCCGCTCGAGGGAGCGGCTGCCCATGCCGGAGTCGAAGACCTCGCAGCGCCCGCCCCCTAGGGCTTTGGCCCGATACATGGCGATGTGGGCGTCGCGCAGCAGGGTCTCACCGTCTTCGTATCCCTCGCCGGACACGATCCCAATGCTCACGCTCGGGAAGATCTCCTGGCGGGAGATCTCGATCGGAAGACCGACGGCTTCCCGAATCCGCCCCGCGACGTTCAGGGAATCGCTGAGCCCCGCGGACTCGGCGAGGAGCACGGCAAACTCATCGCTCGCCAACCGCGCGACCGTATCGGTCTGCCCGATGCAGGCGGAGATCCGCTGCGCGACCCCTGCGAGGAGCTGATCGCCGGCGGCCTGGCCAAGACTGTCGTTGACCACTTTGAACCGGTCCAGGTTGAGGGAAAGGACGGTGAAGTGGCCCCCCCGGCTCTCCGAGGCCCTGCGGATCTGCTCGTCCAGCCGCCGCAGGAAAAGGGTCCGGTTGGGCAGGCTCGTCAGCCGGTCGTGAAGGGCCTCCCTCTCAAGAAACTCTCTGGCCCGCTGCTGCTCGGTGACGTCGCGCAGGAAGACCCGCACGAGGGAGCTGTCCGGCACATGATAGACCATTTGGTGGTAGACGGACTGCTCGTGCTTCATCTCGAAGGAAAAGGATTTCCTCTCGCCGTGGCGGAACCGGGACAGGATCGAAGCGACACTGGAGAGGACCGGGTGCCAGCTCCCCAGGGCCTGGAGGTCCGGGAAGCGGGAGCGGGCTGCCTGGTTGACGTACAGGGCGTTGCCCGCGAGGTCCAGCTCGACCAGAGGATCCGGGCTCTGCTCGGGCATGGAGGCGAGCCGCCGGATGGCGCGCTCGGCACGTTTCCTGTCGTTGACATCCTCGAACAGCAGGACGAAGCCGCAGACCTCTCCGTGAGCGTCGCGGAGCGGAGCCGCCGAAACCCGCAGGTCCACGGGATCGCCGGCTTTGTCCTGGCGGCGGATCTCGACCCCGGTGAAGCGCTCGCCGGCCAGGATCCTTTCCCGGAGGACGACGTGCTCGTCCCATTTGTCCTCCGGGACAGTGGGCAGCCGCTGGCCCAGAACCTCGTCCTCCTTCCAGCCGAATGTACTCTCCGCGGCGGGGCTCCAGAGCTTCACCCTGCTCTCGGTGTCGAGGACCACGACGGCGAGAGGGGAGGCCTCGACGAGGGCCTTCAGAGTCTCGTTCAAGGTCCGGATTCCCTCCTCCGCCTGCCTGCGCTCGGTGACGTCCCGGGCGATCGTCGAGAAATGGTCGATCGAGCCATCCGGGTTCCGGTGGGGAACGATGACCTGCCAGACCGGGACCTCTCGCCCCTGGTCGTCGAGGAAGACGGACTCCCCCTCCCAGACCCCTTCCCGAATGGCGGTAGGAAAGCTCTCTTCCAGGAACTCGCGGACCAACTGCGGAGAGTGGAACCGGGAGATCGACATCCCGGTGAGGTCTTCCTCCGGGGCGACGCCGACCATTGTCCGTCCGGCCCGGTTCATGTAGAGAATTTCCCCGCGGGGGCTCGCCATACCGACGAAATCCGTGGTCGCTTCCAGAACGGCCGTCAGGCGAGCCTGCGCCTCAATCGCCCGGTGCTGTTCGGTGACATCCTTGGCGACGGCGACGAAGCCGGTCACCTCGCCTGTTTCGTTCCTCATCGGGGTGACCAGGACGTCGGCCCAGATCCGCGACCCGTCCTTGCGGAGGCCCATCCAGTCCGGAAAGCGGCCACAACCGTGATCCCTGATGCCCTGGAGATCATCGCTCAACTCCGACGAGGCCGTTCCAGGGTTCGGGTATAGGATGGCGGGAGTACGGCCGAGCGCCTCCTCAGCCGTATAGCCGAAAAGTCGGGTGGCGCCTTCGTTCCAGAAGATAATGCCCCCCCCCACGTCGGTGACGATGATGCTGTCGCGAACATTGGCGAGGATGTCGGCCTGGAACTTGAGCCGGGCCTCCATGTCCCTGCGTTCCAGCAACTGCGCCTCTCCCGGATCGCCCTCTTCCGAAGGGACCCTGCTCTTCTTGCTCATGAGTCGGACTCCACGCGCCAGTCCAGCCGGACCGGCGCGACGGTCGGAATCGCTGGTTTACTGATTCGTTGCGGCTCAGAATTGCAAAAGGAATACCGCACCGCCACGCGGTTCGTAAGTCCTTCCGTTGTCGGCAATTCGATGACGGAACCAGGGCCGCGGGGGGCCGCCCCGGGTAGGAGCCGTCCAGACCCTGGACGGCTCGTCCGGACGCCGGACAGGGGGGTCATGCCGCGGGCTCGCAGGGGTCCGAAGCCCGGCGGGCCAGGAGTTTCACAACCTCCTCCGCGAGCCGCGCGAGCGGTTGGGGCTTGGAGAGGACGAGCAGATCGGAGCCGAGATCTGCGATCTCGGCTTCAATCTCGGGGCTCCCATAGGCCGTCAGCAGGATAATCCGGGCCGCGGGGAAACGCTCCCGCACCCGCCGGATGAGAGAGATCCCCCCGCGCGGCTCGGCTGCCCCCAGCCGCAGGTCGATGATGGCGAGAGCGTAGGGCTCGCCAGCGAGGAGGGCTTCGGCCTCGCTGCGGGTCCGCGCCCGGTCGACCTGGAACCCGAAGCGGACGAGGTAGTCCCAGAGGGCAAAGTTGATCGTCGCCTCGTCGTCGACGATCAACAGCCGGGGAGGAGCGCTCGACTCCTGGCTCATGGCGTCAAGACTGAAAGCGGGAGAGATTCACCCTGTGCTCCCGGATCTTCTGGTAGAGCGTGCTCCTGGGGATCCCGAGCCGCCGTGCCGCGTTGACCACACGGCCACGCTCCTCCGCCAGGGCCTTTTCGATCTGCTGCCGCTCCACATCCGCCAGGGTCTGGCCGGCATCCGCCGACGGGGCCTCCGCGAGAGTGGAGGAGAACCGGAAATCGGATTCGCGGATCTCATCTCCTTCCGCGCGCAGCACCGCACGCTCGAGCACGTTGCGCAGCTCGCGGACGTTGCCTGGCCACGAGTACCGCCGCAGAACCTCCAGAGCCGGCGGAGTCAGACGGATTCCGAGGCGTCCCTGCTCGCGCGAAAGCTGCTCGAGAAGATGCTGGGCAAGAGCAGGGATGTCTTCTTTTCTCTCCCGCAGCGCCGGCAGGGTGAGAGGGATGGTGTTGATGCGGAAGTAGAGGTCGCTCCTGAACCTCCCCTCCCGCACGAGGCTCTCCAGCTTCCGGTTGGTGGCGGCGATCAGGAACACCTGCACCTGGCGGTCGGTCACCTCCCCCAGCCTGCGGAAACGTTTCTCCTCCAAGACCTTGAGGACCTTGGGCTGGATCGCCGGGTCCATGTCCCCCATCTCGTCGAGAAAAAGAGTGCCCTTGTGAGCCACCTCGAAGAGCCCCTTCTTCTCGTTGACCGCACCCGTGAAGGCTCCCCGGGCGTGACCGAAAAGCTCGCTCTCGAGGAAGTCCCGTGAAAGCCCCGCACAGTTGAGGTCCACGAACGGCTCCTCCCGCTGGGCCCCGTGGTCGTGTAGCCACTTCGCCAGGACCCCTTTCCCCGTGCCAGTCTCACCCTGGATGAGGATGGGGCCTTCAGAGCGCAGGGCCATCTCGGCCTCCCAGGCGAGAGCCCGGATGAGCGGGCTCACTCCAACAAAGGGGTCCAACTCGTCCCGGGACCGGCGGGAGATCCGGGCCATCTGCTTGCGTCGATTGCGCTGGTTCTCGAGAGCCCGTTCGAGGATCACCGAGAGCACCGGCAGCTCGACCGGCTTGGTCAGGAAGTTCTCCGCCCCCTGCTTGATCGCCCGGACGGCTAGATCGATCGAGCCGTGGCCGGTGAGCAGGACGACGGGGAGCTGCGGCTCGGCCAAGTGGAGCTCGTCGAGGAAGCCCAGGGCGGGGCCGTCGGGCAGCATGTAATCGAGAACCACGGCGTCCGGCCGCATCCTCTGGAAGACCGAGCGCGCCTGCTCCAGGTTCCCCGCCTCGTCCACGTCGAAGCCTCTGGACTCGAGGAAGTCTCTGATGCCGAAGCGCACGATCGGCTCGTCTTCAACCACCATGATTCTTTCTCTGGTCACGTTCAACCGACCTCCCGTTGCCGAATACAGGGAAAATCGAGATCCACGACAGCGCCCCCCTCGGGATGGTTCGCGACCCCGAGCCTGCCGCCGTGCCCCTCGATGACCCGTGAAACGATGGAAAGACCCAGGCCAGTGCCCCCCTCTCTGCGCGAGAAGAACGGCTCCAGTACCTTCGGCAAATCGACCGGCTGGAAACCGGGACCCTGGTCCCTGACCGAGACACGAACCCAGGGGGTACCCTGGTTGGTGAAGGGGAGCGCCTCGATGACCACCCTCCCCCCGGGGGGTGAATGTTGGATGGCGTTTTCAATGATATTTCTGAAGGCCTGCATCAGCCGTTGCACGTCCAGCAGGGCGGGACGGCCGGAGACGACCGGGCCCAGGAAGAGTCTCACTCCGTGGTGCTCGGCCAGTGGAGCGCAGGCCTCGAGGGCGCACCCGATCGCCTCGGAGATTTCGCGTGGCGCGAGCTCCAGCCGGGCCGGCTTGCCGTAGTCCAGGAGGGCCTGCATCAGGTCCGACATCCGACGGAGCTCGGTCCGCAGCATGGGCAGGTACGGGTGGTGCTCCGGCCGGTCTCCGAAACGGCTCTCGAACGCGTCGAGGATCGCGGTCATCCCGAAGAGAGGGTTGCGGACCTCGTGAGCGACGCCACCGACGACTGCACCCAGGGCCGCCATGGTCTCGGAGTGGCGGAGCGACTCCTGAAGCTTGGCCGTCTTGCTGATGTCGCGGACCTGGACGATGACCTTGACCTCCGCTTCGTCCGAGGCGGCGGAGACGCTGGCCTCCACCTCCCAGGTCTTCTCCCTCTTCTCGTCCATGGCCTCGCACAGCTCCGGGGAGAGGCTCTCAAGGACCGTTTTGGCCAGGGCGGCCACCGTATCCCAGGGCTGACCGCGACCGATGTCCGCCGCCGGCTGGCCGATGACGTCACGGTAGTCTCGCCCCAGCATCTCCTGGGCGGCCCGATTGATCCGCCGCACGCGGCCGTCGGCCCCCAGCAGGAGGATCGGCGACTGGATGGTGTCGAACGTCGAGCGCCATTCGAAGGCCGCTCGCTCGAGAGCCCTCCGGAGCTGAGCCTGCTGCTCATCCGCCTGTTTGTGGACACTGATGTCGCGCGTGACGGCGACACGGTACTCCTGCCCGTTCACGGGCTCCATGATGCGAATCTTGGTCTCCGTCCAAAGATGACCTCCATCCTTTCGGCGCAGCCGGCGGATCACGGTCGTGGATTCCATCGAGACGGCGAGCTCGCGGTGGGCCCCCAGGGTCCGCTCCAGATCGTCCGGGTGCACGAACTCGAAGACGGGACGTCCCACCATCTCCTCCGGCTCGTACCCGAGCAGCCTGCGACAGGCCCCGGAGACGAAGACGAAGACGGGCTCGGACGTCTGGATCGAGATCAGATCCGAGGTGCTCCCGAGAATGAGCTGGTGCCACTCGTCCCGGCGGGTCACCTCCAGCTCTCTCCGTTTACGGTCGGTGATCTCGAGATGAGCGACCACCGCCCCCCCGTCGGATGTCGGCAGGGGAATGGCGGACAACAGATACCAAGCCTCATTGCAGGGGTACTCCAGAGAAAAGGAGTCTGCCTCGTGTCGAAGCACCGCCGCCAGTCCCTGCTCCACCTTTCTCGCCAGCTCGTCTCCCGCGGCAGCGGAACGAGCGCAGACGTCGAGATAGTCGGCCCCCTCGCCCACCATCTCCAACGCTCCGTACCCGCCAAGCTCGAGAGCCCGCTCCCGCCACTTCCGGTTGATGCTGCGGATGATGCCCCGGGCATCCACGACCGCCACCAGCACCCGTAAGGCCTTGAAGACAGCGAGGGCGACTGGGTCGTCCGTTTCCAGCGGGCCCACTCCGGCGGGCGCTTCCAGCCCGATCGGCCGTGCTACTCCCTGAGACTTCATCTGTTCGTTATCCAGGTCTTCAGAAAGTATCATATGCAACCGGGGTACCACAACCTGCCGCCGAAACTCCTCAGTCCGGGCGGGCGGTCCCGTTGACTGCAGCGTCCGAATCCTGGAAAACGTCCAGATTCTGGACGCCCAGGCGGGAGGCCCCCAAAAAAGAGGGGCCCCGAAGGGCCCCGAAGGGAGGGGCGATGAGACTCGCCCACCTGCAAGGTCCACCTTATCGCGGCGCTCAGAATTTGAGCTTGAAACACGCGCAGCCGTTCTGGCTTAAGTTCCAGCCGGCCACCACGAGGCGGAGGATCGTGACGGCGCGCCACATCTTCTGCTTCTCGACCTCGTCCATGTTCCTCGTCAGAGCCCAGATCCCGCCGTACACCCCCAGGTTCAGTGCCAGCATCTTCTCCGCCGAGGGGTTGCTGCCGTAGATCGGGTTAGCCTCCTCGAACCCGCCTTCCTCAAGAGCCGCCCCGGTGCTCGCGATGTCCGCCAGGGCCGCTCCCATCGCTGCTGTCTCCCAGTTCGAGCTCGCCGTCGCGCAGCCCGAGAGGAGCGCCGTCATCAAAGTGAGCGCCATCAGCTTTTTCATGTCCTCCTCCTTTTCCCGTGCTCGCTACGACAGAAGGGCAACGCGCGTGCCAGAGGAGGTCCGGCACCCTAAATTATTGAAACAGAACTACTTCCGAGGATCTGACCGAATTTATCAATCGACTTCTACGTCCGTCGTCTGGATGGTATCCAGCTTTCGGAGGTTTTCTGTCCCCGGAGATCGACCTTGCGGGACGGTCCGGAATCTGGACGGTCCTCCAGAATCCAGATTGCCGCAGACGTCTGGCGCCTTGCTGGATGGACTCCGAAGGTTGGCACCTCCCTTGCGAATTCCGCGGCGCTAAGAGGCCCTATGCAGAAACACCTGGACAAGTCTTGGCTCCAGCAGATCCTGGACGCGATGACGGAGCACGTCGTGGTATTGGACGCAGGGGGGAGAATCGTGATGGTCAACGACGCCTGGAAGAGGTTTTCGTGCCAAAACGGAGGCCCGGACCTCTCCTGGGAGGGTGTCGACTATTTCGAAACTTGTAAGGAGGCGATGCGATCCGCAGGAGACGTGGCCGAGCAGTCGCGGGCGGTCCTCGTGGGCCTTGACGCCGTGCTGGGCGGCAGGCTGGATCACTTCCAGATCGAGTACCCCTGCCACTCTCCTCAAAGGCTGCGCTGGTTCGTCATGAACGCAACGCCGCTCACCGAGGGTCCTTGTGGCGCGGTCATCACTCACGCCGAGGTGACGGAACGCAAGCTCCGGGAGATGGAGATCCTTCAGCAGGCCCACCGCGACCCGCTGACCGGTCTTGCCAACCGTCGTCTCTTCGAGGCCCGCGCCGAGGAGCTTCTCACATCGATCGAGGAGAACTGCTCGTCGGCGGCTGTCCTCCTTCTCGATCTGGACCGCTTCAAGCCGGTCAACGACACGTTCGGCCATCAGGCGGGCGACAAAATCCTTCGGCAGGTCGCGGCGAGACTCTCGGCTATGACCCACTCCTCGGGTCTCGTCGCGCGGCTCGGCGGGGACGAGTTCGGGGTCCTCGTGCCCGGAGTGAGGGCGAAGGAGGCCGAAGCCTTGGCAGACCGCATCCTGACCGCGCTCGGACGACCTTTCTATCTGAAAGGACGGGAGTTGCGCCTCGGAGCGAGCCTCGGCTTGTCCCTCTACCCGATGGACGGAGACTGCCTGACCGACCTCTTGGAAGCTGCCGACACGGCGATGTACCAAGCCAAGGCGGCGGGAGGAGGGCTGCGGCTCGCCGGTCCTCCCGAGATCCGGCTCGCCGCCTCCTGAAGAGCCCCGCCCCGATTGTCTCAGTCTGCCGCGTCCAAGGTCTGGACAAGCGTCCAGCCTTCAGAGGGGCTTTCCTTCAAGAGAGTCCCCTCGACCCAGCTCTCGAACCGCCGCTCTCCGAGCCCCTCGAACTCGATGAAGCGCACCCCCATGCCGCGAGGGTGGCGCCATCGGCGCCGCCAGCAAACCACGGCCTTGGCCTTCACCGGAGCGGTCCCGTTCCCCCTTCCGGTCTCGAACACGAGGGAAACGACCGCCCCGGGAGCCAGGGATCTTCGCGTCGCAATGAACATCCCCCCCAAGCTAACATTCTCCGCCACTCCTTTCAGATACTCGCGTTCCGGCCTGCGCAACGAGATCTCTCGATAGCACACGCGCACTCCGGCGACGAGTCGAGGGTACTCGCGCTGGTTCTGGTCTTTCTCGAGGATTGCCATCCATGCCCCTCCTTTTGAGCAACCGGTTCGAAGCGTGTTCCAGCAAGAAGCGGACCACGCCTCCAGGCAGGGACGTGCTATGTTGCCCGCTGCGGGCGCCACGCCCCCTTTCTGGCGCCCCGGAGGTTTCCGGATGGCCATCGCCAGCGAACCGGGTACCCGCACTCCCCAGATCCTCACCGGCGCCGGCCGCGTCTCCTCTCGCGCGGAAATGGATGCGGCGGTGGCCGTCCTCCAGGAGCACAAGGGTGCCTGGACGGCGGTGAGCGTCCAGGAGCGGATCTCCTTGATCCGCGAGTTGATAGAGAGCTTCCTCGCGGTGGCGGACCGTTGGGCAGCCCTGGGGATCGAGGCCGAGGGGCTCGACCCCGAGCATCCTAGCTCCGGGGAGGAGGCGCTGGTGGGGCCGTACTTCATCCTGCGCAACCTCCGGCTGCTTCGCGAGTCGCTCCTCGACATCCAGACCCACGGCCGGCCGCGTATCCCCGGCTCGGTCCGCACCCGGGCAGGTGGGCAGGTTACGGCCCGGGTCTTCCCCCTGGACCTCTACGACCGCCTCTTCTACTCGGGCGTGACCGCCGACGTCTGGATGGAGCCGGGGGTCACCGAGGCCTCCTTTCCCGAGACCCAGGCCGTGGCCTACCACGCGCCGGTGCGCCAGGGGCGGGTCTGCCTCGTGCTCGGCGGCGGCAACGTCTCGTCGATCGGCCCCATGGACCTCCTGGACAAGATGTTCGTGGAGGACCAGGTCGTGGTGCTCAAGATGCACCCGGTCAACGAGTACCTGGGACCGCTCGTCGAGGAGGCCCTCCAGCCGCTCATCGAGCGCAGATTCGTCCGCCTGGTCTATGGCGGCGCCGGAGAAGGCGCCTCTCTTTGCAACCACTCCGGGGTGGACGAGATCCACATCACGGGCTCGGACAAGACCTACGAGGCCATCATTTTCGGCCCGGGCGAGGAGGGGCAGCGGCGCAAGGCGGACAACGAGCCGATCCTCGACAAGCGGGTCACGGCCGAGCTCGGCAACGTGAGCCCCGTCATCGTCGTCCCCGGCCCCTGGAGCGACGCGGACCTCGCATACCACGCCGAAAACCTGGCGACCATGCTCACCAACAACGCCGGCTTCAACTGCAACGCCGGCCGGGTGATCGTGCAGCACGCCGGCTGGAAGCAGCGGGAGGCCCTGCTCACTCGTGTGCGGAAGGTGCTGCAGGAGATCGCTCCCCGGCGGGCCTACTACCCCGGCGCGACCGACCGCTTCGACACCTTCCTCGCCGCCCACCGGGACACGGCCGAGCAGTTCGGGGAGCGCAAAGGGGACAAGCTCCCCTGGATGCTGATCCCCGGCCTCGATCCGTCGCGGCGGGACGACGTCTGCTTCACCACCGAGGCCTTCACCGGTGTGTTCGGAGAGGTGGGCCTCGAGGCGGCGAGCTTGCCCGAGTTCCTCGAGCGCGCCGTGGATTTCTGCAACGGCACGTTGTGGGGAACGTTGAACGTCACGCTGATCGTCCACCCCGAGTCCCTGACGAAAAAGGAAAACGCCCAGGCGGTGGAGCGGGCCATCGAGCGTCTGCGTTACGGCACCGTCTCGGTGAACCAATGGGCCGCGCTGGGCTACGGCCTGGTGGTGACGCCCTGGGGCGGGTTCCCGGGCTCGACGCCGCAAGACATCCAGTCCGGCACCGGCTTCGTCCACAACACGCTGATGTTCTCCCGCGTGCAGAAGACGGTGATCCGCGCTCCGTTCCGCCTCCGGCCCAGACCCGTCTGGTTCTCCACCCACAGAACGGCGCACCTGCTCACCCCGAAGCTGGTCCACTTCGAAGCCGCGCCGTCCATCGCGAAGCTGCCGGGGATCCTGGGGCTGGCGGTGCGGGGGTAAGGCTTCAATTCCCCGCCGCGATCTCAACCGCCGGCGACTCCGTCTCCTCCTTGCACCCGTAGACGTAGACCGGGGTGCCGTTGGGCACCATCTTCGCCAGCCGGTGGGAGGCGAACATGGGGATGCGGATGCAGCCGTGGCTCGCCGGGTACGGGGGGACGTCCTCGCTGCCGTGGATGGCGATGCCGCCCACGATGTACAGGGGGTTGTGCATCTCCCCCAACGCGCTCTTCTTCCAGCCGGACGCCCTGGTGTAGACCTCCAACCGGCCGCAGGGGGTGACGGCGTGGGTCTCGGGGTAGCCGTTCTCATAGAAGCGCTTGCCGCTTCCCGAGGAGATGGGGAGGATGTTGCCCACCTTGCCCTCGGCGTCGACCAGAAAGAGGATCTGACGGTCGATGTCCACCTCGATGTGGGGCCCGGACGTGTAGCGTGGCCGGGGCGTGACCGCGACCGACAGGGCGTTCCACTCCGCCCGGGTGAGGCGGCCGGTGGGCTTCGCCTTCTGGATCTTTTGGAAGGCGACCAGGGCATGGCGCGAGGAGCCGTCCCAGACTCCGTCGATGGGACCCGTCCAGAAGCCGAGGTCGGCGAGCCACTGCTCGGCCTGCCGGATGTCGGACTTGGTGAGGGTCGGGCTCGCCCCAAAGGAGAGAGCTGGGAGCAGGAAGACAACGGCGAGGACTGCGACGACAGCGGACTGCTTCACGACAACCCCCTTACCCGGAACGGCGGCCCCCCGGTGGGCCACGGTGTTTAGTCTTATACGTCCGGGGGACGGAAAACTTCTCACCTCTCGGCCGGAGGTGAAAGCAGAAGTAATGCCAGGAGCGCCGCCCTCTCGGGCATGCGGTCCAGGACGACGTGCTCGTGGACGGCGTGGGCGCCGTCGCCCACAGCTCCCAGACCGTCCAGGGTGGGGACGATCCGGCTGGTGAGGCTGCCGTCCGAAGCGCCTCCGGACGTGCCCTCGCCCAGCTCGAAACCCAGCATCTCCGCGCTCCGCCGGGCCGCCTCCCAGAGCGCCCGATTGCCGGGGGTGGCTTCCAGCGGGGGCCGGTCGATGCCGCCCAGGACCTCCAGGGTCGTGCCTTGCGTGGTGGGGACGAGGCCCCGGATCTCGCGTTCCAGACGGAAAGCGTCCTCCCAGGTGAGCACCCGCACGTCGAACTCGGCCCGAGCCTCGGGGGCGACCATGTTGGCCCGCAGACCTCCCTGCACGACTCCGACGTTGACGGTGATGCCCCGCTCCGGATCGGCCAGCCCGTAGAGGGTCTGGATGACGTGGGTCAGTTCACGGATCGCGCTCGCCCCCTTCTCGGGATCGAGCCCCGAGTGGGCCGCCCGACCGCGGACCCGGATTGAGAAGCGGAGCGACCCCTTACGACGGGTCTTGAGCCTCCCCTCGGGACCGAGCGGCGGCTCCAGCACGAAGACGCGCCGCACGTGGCGCGCCAGGAGGTGGACGCGGCCGAGGGACTCAACGCTGCCGATCTCCTCGTCGGAGTTGATGAACACGACCGGCGTCAACGGCGGCTCCAGCCTGAGCTCGCGGAGCGTCCGCAGGGCGAAGATTCCCAGGACGAGCCCCCCCTTCATGTCGAAGACGCCGGGCCCGGCGAGGCGACCGTCCCGCGTCTCCACCGGCATGCGCTCCAGGGTGCCCACGGGCCAGACGGTGTCGCAGTGCCCGAGGACGAGTTGCGCTGGCCGGCCCCTGGGGCGCAACCGCGGCACGGCCCAGAGCTGGCCGCCCGTCTGCCGGCCCGCGAAGCGTCGGGTGCGGAAGCCAGCCCGCGCCAGCTCCACGGCGAGGCGGGCGAAGACCGGCTCCTGGGCGGCCGGATCGTGAGAGGGGGATTCGAGGAGGGCGAGGTCGCGTGTGAGCCCGCCCATCTCCTCCCGCCGCTCCCGGAGATGGGCAAGGACCCTGTTCGCGATCTCTTCCACGGGCCTAATCGTACCGGATCGCCACCAGGGGATCGGTCCGCATGGCCTTCTGGGCGGGAATCCAGCAGGCCAGGAGGGCCACCCCGGCGAGGAGCCCGGAGACGATGGCAAAGGTCGCCGGGTCCCGGGGCTCCACCTTGAAGAGAAAGCTGGCGAGAAGGCTGGAGGCGAAGACGGCCGCCGCCAGACCCGCCGAGAGTCCCAACAAGAGCTGGAGCATGCCCTGGCGCAGGATCATTCGGAACACGCTCTCCCGCTGGGCGCCCAGGGCCATACGGATGCCGATCTCCTGGGTGCGCTGGTGGACTGAGAAGGCGATCACGCCGTAGATGCCCATCGACGCGAGGAGGAGCGCCGCAATGCCGAAGATGGCAAACAGGCTGCCGAACAGGTTGGGGAAGAAGCTCGCCCGGGATAGGTTCTCCTCCATCGAGCGGACGAAGTAGATGGGGAGGTCCGCGTCCAGGGCGATGACCTGCTCGCGCACCGTGGACGTCAGGGCCAGGGGATCGCCAGCTCGGGTCTTGACGGCGATGCTGAAGAAATTCGGGAACTCCTGGAAGAGAGGGAGGTAGAAGCCGTCGGGCCTCCCCTCGCTGTTCAGCCCCTCCATCTGCAGGTTCGGCGCGACCCCCACGACGGTCCGCCAGGGCTCGGGGGCTTCGCCGTCACCAGGCCTCAGCCGGATGCGCTTTCCGATGGGGTCCTCCCCCGGCCAGACCCTCTCGGCAAAGCTCTTATTGACGATGACCACGGGAAGGCTTTCCAGGGTGTCGAGCGGCCCGAAACCCCGCCCGGCGAGGAGCCGGACGCCGAAGGTCTCGAAGTAGGGCGGGGTGATCCGGGCGGTGTTGGTGACGGGGTAGTCCCTCTCCGTGGAGTAGGTCTTCCCCTCCAACTCGTATTGTTGAATCCATGAGCCGAGGCCGGGGAAGCTGGTCATGGCCGCGGCCGAGGTGACGCCCGGCTGGGCCGCGAGCCTCTCCAGGAGCTGCTCGGCGAAGCGGACCCGCTGGGCCTCCTCCGGATAGGTGGTCTCGAACAGGGCGATCCGCGCCGTGAAGACGTTCCCCGGATCGAACCCCAGGTCCAGCTTCTGGATGTTGACGACGCTCTTGATCATCAGCCCGGCGCTGACCAGCAGGAGACAGGAGCAGGCGACCTCGCCCACGACTACGACGCGGGTCATCCAGCCGACGCGCAGGCTGGAGGAGCCGCGCCCCTCGTCCTTGAGCACCTCGTTCAGGTCGGTCCGGGAGGCCTGGAGCGCCGGCATCAGGCCGGAGACCACGGCCGCCACCAGGGTCGTCCCGAAGGCGAACAGCAGGGCCGGGAGGTCGACCGCGAAGCGGAGCCAAAAGGGAGGGTCCATCTCACTGAGGACGGAGTTGAAGATCTGGATGCCCCAGCGGGCCAGGAGCACACCGATCAGGGCGCCGAGCGCGGCCACCACGAGGCTCTCGACAAGAAGCTGGACGATCACCCGCCCCCGGCTCGCGCCCAGGGCGGAACGGATGACGATCTCGCGGGTGCGGCGCGACGCCTTGGCCGTCATCAGGCTCGCGACATTGGCGCAGGCGATCAGGAGGACGGCGATGCAGGCCCCTAGCATGGTCCAGAGCAGGCCCGCGATCTCGGGTCCCATCTCCTCCTCGATCCAGGGCTTGACCACGGCGCTCCGACCTTCGTGGGTCTTCGGGTGCTCGGCCGCGAGGGCCCCCGCGATCCCTTCCATCTCCGTCCGGGCGGCCTCCAGGGTGACGCCGTCGCGGAGGCGCCCGAGGACCTCCAACGTATCCCCCTGCCCGCGTTGCAGGCGGACGGGGTCGAAACGCAGCGGCACCCAAATTTCCTGGCTCTCGGGGAACTCGAAACCTTGGGGCATGACGCCCACGATCGTCCCAGGTTCGCCATTGACCCGCACGGGCTTGCCCAGGACCTTGGGGTCTCCGCTGTAGCGCGTGCGCCAGACGCCGTGGCCTAGGACGACGGGCAACGGGACCTGGGGAGACTCCTCCTCCGGCCGGAATCCCCGCCCGAGCAGGGGCTCGACCCGCAGGAGCTTGAAGATGTTGGCGGAGACGAACGCTCCTTCGAAGCGCTCGGGATCGCCGTCGCCGGAGAGGTTCACCGTCCCGTCGTGGTAGCCAGCCAGCTCCTCGAAAGACGTCTGGCGCTCGTGCCAATCGAGGAAGTCGTGCAGAAACACCTCCAGGCTCGGCTCGTCGCGAGAGGGATTGTTGTTCTCCAGATGCATCAGCCGCTCAGACTCGTCGAAGGGGAGCCCGCGGAGCATGGCCCCGTAGACGATGCTGAACATGGCGGTGACGAGGCCGATCCCCAGGCCCAGGGCGGCCACTGCGGCCAGCGAGTGCCCGGGGTTCTTGCGCAACATGCGCAGCCCAAAACGGAGATCCTGCACGAGCGAGGTCATGGCAACCCTCCCGGATGGAATGTCTTCCCGGAAATCAGTACGCCGGTGGGATGGGAAAGGTTACTCTCCACGGGAGAACGACCCCGGCGGGGACGGAACGGAATGCCAAAGGCTACCGATCTAGCGCGCCGCGGTCGAAGGCTCGGACGGCTGCGCGCCCTCGTCGAGGCCCCGCCAGGTGGCCTCGTCGTCGTCGAAGATCGGCAGGCTTGGGCTTCGTCCCCGAGCCGCATTGACGTGCCAGCCCCAGAGGAGGGCCCACTTGAGATAGGTCCCGTACGCCTGGAGCATGCAGAACACGAGACCGTGCATACCGTCCAGGACGCCGAGCTGGAAGACGTAGGTGCGGAGGAACCGCCAGATGGAGCGGCCGAAGACCTGGGTGAAGCCCGACTTCCGCCTGTCCTTCCAGTTCTGGGCCGCCCCCCAGAAGCTGTACTTCTCGATCCGCTTGATGTACTCGTCGAGCGAGTCGGCCATGTAGTGGTCCATGGACCTGCGGAGGACCGGCGCCGGGCCGCGGGTGACCATGTCGGCGTGGACGCGGCGGTTGGGGTACCGGGCCGTGCCCCGGCGGACGAGGCGAACCACCCGGTCATGCTGCCAGCCGGAGAAGCGGATGACCCGGTCGAGGAAGTAGACGCGCCGCTTGATGGTATAGGCGTCTTCCCGGGGCCCGGCCGCGAGGAGCTCCTCGATCTCGCGCTGGAGGGCGGGGGTGCAGCGCTCGTCGGCGTCGAAGATGAGGATCCAGTCGTTCGTCACTTGGTCCATGGCCCAATTCTTCTGCGAAGCCGAGCCGTAGTAGGTCCGCTGGAAGAAACGGACCTTCTGGTAGCCGCGGCAGATCTCGGGTGTCCGGTCCGTGGAGAAGGAGTCGACGACCAGGATCTCGTCGCTCCAGAGGAGCGA